>NZ_JAILXP010000048.1 GCF_020740895.1 Streptomyces sp. UNOB3_S3 | reverse complement strand
CGGGGGAGCCGTACTGGCCGGGGGCCGGGATCGGCCGGCCGTCCGGGCGCGGAGGCTCGTACGGCTGCTGCTGGTCACGGTAGAGGTGGGCGAAGGCGTCCCGCTGCGGCTGCTCGTCGAAGCCGCCCACGCCGATGACCTGGGTGGCGTCCTGCTCCTCGTAAGGGCGGGCCGGCGCCGGGGGCTGCTGGGCCTGGGCCGGGGCCCACGCCCGGGTGTCGGGGCCGTGCGGCGGCACCGGGGGCTGCTGGTAGCCGCCGGGCTGCGGCGCGGCGTACGGGTCCGACGCATAGGCGTCCCGGAGATACGGGTCCCGGGCGTACGGGCCCTGATGCGACTGGTCCGCGGCGGCAGGGGCCGGGGCAGGCGGGGGCGGCGGGTACTGTCCCCGCTGCTCGCCCCCGGTGCCCTGACCGCGGTCACCGTCGTACGGCGCGCTCATCGCTACCCCACCTCATCGTCCGCGGCCTGCCGGCCCCATAAAACGTCAACGTTCCACTTTCTCACCTGAGCCGGACGGGTCACCGCTCCGCGCTCCGGTTTCCGCCGCCGGATCACCCGGCTGCTCCGGCTTGTCGTCTCCGGGCCCACCACCGTCGCCCGGGTCGTCGCCGTCCGTCCCGTCGGGCCCGCCACCCGCGGCCTTACGGGCGGCGGCCCGCTTGCGCTGGAGGTAGATACGCAGTCCCGCGAGGACCAGGAGAAGGACCCCACCGGCGATGACGAGCAGAACCATAGGGGTGATGGAGGTGACATGCACAGTGAAGAAGATCGGCTCGCCGTACGGCTGGCCGTCCTCGGCGTAGAGCCGGGCCGTCACCTTCACCGGACCGTTGGCGTTGGCCCGGGTCTCGAACTTCACGGACTGCTGGCGCCCGCCCCCGATCTCCACCGGCTGAGGCGCGTCGATCTTGAGGCGGTTGGGCTGGCTGGAGGTGAGGACGAGCTTGAGCCCCCGCACCCCCTGGAGCAGGCCGTTCTGCACGGTCACCGGGATGGTCGCGCTGCGCCCGGAGAGGGTCGCGTCCGACTTCGCGATCAGGTGGACCTGCCGGGCGAGCTGGTCCAGATACGACTGCACCGCGTCCCGGAACGCCTCCCCGCCCTTGGGGTCGCCCCGCCACGAGGTGGACATCTCCCGCATGATCGCGCTGCCGAACGGGGTGACCACGCGGTCCTGGGAGGTCAGGATGACCTTGAAGCTGTCCAGGCTGCTCTGGGTCCGCTGGATCGCCTCGAACGCCTCGGTGGACAGCTCCTGCGAGCGCAGCGAGTCCGGGTACGAGCCCGTGCCGGGGATGTGCTGGTTGGCCGCCGGATCGGGCTGGGCCCTGGCCGCGTCCCCGAGGTCGGCCGACTGGGTCCAGCGGCCGTCCGTCAGGCCCTTGAGCGCCGTCGCCATCGCCTGCGCCTGGCTCGTCGTGGGCATGCGCTGCGGCGCGACCACGATGCTGCGCTCGTTCTCGGGAGCCTGCTTGTTCACCATGAGGCTCTGGGCGAGGAAGCGCTGGACGGCCAGCGAGGAGTCATTGGCCTTGATCATCTCGCCGTCGAAGACGGTGGAGAGCCGGGCGTCCGCCACGATCGCCGTGTTGCCGCCGCCGATCTGCCGGGCCGCGGTGGGCGCGTACGAGGAGCCGCCGGGCTCCCGGACGCTGTCGCTGCGGGCGATCACATTGTGGGCGCCGGCCGAGGTGGCCACGTCCACGATGGAGGAGTCCACGGCGCCGTCGACGGGCCAGGCGAAGTCCGTGCGCGGCTTCACGCCGAGGATCGTTTCCACGGTCGTCGAGGCGAGCTCCGTGGCCGACTGGAGGTGGCTGAGCGCCCCGGGGACGTCCTTGCCCCGGTGGGCGAGCGAGGCCAGGTCGGGGTCGCCGAACGGCAGCGCCACCACCTGGTGGTCCGCGACGGCCTCCTGGAGCTGGTTGAGCCACTGCTTGGCCACCGCCTGGCCCCGGCCGGGCGCGGGGTTCTGGTCGTCCGGCCCGCCGATCCGGTAGCTCTTCGTCATCGCCTCGACCGTGGCGAGCAGATCCGGGTCGATCACCCAGGTGACCGGCAGGTTCTTGCCCAGCGCCACGAGCTGCTGGAGCCGGCCTCCCGGCGCCAGCTCGGCGGCCAGGGCGTCATTGGGGAAGACCGGGGTCTGCTGCTGGTCGGAGACCGTACGGGCGGTGAGGTGGGTCGCGGAGATCAGCGGCCACAGGAAGGTCAGCCGGGTCTTCTTGCCGTCGGTCGTCGAGGGCTGCCAGGGCAGCAGCGTGCGCTGGATGCCCAGGACCTGCTCGGACTGCCCGCCGGACTGTCCGGAGAGGGTGACGCCGAGCTGGTAGACGCCGTCCTTGCCGAGCTCCAGGTCCTTCACCGGAACGGTCAGGGTGAAGTCACGGCCGACACCCGGAGGCAGGTTGTCGATCTTCTGGGCGTGATTGCCGCCCACCTCCGAGCCGTCGGAGCCCGAGAAGGGCGCCCGGCCGCCGATGTCGTCGATGTCGCTGCGCGTGGTGATCTGCGGGCCGACCCGGAGCGCCACATGGGCACCGGTGATCGTCGACTTCGTGTTGTTGGTGACCCGGCCCGAGACGGTGAGCGTGTCGTCCTGCTTGGGGGCGACGGGCGTCACAGTGTCGAGAGAGACGTCGACGGACCGGGAGCTCGCCGAGCTCGCCGATTCGGCCCGTGCCGCCGGGGCCTGCGGCAGCTGCCCCAGCCCCACGACCAGCAGCACTCCGGCCAGCAGCAGGGCGGTGCGCCGGAACCACCGGCAGGCAGGAGCGGGCGATGTCCCCTCGAAGGCCCCTTGGACCTCTGCCGCCTCGGCCACGCGCTCGCCCGTCCCTCGTCATCGTCGGTGGTCGTCGGATGGTGCGTCCACGAATGGTAACGATGCCCGCTGTGACGAAGTGCTGCGGACCGCACTACAAGATCGCCACGGGGCCCGTTGTCCAGACTGCGCCTGCTTTGTGAGAGGTGTCATAGTGCGTCCGACAACCGGGAGGCTTCGGCGCGCCCGGACACGTACCCTCTTCTGTTGTGCCGAACGCCAACAATGACAGCCACACCCCGCCGTCGACGACCGAGCTCAGCCAGGCGCAGCGCCGTGCCGTGAGCGAGCTCCTGCGGGTCTCCCCCGTAGCCGACGATCTCGCCCGCCGCTTCAAGGAGGCCGGCTTCACGCTCGCCCTGGTCGGTGGGTCGGTGAGGGACGCGTTGCTCGGCCGTCTCGGCAACGACCTGGACTTCACCACCGACGCCCGTCCCCAGGACGTGCTGAAGATCGTCCGGCCGTGGGCGGACGCGGTCTGGGAGGTCGGCATCGCCTTCGGCACCGTGGGCTGCCGTAAGTCGGACTTCGACATCGAGGTCACCACATACCGGTCGGAAGCGTATGACCGGACCTCCCGGAAGCCCGAGGTCTCCTACGGCGACTCCATCGAGGAGGACCTGGTCCGCCGCGACTTCACCGTCAACGCCATGGCCGTGGCGCTGCCGGAGAAGGAGTTCATCGACCCGCACAACGGCCTGGAGGACCTGGCCGCACGGGTCCTGCGCACCCCCGGGACCCCCGAGGAGTCCTTCTCCGACGACCCGCTGCGCATGATGCGGGCCGCCCGCTTCGCCGCCCAGCTGGACTTCGAGGTCGCGCCCGAGGTGGTGGCGGCCATGACCGGGATGGCGGACCGCCTGGAGATCGTCTCGGCCGAGCGGGTCCGGGACGAGCTGAACAAGCTGATCCTTTCCAGCCACCCCCGCAAGGGCCTCACCCTGCTTGTGGAGACTGGGCTCGCTGCCCTCACCCTCCCCGAGCTCCCGGCGCTGCGCCTGGAGCGCGACGAGCACCACCGCCACAAGGACGTCTACGAGCACACGCTCATCGTCCTGGAGCAGGCCATGGCCCTGGAGGCCCCCCGTGATCAGCCCGGGGGCGGCCCCGACCTGATCCTGCGCCTGGCGGCGCTGCTCCATGACATCGGCAAGCCGAAGACGCGTCGCTTCGAGAAGGACGGCCGGGTCTCCTTCCACCACCACGAGATGGTGGGCGCGAAGCTGACCAAGGCCCGGATGACCAAGCTCAAGTACTCCAACGACCTGGTCAAGGACGTCTCGAAGCTGGTCGAGCTCCACCTGCGCTTCCACGGCTATGGCACCGGGGAGTGGACCGACTCGGCCGTCCGCCGCTATGTCCGTGACGCCGGGCCGCTGCTGGACCGGCTCCACAAGCTGACGCGGTCCGACTGCACCACCCGCAACAAGCGGAAGGCCAACGCCCTCTCGCGGGCCTACGACGGGCTCGAGGAGCGCATCGCCCGGCTCCAGGAGCAGGAGGAGCTGGACTCCATCCGGCCGGACCTCGACGGCAACGAGATCATGGAGATCCTGGGCATCGGCCCCGGCCCGCAGATCGGCAAGGCCTACAAGCACATGCTGGAGCTGCGTCTGGAGCACGGCCCCATGGAGCGGGAGGCCGCCGTGGCCGCGCTCAAGGAGTGGTGGGCCGAGCAGAGCTGATGCCGCGCGCGGTGATGTTTCACGTGAAACATCACCTGGGTGCGAACAAATGAAGATGGCCAGGGGCGGTGTTTCACGTGAAACACCGCCCCTGGCCATATCCGGGCCGAACGCCCGCTACTTCTTGTTGTCGCCCAGGCAGAGCGTGAACTTGCTGGAGCGCTCCTCCCAGGTGAGCGCGGCCGTGGTGCCCTCGACGTTGTTGCAGGCGAGGGTGTACAGCGTGGAGCCGTCGACCTTCTTGAGCACCTTGTGGCTCGCCTTGCTGTCGGTGCAGTCGACCTTCTTGATGTCCGGCTTGGAGTTCGTGCCCTTGTTCTGGAGGCAGTCGCCGACTCCCAGCACGGTGGTGTCGTCGTCCGTGATCATGTGCTTGGCGATGTAGAGGCCCGTGCTGACCAGGACGCAGAGGACGATGGTCCCGATCTTCTTGCCGATCTTCTTGCCCCTGGAGGGGGCCGGCGGCGGAGTCGGCGCGCCGCCCCAGCCGCCCGGCTGCTGGCCGTAGGGCGGCGGAGCGGGCTGGCCGGGCTGCTGGCCGTACGGACCCGGCTGACCGTAGGGGCCGGGCTGCTGGCCGTAGGGGGCACCGCCCTGCGGGCCGTACGGGTTCTGGTGGGGCGGCGGAGTGGTCACGGAGACCCCTTCACGGGACGGTGGTTTTCGGTCGGCGGACGCCGCCCGTAAGTTATCCCGTGTTCATGACATTTCCGCAGCTCAGTGGGGTGCTGTGGCCTTGATGTAATAGTCAGCGGCGAAGAAATCCAGCCATAGCGGAAGCAATCGCCGCGTAGATCAGAGCCACGCCGATCACCAGCGCGGGCGACCGCCCGTCCGGTGGCAGCATCAGCGCGGCCACCGCCGCCGCGCCCACGAAGGCGACGTTGAAGAGGACGTCGTAGAGGGAGAACACCCTCCCCCGGAAGGCGTCGTCGATGGACGCCTGGACCACCGTGTCCGTGACGATCTTGGCGCTCTGGGTGGCGAGCCCCAGGACGAAGGCGGCGATCAGCATGGGGACGGGCTCGAAGGGCAGGCCCAGCGCGGGTACCAGGACCGCTGCGGCCGCGGCGCAGGTCAGCAGCCAGCCCAGCCGCCCCAGCCGGCCGACTGCCCAAGGGGTGAGGGCGGCCGCGGCGAAGAAACCGGCCCCCGAGGCGACCACGGCGTAGCCGAGCAGGACCAGACCGCCGGGGCCGCCGCCCGACCAGGCGTACCGGCAGAGCATCAGCAGCATCACCGTCAGCGCGCCGTAGCAGAAGCGCATCAGCGCCATCGCGGCCAGGGCGCGGGCGGCGACGCGCCGTTCGTTCAGGTGGCGCAACCCGTCGAGCAGGCCCCGGGCGGTGACGGTCAGCGCCGCGCCCAGCCGGGTCCGGGGTGCCGAGGCGTCCGGTCCCAGCAGTCCGATGGGCATGCGCAGTGAGCAGAGCGCGGCGCAGAGGTAGAGGACGGCGCCGAGGAGCACGACCCATGTGTCGTCGGCGGTGCCCTCCGGAGGGGCGAGGCGGACGGCGAAGGCAAGGCCGCCGCCCGCGGTCGCCGCGAGCGTACCGGCGGTCGGGGAGACGGCGTTGGCCATGACCAGGCGCTCGGGGGAGTCGACGACGCGCGGCAGGGCGGCCGAGAGCCCGGCGAGGACGAAGCGGTTGACGGCGGTGACCGAGAGCGCGGAGGCGTAGAAGAGCCGGTCGGGCACCTCGCCGACGATGAACAGGGCGGTCACTGTGGCCAGCGCGGCCCGGAGCAGATTGCCGTGGAGCAGGACCTGGCGGCGGCGCCAGCGGTCGAGCAGGACGCCGGCGAAGGGGCCCAGCAGCGAATAGGGCAGGAGGAGCACGGCCATGGCCGAGGCGATGGCGGCGGGGGAGGTCTGCTTCTCGGGGGAGAAGACGACGTACGCGGCGAGCGCGACCTGATAGACGCCGTCGGCCGCCTGGGAGAGCAGCCGTACTGCCAGCAGCCGGCGGAAATCGCCCAGCTGGAGCAGGATGCGAAGATCACGCACAACGGGCATGGTCCACAGCCTCACACAACGCACAGGTCCCCGGGCGGATTACCCGGGGACCTGCGGTCGAGCGGAGCGGGCCCCTTGTGCGGTGCCCGGTCGGCGCCTTTAGCGCTCGACCTCGCCCTTGATGAACTTCTCGACGTTCTCGCGGGCCTCGTCGTCGAAGTACTGCACGGGCGGCGACTTCATGAAGTACGAGGAGGCAGAGAGGATCGGGCCGCCGATGCCCCGGTCCTTGGCGATCTTCGCGGCGCGCAGGGCGTCGATGATGACACCGGCGGAGTTCGGGGAGTCCCAGACCTCGAGCTTGTACTCCAGGTTCAGCGGGACGTCACCGAAAGCACGGCCCTCGAGGCGGACGTAGGCCCACTTGCGGTCGTCCAGCCAGGCCACGTAGTCCGAGGGACCGATGTGGACGTTCTTCTCGCCCAGGTCGCGGTCGGGGATCTGCGAGGTGACGGCCTGCGTCTTGGAGATCTTCTTGGACTCCAGGCGCTCGCGCTCGAGCATGTTCTTGAAGTCCATGTTGCCGCCGACGTTCAGCTGCATCGTGCGGTCGAGGACGACGCCGCGGTCCTCGAACAGCTTCGCCATCACACGGTGGGTGATGGTGGCGCCGACCTGGGACTTGATGTCGTCACCGACGATCGGGACGCCCGCCTCGGTGAACTTGTCCGCCCACTCCTTGGTACCGGCGATGAAGACCGGGAGGGCGTTGACGAAGCCGACCTTGGCGTCGATGGCGCACTGGGCGTAGAACTTGGCGGCGTCCTCGGAACCGACCGGGAGGTAGCAGACCAGGACGTCGACCTGCTTGTCCTTGAGGATCTGGACGACGTCGACGGGGGCCTCGGCGGACTCCTCGATGGTCTGGCGGTAGTACTTGCCCAGGCCGTCGAGGGTGTGGCCACGCTGGACGGTGACGCCGGTCGGCGGCACGTCGCAGATCTTGATGGTGTTGTTCTCGCTGGCGCCGATGGCGTCGGCGAGGTCCAGCCCGACCTTCTTCGCGTCGACGTCGAAAGCGGCCACGAACTCGACATCACGCACGTGGTAGTCGCCGAACTGCACGTGCATCAGACCCGGCACGCGGCCGTTCGGGTCGGCGTCCTTGTAGTACTCGACGCCCTGCACCAGCGAGGCGGCGCAGTTGCCCACACCGACGATCGCTACGCGAACCGAACCCATTCCGGTTGCTCCCTGTTTGTACTCGACGTAGCCCTGCGGGGTGCAGGGCTCACTGATCCGGGCCGGGGCGTTTGTCACGCCCGGCCCGCTCGCTCTCGATCAGCTCGTTCAGCCAGCGGACCTCGCGCTCCACGGACTCCATGCCGTGGCGCTGCAGTTCGAGGGTGTAGTCGTCCAGCCGTTCCCGGGTACGGGTCAGAGAGGCGCGCATCTTCTCGAGGCGCTCCTCCAGCCGGCTGCGGCGGCCTTCCAGCACCCGCATCCGTACGTCCCGTGACGTCTGCCCGAAGAACGCGAAGCGGGCGGCGAAGTGCTCGTCCTCCCACGCGTCCGGACCGGTGTGGGCGAGGAGCTCTTCGAAGTGCTCCTTGCCCTCCGCCGTGAGGCGGTAGACGATCTTCGCCCGTCGTCCGGCCAGTGACGCCGCACGGGCGTCCTCCGGGGAGCTTCCGGGTTCCTCGATCAGCCAGCCGTTCGCCACGAGGGACTTCAGGCAGGGATACAGGGAGCCGTAGCTGAACGCGCGGAACACCCCGAGCGAGGTGTTCAGCCTTTTGCGCAGCTCGTAGCCGTGCATCGGGGCCTCGCGGAGCAGGCCGAGGACGGCGAACTCGAGGATGCCGGAGCGTCTGCTCATATGTCGCCTCCTTGTCGCCCACAGCCTAGTTCCTTGTGATCCCTAAATCCTTATTGGTCCCTTATGGCGAGCTGATGTATCGACTCGATACATCCAGACGATAGAACGGGCGATCATCAACGACAAGAGGGGGCACGGTGAACGAGGTCACATCACTGATTCGTGGGACACAAGCGGCCTGATTTGGAGTGAACATCCGCAGTGGGCTGGATTTGGCCGTGCGTAGTCTGTGCGCCATGCAGACCACAGGGAACCGGGTGACGCCCACGGACGTCCTGGACCTGTACGCAGTGCGGCCCACCGGTCAGGGGGGCATGGAGGCCGCACGTCGGGGGGAACGCAAGCCACCCTGCCGCTGTCAGGCGATAGCGCCTGCCCGAGGAGTATTCGTTCGATGAGCGAGCACCGCCGCAAGCCGCCGCAGCCTCAAGGCGGCGGACGAGCCGCGGCCCGTCGCGCGGCCCAGCAGCCGACGCCAGGCCGTCGCGCACCGTCCACCCACTCGTCCGCGCCCGGCGCCGGCCGTGGTGAACCCCCGCACGGCAGCCGCCCGGGGGCCCGCCGCGGGGCTCCGCCGGGCGGGCCGGGCGGGCGCAGACGCTCCCCCGAGCAGGGACTTGGAGGACGAGGACGCCGGGACGGCGGCCGGCCCGGCGCCAAGCGGCTCATCGACTACCCGCGCGCCGGCAAGACCGGGTTCCGGCGCTGGCTTCTGTCCTGGAAGCTCACCGCGGGCCTGATCATCTCGTTCGTGGCCCTGATCCTCGGCAGTGTCGGGGTCGCCCTCGCGGTGGTGCAGGTGCCGAGCGCGCAGAAGGCCGCCGTGGTCCAGAAGAACGTTTACTACTGGGCCGACGGCAAACAGATGGTCGTCGCGGGCGGTGGCAGTCTCAACCGCCAGATCGTGCCGATCTCCCAGATCCCCGTGGCGATGCAGAACGCGGTGATCTCCGCGGAGAACGCCAGCTTCGATCAGGACATGGGCGTCGACCCCATGGGCATCGCCCGTGCCGTCGTGAAGATGGCACAGGGCGGTGAGACCCAGAGTGGCTCGACCATCACCCAGCAGTTCGTGAAGAACACCTATCTGAGCCAGGAGCAGACGCTCAAGCGCAAGATCACCGAGCTTCTGATCTCGGTCAAGGTGGGGGCCACCCAGGACAAGAAGGACATCCTCGCCGGCTACCTCAACACGGCCTACTACGGACGTGGCGCCTACGGCATCCAGGCCGCGGCACGGGCGTACTTCGACAAGGACTGCGCCGACCTGACGCCCAGCGAGAGCGCGTTCCTGTCGGCCACCCTGAACGGCCCGAACCTCTACGACCCGTACGGCGGCCAGGGCCCGGCGGCGACGCCGGAGAAGAACACCAAGCGCGCCACCGACCGCTGGAAGTGGACGCTCGACCGTGAGGTCCAGGTCGGCCGCATGCAGACCCCCGACCACGACAAGTGGGTCGCGGCGGGCTTCCCCAAGGTGCAGAA
Organism: Streptomyces sp. UNOB3_S3; assembly: GCF_020740895.1. GTDB lineage: Bacteria > Actinomycetota > Actinomycetes > Streptomycetales > Streptomycetaceae > Streptomyces. The sequence goes on along the minus strand of NZ_JAILXP010000048.1, from coordinate 18,257 downwards.
GCCGAAGCCCGCGACCAACCGCGCCGGCCAGATCGGCTACCTCACCGACCTCGCCGACAACTACATCGTCGCCCACTCCAAGATCAGCAAGGCGGAGCTGGACAAGGGCGGCTACCAGATCTACACCACGTTCGACCGGGACAAGGTGGACGCGCTGTCGAAGTCGGTCGAGGAGGTGCGCAAGGCGAACATCAAGCCGAAGGTGCGCGACGTCGACCAGTTCGTCCAGTTCGGCGGCGCCTCGGTGGAGCCCAAGACCGGCAAGATCGTCGCCATCTACGGCGGCGAGAACGCGCTGGAGCACTTCACCAACAACGCCGACTACACCGGTGTCCAGGTCGGCTCGACGTTCAAGCCGTTCGTCCTGGCCGCGGCGATGACGCACGGCAAGCGCAACCCCGCGCTCGGCCCGAAGCAGGGCGACGGCCAGCGCACGGTCGTCTCGCCGGAGAGCATCTACAACGGCAACAACAAGGTGACCCTGCGGACCTACAACGGCACCGTCTGGCACGACCAGGACGGCAAGGAGTGGCACCAGCCGAACGACGGTGACGAGGACAAGGGTCTCGTCACCCTCCGCACCGCCATGCAGTTCTCGGTGAACACCCCCTACATCCAGCTCGGCATGGACGTGGGCACCGACCTGGTGCAGGAGGCCGCGGTCAAGGCCGGTCTGGACAAGGACCAGCTCGCCTCGCTGACCCCGACCTTCTCGCTGGGCACATCGGCGCCCAGCGCCATCCGGCTGGCCGGCGCCTACGCGACGTTCGCGGCCAGCGGCAAGCAGGTCGACCCCTACTCGGTGACGAAGGTCGAGAAGGACGGCAAGCCGGCCTACGAGCACGAGGAGAAGAGCGCCCAGGCGTTCGACTCCAACGTCGCCAACAACGTCACCGACGTGCTCAGGACCGTCGTCGAGTCGGGCACCGGCACCAAGGCCAAGCTCGGCGACCGCCCGGTGGCGGGCAAGACCGGTACGACCGACGGCAACCGCTCCGCCTGGTTCGCGGGCTACACCCCGCAGCTGTCGACGGCGATCGGCATGTACCGCGTCGACCCCAACGCCAAGAAGCAGGAGTTCCTGTCGATGCGCGGTGTGGGCGGTCAGCCCACCATCCACGGCGCCTCGTTCCCGGCGGAGATCTGGGCGGACTACATGACCGACGCGCTCAAGGGCAAGCCGGTGCTCCAGTTCGACCCGGCGCAGCCGATCGGGCAGAAGGTGTTCGGGGACGGGGCCAGCCCCTCCCCCAGCGCGGTGCCGTCCACGACGCCCTCGGCCCCGGCCTCGCCGTCGGCGTCGCCCTCGAAGTCCCCGTCCGCCTCCCCGTCCCCGAGCGGGTCCTGCGCCCCGTTCGACTTCAAGTGCAAGTTCGGCGGCAACGGCGGGAACAGCGGCAATGGCAACGGCGGCAAGGACGGAGGCGCTTCGGGCGGTCCCGGAGGCCCCGGCGGCGCCGGGGACCCGACCGAGTCGCCGTCGCCGAGCGGGAACCGGCGCCCGCCGAACGGCGGCGGCGGACTGTTCGGAGGACAGAACAACTGATCGTCGTATGAATCCGGCACGGGCTGTCTGAGCTCGGCTTTTCGAGGGCCGTCCCGCGTTCGCGCGGGGCGGCCCTCGCGGTTGTCCACAGGCTCCGCGGGCGCGACCGCGGGTACGGCAGGATGAGGGCATGAGGAGCGCGCGGGACGATCAGCTTGTGCGGCCCACCGTCGAGGACGAGGTGGCCGCGGCCGGCAGTGAGCTCATTGGCGGGCCGGTGGGGCGGCGTGCGCTGATCGGTGCGCACTGGTGGACGCCCGTGCGGGTGATCGCGCTCGTGGCGATCGGGATGTTCGCGCTCGGCATGGTGCAGAAGCTGCCGTGCTACGACCACGGCTGGTTCTTCGGCGCCACCACCCAGTACACCCACGCCTGTTATTCCGACATCCCGCACCTCTACAGCGGCCGGGGCTTCGACCAGGGCCTCCTCCCGTACTTCGACCGGATTCCCCAGTCCGTCGGCGGCGGCATGGACTATCTGGAGTACCCGGTCCTGACCGGGCTGTTCATGGAGGTCGCGGCGCTGCTCACGCCGGGCGGCGGAAGCCTCCAGCACCGCGAGCAGCTGTACTGGTTCGTGAACGCCGGCATGCTCCTGGCCTGCACGGCCGTCATCGTGGTGTGCGTGGCCCGCACCCACCGGCGCCGCCCCTGGGACGCGCTGCTCGTGGCCCTCGCCCCGGCCTTCGCGCTCACGGCCACCGTCAACTGGGACCTCTTCGCGGTCGCCCTGACGGCCGCCGCGATGCTGATGTGGTCCCGTGGGCGCACGGTGCTGCCAGGCGCGCTGATCGGCCTGGCAGCCGCGGCGAAGCTCTATCCCGTGCTGCTGCTGGGGCCGCTGCTCGTCCTGTGCTGGCGTGCCGGGCGGCTGCGGGCCTTCCTCACCACCGCGGGCGGCGCGGTCGCCGCCTGGCTGGCGGTGAACCTTCCGGTCATGTTCACCCATGACGCCACGGGCTTCCACATCCGCGAGGGATGGTCGAAGTTCTACAGCTTCAGCAAGGAACGGCCGGTCGACTTCGGTTCCCTCTGGCTCTTCGTCTCCGAGCGCACCGGCGATCCGCTGGACGACGTCAACGTCTACGCGATACTGCTGATGATCCTCGGCTGCCTCGGCCTGGGCGCCCTCGCGCTGAGCGCCCCCAGGCGCCCGCGCTTCGCTCAGCTGGCCTTCCTGATGGTGGCGCTGTTCGTCCTCGTCAACAAGGTCTATTCACCGCAGTACGTGCTGTGGCTGGTGCCGCTCGCCGCGCTGGGCCGGCCCAAGTGGCGCGACTTCCTGGTCTGGCAGGCCTGTGAGGTCCTGTACTACCTGGCCATCTGGCTCTACCTGGCCTACACCGGCAGCGGCGACAAGCACCAGGGGCTGCCGACGGAGGTCTACCAGCTGGCGATCGTCGTCCACCTGCTGGGCACGCTCTACCTCTGCGCGCTGGTCGTGCGGGACATCCTCAAGCCCGAGCGGGACGTGGTGCGCCGCGACGGTTCGGACGACCCCTCCGGAGGCGTCCTGGACGGGGCCCCGGACATATTCGTCCTCGGCTCCGCGCGCCGGGAGCGGCACGCCGAGCCCTACGAAGGCGCACGCGTCGAATGGGGCGCCGGGAGCCACGACGCCTGAGTCACGGCTCCCGGCCACATCACACGGGGGGTGGAATCAGTGATCGACGACGCGGTCGAACTGCGTGGTGGTGTGCCGCAGATGGGCCACCAGCTCGTCCCCGACCTGCGGAGCGGGGGCGTCGTTCGGCACGAACAGGATGGAGACCTGCATGTGCGGGGGCTCCGCGAACCACCGCTGCTTGCCGGCCCAGACGAAGGGCGACAGATTGCGGTTCATGGTGGCCAGGCCCGCCCGGGCCACGCCCTTGGCGCGCGGCATCATGCCGTGCAGCGCCTTCGGCGCCTCCAGCCCGACGCCGTGCGAGGTGCCGCCGGCCACCACGACCAGGTAGCCGTCACCGGGGGCCTTCTGCTGCCGGTAGCCGAAGCGGTCGCCCTTGGCGACGGGGGTGACGTCCAGGACGGCGCCCCGGTACTGGGTGGCGTCGTGGTCGCCCAGCCACAGCCGGGTGCCGATCCGGGCCCGGAAGCGGGTCTGGGGGAACCGCTGCTGGAGCTCACGGAGCTCCTCCGCCTTGAGGTGGCTGACGAACATCGTGTGCAGCGGCAGATGGGCGTTGCGCAGCCGCTCCATCCAGCCGGTGACCTCGTCGACCCCGCCGCTGCCGTCCGCGTGGTCGAGCGGGAGGTGTATCGCGAAGCCCTCCAGGCGCACGTCCTCGATGGCGGCGTGCAGCTTGGGGAGGTCCTCCTCGCTGATGCCGTGCCGCTTCATGCTGCTCATGACCTCGATGACCACGCGGGCGCCCACCAGCCCGCGCACGCCCTCGACCGAGGAGACGGACCGGATGACCCGGTCCGGCAGCGGCACCGGCTCCTCGCCGAGCCGGAAGGGCGTCAGCACCAGCAGATCGCCGCTGAAGAAGTCCTTGATCCGGGCCGCTTCGTAGGTGGTGCCGACGGCGAGGGTGTCCGCGCCCATGCGCGTGACCTCCTCGGCCAGGCGCTCATTGCTGAAGCCGTAGCCGTTGCCCTTGCAGACGGGGATGATCCCCGGAAACTGCTGGATGACGGACTGCTGGTGTGCCCGCCAGCGCGCGGTGTCGACATAGAGCGTGAGCGCCATGGCCGGTCCCGGAACCTTTCCCTGAGTGTGGATGGAGCTACTGGATCAACGCCGCGACATGTACATGTCGAGAGCCTTGTGGAGCAGCTTGTTGAGCGGGAAGTCCCACTCGCCGAGGTACTCGGCCGCCTGACCGCCCGTGCCGACCTTGAACTGGATCAGGCCGAAGAGGTGGTCGGTCTCCTCCAGCGAGTCGCCGATGCCCCGCAGGTCGTAGACGCTGGCGCCCAGGGCGTAGGCGTCGCGCAGCATCCGCCACTGCATCGCGTTCGACGGACGGACCTCGCGCTTGTGGTTGGCCGAGGCGCCGTAGGAGTACCAGACGTGCCCGCCGACGATCAGCATCGTCGCGGCGGCGACGGCCTCGCCCTCGTGCACGGCGAAGTACAGCCGCATGCGGTTGGGGTCCTCGCTGTTGAGGGCCGTCCACATGCGCTGGAAGTAGCTCAGCGGGCGCGGGCGGAACTTGTCGCGCTCCGCCGTGATCTCGTACAGGTGCTGCCAGGTCGGCAGGTCCTCGTAGCCGCCCTGGACGACCTCGACGCCGGCCTTCTCGGCCTTCTTGATGTTGCGTCGCCACAGCTGGTTGAAGCCCTTGTGGACGTCCTCCAGCGAGCGGCCCTCCAGCGGCACCTGGAAGACGTAGCGAGGCTGGACGTCACCGAAGCCGGCGCCCTCCTCCTCGCCCTGCTGCCAGCCCATCCGGCGCAGCTGGTCGGCCACCTCGAAGGCGCGCGGCTCGATGAAGGTGGCCTCGACGTCGCGCAGGCGCTTGGCGTCGGGGTCGGCGATGCCCTTCTTGATCGCGTCGGCGTCCCAGCGGCGGATCACCACCGGCGGGCCCATCTTCACGGAGAAGGCGCCCTGCTGCTTGAGGTGGGCCAGCATGGGCTCCAGCCAGTCGCGCAGGTTCGGGGCGTACCAGTTGATGACCGGGCCCTCGGGCAGGTAGGCCAGGTAGCGCTTGATCTTGGGGAGCTGCCGGTAGAGGACCAGGCCGGCGCCGACCATCTGGCCGGTCTTGTCGAACCAGCCCAGGTTCTCGGAGCGCCACTCGCCCTTCACATCGGCCCACCCCGGCACCTGCATGTGACTGGCCGCGGGCAGGCTCTGGATGTATGCCAGATGCTGCTCTCGGCTGATTGTCCTCAGGGTCAGGCTCATGCGGGGCGCTCCTCGGCAGGTGTGTCCCCATGGTCGGGGCTCCGGCTCTCGCGCCGAAGCCTACTGCGACAGGGGAGCGCCCCGATTGGGCGTACGGTCCGCTATCCGATCACACCGCCGAAGAGTCCGCCGTGCGCCATGCCCAGGAAGAAGCCGATGGCCGAGGCGCCGAGCCCGATGATCAGCAGAAAGCGCTCGCCGGTGGTGGCCGAGATGAACTGTCCCCAGGCCCCCGTGAGGATGCCCACGAGCCCGCTCCAGGACGAGAGCAGGTGGAGGTTGCTGAACGCCGAGGAGATGAAGGCGAGCGCACCGAGCACGACCGTCACGGCGACGAGGGTGTTCTCGACGGGATGGGGCTTTCCGTCGCTGTTCAGCACTCCGCTGAGCAGCGAGCGGAGCCCGCGGGGCTGTCGTGCTGCCTGTGTCATGGAGGCACCTCCTGAAAGCGGGCGACGCGCTATGGCGCCGGTCACACCCGTCCGTTCCAGACTGGGGGGCCGGGCCGCCCGATTTCAACCGCACGCCGAAGTGCGGGTACTCTGTACGGTCTGCACCGGTGTCTGCCCGGACCCAGCTTCGGTCCCAGGGGCAACCCAGGGACTTTCCGCTGATTGTCAGTGTCCGCCGATACCGTTGTTCACGCATCACGACCCTCCTGCCACGGATCGACCGTGGCCGCTGAGTCCAAAGGAGGTGGGTTCCACATGCGTCACTACGAGGTGATGGTCATCCTCGACCCCGATCTCGAGGAGCGCGCTGTCTCCCCGCTGATCGAGAACTTCCTCTCCGTCGTCCGTGAGGGCAACGGAAAGGTCGAGAAGGTCGACACCTGGGGCCGTCGTCGTCTCTCTTACGAGATCAAGAAGAAGCCCGAGGGCATCTACTCGGTCATCGATCTGCAGGCCACGCCTGCGGTCGTCAAGGAGCTTGACCGCCAGATGAACCTGAACGAGTCGGTCCTCCGGACCAAGGTCCTCCGTCCCGAGACCCACTGAACCTGACGGTTCAGAGGTAATCGGGCTGCAACTCAACGAGTAGCAACAAGCAGCCAGCAGCACACCCGCCGAGAGGTTCATCCATGGCAGGCGAGACCGTCATCACGGTCGTCGGCAATCTCGTCGACGACCCCGAGCTGCGCTTCACCCCGTCCGGTGCGGCGGTCGCGAAGTTCCGTGTCGCGTCCACTCCCCGCACCTTCGACCGCCAGACCAACGAGTGGAAGGACGGCGAAAGCCTCTTCCTCACGTGCTCGGTGTGGCGTCAGGCGGCGGAGAACGTCGCCGAGTCGCTTCAGCGAGGCATGCGCGTCGTCGTGCAGGGCCGTCTGAAGCAGCGGTCCTACGAGGACCGCGAGGGCGTCAAGCGCACGGTCTTCGAGCTCGACGTCGAAGAGGTCGGGCCCAGCCTGAAGAACGCCACGGCGAAGGTCACCAAGACCACGGGTCGCGGTGGCCAGGGTGGCTTTGGCGGCGGCAGCGGTGGTGGCCAGGGTGGCGGCGGCTGGGGCTCCGGCCCCGGCGGCGGCCAGCAGGGCGGCGGGTCTCCCGCCGCCGACGACCCCTGGGCGACCAGCGCTCCGTCCGGCGGCCAGCAGGGCGGCGGCGGAGGTGGCTGGGGCGGCGGCTCCGGCAACTCCGGCGGCGGCTACTCGGACGAGCCGCCCTTCTAGGTCCCCCCGGGGACCCGGGCCCCTGTGGCCCGAGGGCGACAGCACAAAACTTCTTGATTCACAGGAGAGAGACAATGGCGAAGCCGCCCCCGCGCAAGCCCAAGAAGAAGGTCTGCGCGTTCTGCAAGGACAAGACCGCTTACGTGGACTACAAGGACACGAACATGCTGCGGAAGTTCATTTCCGACCGCGGCAAGATCCGTGCCCGTCGCGTGACCGGCAACTGCACTCAGCACCAGCGTGACGTCGCCACGGCCGTGAAGAACAGCCGTGAGATGGCGCTGCTGCCCTACACCTCGTCCGCGCGATAAGGGAAGGGTGACCAACTAATGAAGATCATCCTCACCCACGAGGTCTCCGGCCTCGGCATCGCCGGCGACGTCGTTGACGTCAAGGACGGCTACGCCCGCAACTACCTGGTCCCGCGCGGTTTCGCGATCCGCTGGACCAAGGGTGGCGAGAAGGACGTCGAGCAGATCCGTCGCGCTCGCAAGATCCGCGCGATCGCCACGATCGAGCAGGCCAACGAGGTCAAGGGTCAGCTCGAGGGCGTCAAGGTCCGCCTTGCCGTCCGCGCCGGCGAGGCCGGCCGCCTGTTCGGTTCCGTGACCCAGGCCGACGTCGCTTCCGCGATCAAGGCTTCCGGTGGTCCCGAGGTCGACAAGCGCCGCGTCGAGCTGGGCTCGCCCATCAAGACCCTGGGCGCCCACCAGGTGTCCGTGCGTCTGCACGCCGACGTCGTTGCCAAGCTCGGCATCGAGGTCATCGCCGCCTGACGTTCGCACCAGGCAGCTGTCGAAGGGCCGCATCCCGCAAGGGGTGCGGCCCTTCCGCCGTTCAGCGGAACGGTTTCACCTGAATGGACCCGGCGGGCCCGCACCGGCCCGCACCGGCTTGAACCTGCCCGCACCGGCTTGCGCGGACCTGCTTCCGGGCGGGGGTGCCGGGCGGCGGGGGCCGGGGCCGTCAGCCCCGTACGGCCCCGGTGACGATCCAGCGGCCCGAGCGCGCCCGGAGCCACAGGGTCACCAGCCGGGCTGCCATCATCAGCGTCATGGCCCACCACAGCGCCGTCAGGCCGCCCCCGAGGCCGGGGACCAGCAGGGCCGCCGGTGCGAAGACGGCAAGGACCACCAGCATCGCCCGGGCCAGGTAGGACCCGTCCCCGGCGCCCATCAGCACCCCGTCCAGGACGAAGACCACCCCGGCGACGGGCTGCCCCACGGCGACCACCAGCAGGGCGGGCAGCAGGGCGTCCCGTACGGCCGGGTCCGAGGTGAACAGCGGGATGAACGCTGGCCGGCCCGCCACCACCAGGACCCCCAGCACCACACCGGAGGCGATGCCCCACTGCACCATGCGGCGGCAGGCGGCCCGTGCCCCGGCGGTGTCCCCGGCGCCCAGATGGCGGCCTATGATCGCCTGCCCGGCTATGGCTATGGCGTCCAGCGCGAAAGCCAGGAGGTTCCACAGGGAGAGCACGACCTGGTGCGCGGCGATGTCGGTGTCGCCGAGCCGTGCCGCCACCGCCGTGGCGATCATGAGGATGGCGCGCAGCGAGAGGGTGCGCACCAGCAGGGGCGCACCGGCCCGGGCGCAGGCCCTTATCCCCGCGGCGTCGGGCCGGAGCGAGGCGCCGTGCCGCCGGGCTCCCCGGACGACGACGGTGAGGTAGACGGCGGCCATGGCGCACTGGGCGAGCACCGTCCCCCAGGCGGATCCGGCGATCCCCAGGCCCGCGCCGTAGACGAGCGCCACGTTGAGTGCGGCGTTGGCGATGAATCCGCCGATGGCGACGTACAGCGGCGTCCTGGTGTCCTGGAGGCCGCGCAGCACTCCGGTGGCGGCGAGGACGGTGAGCATCGCCGGGATGCCCAGCGCGCTGATCCGCAGATAGGTGGTGGCGTACGGGGCGGCCGTGGCGGAGGCGCCGAAGGCCTGGGTGAGGAGTGGGGCGGTGGCCAGCACGGCGGCGGTGACCACCGCCCCGAGTATCAGCGCCAGCCAGATGCCGTCCATGCCCTGCCGGATGGCGGCCGGGAGGTCGCCGGCGCCGACCCGGCGGGCCACGGCGGCGGTGGTGGCGTAGGCGAGGAAGACGAAGACGCTGACGGCCGTGGTGAGCAGCGCGGCGGCGATGCCGAGGCCCGCGAGCTGGGAGGTGCCGAGATGGCCCACGATGGCGCTGTCGGCCATCAGGAAGAGGGGCTCCGCGACGAGGGCGCCGAAGGCCGGGACGGCCAGGGCTATGATCTCGCGGTCGTGCCGGCGGACGTCTGGCCGGACGGGCGCGGGGGCCTGGGGCACGGAGTCCCTCCCATCTTCCACAGGTAATCAGTGCATACAGCTTAGGACCCTTACCGGGCGGGGTGGTGCGCGATCTTCTCTGCGCCGTTTGTCGTGATCTCGGGCCAACCGGGAAAGTTTTTCTCCTCAACAGCCGGTGGATGACAAAGTCGCAGGTCAGAGCGGTGCGGTGGAGGCGATTGTGTGTTTGTCCACAGTGCTTTCCCCCGGCCCGTGCACAGGTTACGGGGACTTCTCCACAGACTGAGGCCGCTCATCCACATGCCCTGTGGATAACCAGATTGGCTGACGGTGCCCGCGGCCCTACCGTGGACCGGCGCCTGCCGTCCGTCTTCCGCTCCGTCATCGCTTCGCGAACCTCACGGGTCCGACACGAACCCGCCGCGAACTCGACGCGCCAGAACCGGAGTCGGGCGTCCTATTTGTCAGAGCCGTGCCGTAAGAAGGAGTGGCACGGCGAGGTCCGCTCGGCGGACGGGAGGAGGTGGCCCGGGTGAGCATTCCCGAGCCCATGGACGACGGCCCGTGGGGCGACAGCGGCCCCGGTGACCGGCTCCCCTTCCCCCGCTCCCGGCGCGGTGACGGCAAGGGTCGTGGCGAGCAGCACGACCGGGGCGACGAGGGCTCCTGGGAGCGGAGCAGCGGCTTCGAGCGCGTGCCCCCGCAGGATCTGGACGCGGAGCAGTCCGTCCTCGGCGGCATGCTGCTGTCGAAGGACGCCATCGCCGACGTGGTCGAGGTCCTCAAGGGCCATGACTTCTACCGCCCGGCCCACGAGACGGTCTACCAGGCCATCCTCGACCTGTACGCCAAGGGCGAGCCCGCCGACCCCATCACCGTCGCCGCCGAGCTCACCAAGCGCGGTGAGCTCACCAAGGTCGGTGGCGCGGCGTATCTGCACACCCTGGTGCAGTCGGTGCCGACCGCGGCCAACGCCGAGTACTACGCCGAGATCGTCCACGAGCGCGCGGTCCTGCGCCGCCTGGTCGAGGCCGGCACGCGCATCACGCAGATGGGGTACGCGGCCGACGGCGACGTCGACGACATCGTCAACAAGGCCCAGGCCGAGGTCTACGCCGTCACCGAGCAGCGCACCAGCGAGGACTACCTCCCGCTCGGCGACATCATGGAGGGCGCGCTCGACGAGATCGAGGCGATCGGCTCCCGCAGCGGTGAGATGACCGGTGTCCCCACGGGCTTCACCGATCTCGACGCCCTGACGAACGGCCTCCACCCCGGCCAGATGATCGTCATCGCGGCCCGTCCCGCCATGGGCAAGTCGACCCTCGCGCTGGACTTCGCCCGCGCCTGTTCGATCAAGCACAACATGCCGAGCGTGATCTTCTCGCTCGAAATGGGGCGCAACGAGATCGCGATGCGTCTGCTGTCCGCCGAGGCCCGCGTCGCCCTCCACCACATGCGCTCCGGCTCGATGACGGACGACGACTGGACCCGGCTCGCCCGCCGGATGCCCGACGTCTCCGCCGCCCCGCTCTTCATCGACGACTCGCCGAACCTGTCGATGATGGAGATCCGCGCCAAGTGCCGCCGGCTGAAGCAGCGCAGCGGCATCAAGCTCGTGATCATCGACTATCTCCAGCTGATGCAGGCCGGTGGCGCCAAGCGCGCCGAGAGCCGGCAGCAGGAGGTCTCGGACATGTCCCGTAACCTCAAGCTGCTCGCCAAGGAGCTGGAGCTCCCGGTCATCGCGCTCTCCCAGCTGAACCGTGGCCCCGAGCAGCGTACGGACAAGAAGCCGATGGTGTCCGACCTGCGAGAGTCCGGTTCCATCGAGCAGGACGCCGACATGGTCATCCTGCTTCACCGCGAGGACGCCTACGAGAAGGAGTCGCCCCGCGCGGGCGAGGCGGACATCATCGTCGGCAAGCACCGTAACGGCCCCACCGCCACGATCACCGTGGCCTTCCAGGGCCACTACTCCCGCTTCGTCGACATGGCGCAGACCTAGCGGCGGAAGCCCCTCGGGCGTCCGGGGAGAACACCTGGCTAGGGTGCGGGACATGACTGTCTCGCGCGAAGTGCCCAAGGAAGAGCTCCCGGACGCCGCACTCCTCGACGAGCTCCTTCCGACGACCCGGCGCGCGCTGCTGCACCGTGTCGCCACCGGCCAGGCCGAGGGCCGCGCGCCCTCGCTGGTGGGCGCGGTGACGCGGAACGGGCGCATGGTGTGGTCCGCCGGGCGGGGCGACGTGGCCGGGGAGACCCCCGGTGCCGGCATGCAGTACCGGATCGGCTCGATCACCAAGTCCCTCGTCGCCGTTCTCGTCATGCGGCTGCGCGACGAGGGGCTGATCGGCCTCGACGAGCCGCTCGGGACGTACCTGGACACACCCGAGGGCGGCGGGGCGACCATCGCCCAACTGCTGTCGCACACCTCCGGACTGGCGGCGGAGGCGCGTGGCCCCTGGTGGGAGCGTACGGACGGCGCTCTGCGCCCCGAGCTCGTGGACATCTTCGGCGAGCGCCCCCAGCGCCACCCCGCAGGGCGCCTCCACCACTACTCCAACCCCGGATACGCGCTGCTCGGCGCGCTGGTGGAGCGGCTGCGCGGTGAGCACTGGTACGAGGTGCTGCGCCGGGAGGTGCTGGTGCCGCTGGGCATGCTCCGTACGACCCTCGGGCCCGAGGCGCCGTACGCCGAGGGCCGGGCCGTGCACCCCTGGGCGGACGTGCTGCTCCCCGAACCCGCGGTGGACACCGGCCGCATGGCGCCGGCCGGGCAGCTCTGGTCCACGGCCGCCGACCTGTGCCGCTTCGCGGAGCTCCTGCTGAACGGCGACGACCGGGTGCTCAGGGCGAGCACGGTGGCGGAGATGCGGACGCCGCGGACCGAGCCCCAGGGGCCGGACTGGATGGGCGGCTACGGCCTGGGCCTCCAGCTGACGCGCCATGACGGCCGGGTCCTGTACGGGCACACGGGCTCGATGCCGGGCTTCGTGGCGTCGCTGTGGGCCGACCCCGAGGAGGGCGTCGCGGCCGTGGCACTGAGCAACCTCACCTCGTTCTTCGGCGTGGTCCCCCTCGTGACGGACCTCGTGCGCACGGTCGTCGAGCACGAGCCCCGGATCCCGGAGCCCTGGCGCCCGCTCGACGGCGCGGACCCGGCCCTGCTGGAGCTGACCGGGCCCTGGTACTGGGGCGCCACCCCGTTCGTCCTGCGCCTGGCCGCCGACCGGGGGCTGCGGCTCGGCCCGGTGGGGAACGGCGGGCGCGCCGCGCGCTTCCGCGCCGAGGAGGACGGCACCTGGACAGGGCTCGACGGCTACTACGCGGGCGAGACCCTGCGGGCCGTGCGCCGCGAGGACGGCACGGTGGGCCATCTCGACCTCGGCACCTTCGTCTTCACCCGTGAGCCCTACGAGCCCGGGGACGCGGTGCCGGGCGGCGTTGACGCAGGGGGCTGGGGATAGTCGGATTGTCGGCATGGCTGGGGGTGCGGACATGGAGTCGAGACGTAGAGTCGACGGGAGATTGGCGGGCGCCGCGACGCGGCGCGACATCCCCTGGAAGGCACCGTGACCGCGAACACCGCACCGGACCTGCTCGACTTCGCGCCTCTCGGCGCGGGCCACTTCGCTCGGATCGAGGACAAGGTCGCGGCGCTGATGCGCACGCGCGAGACCGTCGTCGCCATGCAGGGCGAGGCACTGCTCCCCCTGGAGGCGTGCATCCGCTCGGCCGTGCGTCCCGGCAGCACCGCGCTGAACATCATCACCGGCCCGTACGGCGAGACGTTCGGCGGCTGGCTGCGCTCCTGCGGCGCCGAAGTGGTGACCGTGAGCGCGCCGTTCAGCGGGGCGGTCACCGCCGAGCAGGTGGCCGAGGCGCTGCGCGCGCGCCCCGGGATCGACTTCGTCAGCCTGGTGCACGCCGAGGCGGCGACCGGCAACACCAACCCCGTCGCCGAGATCGCCGAGGTCGTCCGTGAGCACGGCGCCCTGCTGATGCTGGACGCCGTCGCCTCCGTCGCCGCCGAGCCGCTGCTCACCGACGAGTGGGGCGTTGACCTGTGCGTCATCGGCGGCCAGAAGGCCATGGCGGGCCCGGCCGGGGTCTCCGTCGTCTCCGTGAGCGCCCGTGCCTGGGAGCGCATCGCCGCCAACGAGCAGGCGCCGCGCCGCTCCTACCTCTCCCTGCTGGACTGGAAGGAGCGCTGGATCGACGGCGGCCGCGCCGCCCTCCCGCACGCGCCGGCCCAGCTGGAGATGCTCGCGCTGGAGCAGGCCGCCGACCGCATCGCCGCGGACGGCCTGGACAGCGTGATCGCCCGTCACCGCGCCGCCTCCGCGGCCACGCGCGCGGGCGTACGGGTGCTGGGCGCGCTCGCGCCCTACGTCATCCGCGACGAGGACGCCGCGCCCGCCGCCACCACGCTGCGCGCCCCCGACGGCGTCGACGCCCGCGACGTCGTGGCGGCCGCCCTGGCGGCCGACGCGTCCGTGCCCGTCCAGGCGGCCGGGGGCACGCTCGCGACGGAGATGATCCGGGTCAACCACTACGGCCTCGACGCGGACCGGGAGGTCGTGCTCGGCTCGCTGGCGGCGCTCGCCGAGGGGCTGCGCGCCCTGGGCGTTCCGGTCACGGACGAGGACGGTGCCCTGGCGGCCGCGGGCAAGGCCTGGGACGCGGTGATCCACGGCTGACCGTACGGCGTGGCCGTACCGGGCCGCGTCGCCGCATCGAGCCGCTGCCTGCGCTTCACGCGTCGGCAGCGGCTCTTTTCTTATGTGCTTTTGCCCTGGTATGGCGCTGCGGGTCCTCACTCAGCCGCACGGATAAAATCGGAACCCCAGTCCCGTTTCCCTCCCAGGCATCCCGGAGCTCAGACGCATGGCACAGCGCAGGATCGCGACGACCGCTTCGCCGGCCTCCCAGCCGCTGCGCTCGGACGCCCGCCGCAACCGCGCGCTGGTCCTCCAGGCGGCCCGATCGGCCTTCGAGGAAGCGGGGTTGGCGGTGCCGCTGGGGGAGATCGCGCGCCGGGCGGGGGTGGGCGCGGGTACCGTCTACCGCCATTTCCCTTCCAAGGACGCCCTGTTCAGGGCCACGGTCGTGGACCGGGTGCGGCTCTTCACCGATACGGCACGGGAGTTGGCGCACGCGGATGACCCCGGCCAGGTGTTCTATCGCTATCTGGCGGCCGTCGTGCGGCTGTCCGTGCGGAACAAAGGTCTCTGCGACGCGCTGGAGGGCAGTTTCGAGCCCTCTCCCGGGGTCGAGGCGGACTTCCGGGAGGCGCTCGCCGTCCTGCTGGAACGGGCCCAACAGGCGGGTGCGGTACGGAAGGACGTGTCCGTCGGTGATGTGACGGCCCTGCTCATGGGGTGTCTGACGATGGAGCAGCGGCGGGGCCCGGGGACGGCGCCGGGCCGGATGACCGCGCTGGCGTGCGACAGCCTCCGCCCGGGGCGTCATGTGACGAAACTCCCCCCGAATCCGGCCCCGGAGCGTAACGAAACCCGGTGTGCCGTGTGCGGCGGGCCGGTGGCCGCCGCTCGTACGGGCCGGCCCGCCCGGTACTGCGCCGCGGCCTGCAGGCAGAAGGCGCACCGGGAGCGGGCCCGCTCCCGCGACGTCTGACGGGCGGCTACGAGGCGGTGGGGGCGATGGACTCCACCGCGGCGACCAGCGGGGCGAGCTCGGTCCGGTTCGCGGCCTCGTCCAGCGCCTCGCGCAGGGCCGTGTCGTTGGTGGGGCGGGCCTCTTCGAGAAGGGCGCGTCCGGCGTCCGTGACGTCGGTGTAGATGCCGCGCCGGTCGGTGAGGCAGAGGTAGCGCGTGAGCAGGCCGCGGTCCTCGAGGCGGGTGACCAGGCGCGTCGTCGCGGACTGGCTGAGGACGACGGCGTCCGCCACCTCGTTCATCCGCAGGTGGCCGCCCTCGCCATCGTGCTGGCGGTTGAGGACGTCGAGCACGGAGAACTCGCGCACGCTCAGCTCGTGGTGGGCCTGGAGGGCGCGCTCTATGTGCGCCTCGATCCGGCTGTGCAGCGCCGAGAGGGCGCACCAGCCCTGCGCCAGGCCGGCCAGGGCGGGATCCAGGGTGCGGGACATGGGTGAAGCCCTCCTTCGGGGACGTCCGAGCGTGCCGTCCGCGCGTGCCCGTGCGGTCACGACCAGCGTATCTCCCTCACGCAATAGCCCGCGCTTGCAAGTAAATGCGTCTGCAATTATTGTGGAGGCCGGTAGAAATCGGCCGCAACCACCTGGCCGGAAGGTTCTCCCCTGCCTCGATCCCGTACGAAGGACCCCCCATGCCCCTCGCCCTCCTGGCGCTCGCCATCGGCGCCTTCGGAATCGGCACCACCGAATTCGTCACCTCGGGACTGCTCCCCGACATCGCGGCGGACTTCGGGGTGTCCATCCCGACCGCCGGCCTCCTGACCACCGGATATGCCCTCGGCGTCGTCGTCGGGGCCCCGGTCCTGGCCGTCGTCGGCGGCCGTGTCGCGCGCAAGACGATGCTGATGGCCCTGATGGGCCTCTTCGTCGCGGGGAACGTGATCTCGGCCGCCGCGCCCGCCTTCGAGGTGATGCTCGCCGGGCGCATCGTCGCCTCGCTCGCGCACGGCGCGTTCTTCGGCATCGGCGCGATCGTGGCCGCCGGGCTCGTCGCCCCGCAGAAGAAGGCGGGCGCGATAGCGATGATGTTCACCGGGCTGACCACCTCGACCGTGGTGGGCGTGCCCCTGGGCACCTTCGTCGGCCAGCACGCCGGCTGGCGGGTCACCTTCCTGATCATCGCCGGGCTGGGCGTGCTCGCCGTCCTGGGCATCGCGGCCCTCGTTCCCCGGCAGCCGCGCCCCGAGCGGACCAGGCTCAGCGGCGAGACGGCCGCCTTCCGCAACCCCCAGGTGCTGCTCGCCATGGCGATGACGGTCCTCGGCTTCGGCGGCGTCTTCACCCTGAGCACCTACCTGGCCCCGCTGGTCACCGACGTCGCCGGCTACGCGCCCTCGTCCGTCACCTGGCTGCTCGTCCTCTTCGGCCTCGGCATGCTGGTGGGCAACCTCATCGGCGGCAAGTACGCGGACCGCGCGCTGATGCCCATGCTCTTCACCGCCCTCGGCGGGCTCACGCTCCTGCTCGCCCTGCTGCCCCTCACCGCCCACAGCAAGATCGCCACCGCGGTCGTCATCCCGCTCATCGGCGCCTTCGGCTTCGCCACCGTGCCGCCGCTCCAGAAGCGGGTCCTGGACCAGACCGCCGACGCCCCCACCCTCGCCTCCGCCGTCAACATCGGCGCCTTCAACCTGGGCAACGCCATGGCCGCCTGGCTCGGCGGGCTCGTGATATCCGCCGGATTCGGCTACACCGCGCCCAACTGGGTCGGCTCCGGGATGGCCGCGACCGCGCTGCTCCTCGCCCTGCTCTCCGCGTCGCTGGAGCGACGCACGGGCCGGGGCGGGCGGATCGTGGCTGCGGGGCCGAAGCCGGTGGCCTCCGAGACGGAGCGCGTGGCGGCCGGCCGCTGACGTCGCCCGCTCCCGGCGCCCCGGACGGTCCCGGCGCCCGGGCCCAGCGCGTCGGACCTGCCCTGGCCCTGGCTCCGGGACCGGCCCCGGGCGCGTTTCCCCCGTCAGGCCGCCTAGGCTCGGTGGGCATGACGAGACTGCACCTGTTCGACCTGGACGGAACGCTCATCCACGGCTCCGCCGCGGCTGTCGAGATATCCCGGCAGCTCGGCCTGGAGAAAGAGATCGGCGAGCTGGAGAGGGCCTTCGCCACGGGGGAACTGGTGCCGTCCCGGTTCGCCCAACTGGCCGTGGAGCTCTGGGCCGAGCTGACGGAGACGCAGGTCACGGCCGCCTTCGACGGGGCTCCCTGGCTGGCCGGCATCCAGGAGGTGTGGGCCGCCATCCGGGCCCGAGGTGAGCGCTGCGCGGTGATCTCTCTGTCGCCGGGCTTTTTCGTCGAACGCCTGCTGGACTGGGGCGCCGACGCGGCCCACGGCTCGCGCTGGCCCTCGGTGCCGTTCCGCGATCCGGTGGACCCGGTGGGGATCCTCGACGCCTCGGCGAAGGTGCGGATAGCCGACGAGCTCTGCGAGCGGTACGGGCTGGGCCGCGCCGACTGCGTGGCCTACGGGGACTCGATGTCGGACGCGCGGCTCTTCGCCGCGGTGCCGGTCTCGGTCGCGGTCAACGCGGATCACCACGTGCGGGACATCGCCTCGTACGCGTACGACGGCCGTGACCTCCGGGAGGCGTACGCGCTGGCCGGCGGCCGCCTCTAGCCGACGCCGACCGGAAGCCGGTCGGACGCCGGCCGGAAGGACGGGCGCGGTCGCCCCGCGCCACGCCGGATTGGGACAGCCTAGCCCCAACCGGCGCCCCATTACCTCGAGTTCACGGAAGACACCCGGTATCGGGGACCCGGGGTGCCATGCTGCGAGCACGGGAACAGCGACTCATCAGCAGCGCGGGGAATCGCGGAAACCTTCCCGCCCTCTTCGGCGGAAGCGCGCGGCCCGGCCGGGAAACGCTCGAGGCGAGGCAACCATGAACGCTCCGACCACCCCGCCGACCCATGGCGGCGCGTCCGGACCGGGAGGTGAGAGGAACCGGTTCACCCCGGCCGGGGCGTCATGGACGACGGAGGCGGCGGGACTATCGGCATCGGGGTTACCCACACCGGGGTTACCCGCACCAGGGATATCCGCACCGGGCGGGTTACCGCCCGCGGGGGAGGGGCGTGAGGCGGCGCCTACTGCAGCCCGCCCCAGGACCCCGGTCCATGACCGCCATCCGTCCCTGGACGACCGCTGGCAGCCGCTGGCGTGCCGCGTCCACGCGCGCGAGCACGAACGCCCGGCCGAGGAGCCCCCCGCGAGCCGCCCGGCCCCGCCCTCCGCCCC
>NZ_JAILXP010000479.1 GCF_020740895.1 Streptomyces sp. UNOB3_S3 | reverse complement strand
GGGTACGCCGGGGGCGACCGTCGCCACATCGGTCTCGTCGGCGAGGGTCACGCTGGCGGAGGGCGACGGCTCCTTGCCGGACCTGCCGAACGGTCCGGGCAGGACGCCCGCGCCTGCCGCGACCGCTACACCGCCCACCGCGCAGCCCGCGAGGGCCAGCGCGAGGGCCGTCCGGGCGGGTCGGCGCAGGAAGGAGCGGAAGGCCTCGACGGGCCGCAGCCCAGCACCGCGCGCGGTGACGGGGGCGGGCGCGGGGGCGGCCGAGGCGGCGCGCGCCTCGCGGAAGGCCGCGAGCGCGGCCTCCTCGCCGGGCAGCGGGGCATCGGCGGAGGTGTCGGCGGAGGCGCTCACGACTCCCGCCGACGGGATGTCGGTCAGGGAGTGGAAGGCCACCTCGAGCCGCTGGGCGACGACGGACGCGGGCTCGTCCTCGCGGGGAGCGGGGAACTCACCGCGCAGCAGCCGCTCCACGGCGTCGTCATCCATCCAGTCGTGCTCGTACCGGTGGTCGTCCGCCATCACATGTCCTTCTGCGTCCGCGCGCGCAATTGCGTCACACCGGAAGAAACGTTCGCTCCGCCGGCCCGCCGGTCCTGGCCGGCGGCTGTGGCCGAGGACCCGCCGGGGCCCGCCGTCACCAGCTCGGCGAGCCGCCGCAGGCCGCGGTGCGCGGCGGTGCGCACCGCGCCGGGCCGTTTGCCCAGCACTCCGGCGGCGCTCTTGGCGTCGAGGCCGACGACCACCCGCAGCACCACGGCCTCGGCCTGGTCCTGCGGGAGCTGGGCGATGAGGGCGAGGGTACGCCCCGTGCCGAGGGCCTCCAACGCCTCCCCGGCGGTGTCCGCGTCGGCGGCCCGCGCGGCGAGCTCGCTCTCGTCGCCGCCGATGGCCGGGCGCCGGCCGCGCATGCGTATGTGGTCGAGGGCGCGGTTGCGGGCTATCCGGGCCGCCCAGCCGCGGAAGCGGTCGGCGTCGCCGGTGAAGCGCTCCAGGTCCCTGGCTATCTGGAGCCACGCCTCGGAGGCCACGTCCTCCGCGTCGGCCTCGCCGACCAGCGTGCGCACATAACCGAGCAGACGCGGGTGCACGGTCCGGTAGACCGTACGGAATGCCGTCTCGTCCCCGCTCTGCGCCGCGCGCACCGCGACGGTCAGCTCAGCGTCGTCCCCCTGCACGTTCACATCCTGCACCACTGGTCGTACTCGCGGTTCAGGAGGCCGCCGGACCGGCGCCGAAAGGATTCTGCTGAGGCGGCGGGCCGTAGGGAGCACCACCGGACGGCGCCCCGTACGGAGGAACGGACGGAGGAACGGACGGGGGGACGACGGGCGGAACGGACGGGGGGACGAACGGCGGGACGGCCGGCGCCGCGAACGGCGCCGCGAACGCCGGGGCGGGCGGCATCGCCAGGGGCCCGGCCATGGCCCGCTGCTCCTGCATCCGCGTCAGCTGCCGGACGACGAGCAACGCGAGCACCGTGTCGGCCAGGAGCAGCAGCACGGAGAAGCCGCTGACGGCGAGGGAGCTGTTCAGCAGCTCGACGGCGTCCTCCCAGCCGGAGTCGGAAAGGACCCGGTCGAGCTTGCGGTTGGCGGCCGAGTACATGCCGTTGCCCACCGCGCTGAGCACATTGGCCGCGATCCACAGCACCCACCAGGCGTTGAGCAGGCCCTTGGGGGCGCTCTGCGGGCCGCCGGGGGCGCTGGCCCGGTAGATGTCGTTCGCCATCTGCTTGGGGAACCAGAGGTTCACGACCGGGGTGAACCAGCCGCCCACCGCCCAGCCACTGCCGAAACGGTGGGTACCGGGCGCGAACACCTCGGCGTTGAGGCGCGCCCGGCGGAACCAGATCACCCACAGGACGGCCGTGGCCGCCATGCCGAGGAACGACAGGACGGTCATCGCGGAGGCGAAGGAGTCGGCGTCCTCGGCGGCGGCTTCGGCGGCCGCGGACGAGACCACGGGGCCCTTGTCGAGGATGTCCTGGATGGTGCCGCGCTGCTGCCCGATGGCCGCGAGGTGCAGCATCTGCAGCAGGGCGACCACGCCCAGCAGGACGTTCAGGGCGATCCGGACGCCGCGCCGCAGGTCCACGCCGCCGACCGGAAGGCCGCCGACCGGGAACCCGCCGGGGAAGCCGGGCACAGGCATGGGAGCCGGGTACGGGTACGGCTGCGGCTGCGCATACGGCTGCGGGTATCCGTACGGGCCTGGCGCGGGCTGCGGCTGCGCGGCCTGGTGCGGCTGCTGGTGGGCGCCACAGGCGGCACACCGGCCGTCCGGCCCCACGGCGGCAGCGCGGCATCGACCGCACGGATACATCGGCAGGACCCCCAGGAATCGTGGCGTGGTCAAACGGCTACGAGCGGGTGATATTACGCGCTCCGGACGACCGGCCCCGGTCCGGGGAAGCGGGGAGTGACGAATTTTCGATTGCCGGCGCTGTAAGAGATGCGTACCTCACCAGGGTTCGCAGCGGACGGCGGTCGGGGCCTCTCCTGTGGGGGGTGGCGGCCCCGGCCGTCCCCGTCCGATTCCCAGCCGCGCCAGCAGTTCGCGGAAAAGTCCCTCCGCGCCGCCCGTCAACGGAGCTGTGCCGGCGGCCAGGACGCCCTTGAGTTCCACCGGGTCCGCCGCCCGTCCGGCGGCCTCCGCCCAGGCGGCGCAGTGCGCGGCGGCGGCTTCGGGGGTGGGGAAGAGCTCGTCGAGGCCCAGTCCGGTACCGGCCAGATAGTGGGCCAGCGCGGGCCGGCCGAGACAGACGGTCCACGCGGTGCCGCCGGGGGCGGCGCCGGTGACGAGCGCGCAGTCGCCCTCCATGACGTAGGCGACGAGGGCCGGGGCGCCGGTCTCGGTGGCCAGGTCGTGGACGAGGGTGTCCAGCGTGAGCGGTTCCGGTGTGTCCGGTTCCGGGTGGTCCGGGTGGCCGGCGTGGTCGGGCCGGTCCGGGTGGTCGGGGCGTTTCCACAGCTGCCAGCCGTCGCCGAGGGGTTCGGCCGGGCACCCGGTGAGTGCGCGGTCGACGGCTAAGCCGACGGTCAAGTAGCCCCAGAAGCCCATTCGTGCCCGCCCCTTCTTCGCGCCCGCCGCGTGCGGTCGTCCGGGACGTACAGCGCGGCGGGCTTCTCCCGCGTCACACCGGCCACAGGGTGGGGTCCCGCCTCAGCGCCGCACCCGTCCCGCCAGCGCCGAGAAGTCCGCCCACGACAACCGCGGCGGCCGCGGGTCCCACAGCCGCTGCGACACCGCCGCGAGCGGCAGCCGGATTCCCGCCGCCACCTGCTCCGGCGACTGCGCGTCCGCGCGGTCGCACCAGACCGCGAGCCGTCCGCCCGGGACCCGGTCCGGGCCGGTCGGCACGTTCGGCGGGACGGGGCCCGTGCCCCGGAGGACGGGCGGCGACCACGCGCCGTAGATCCGCTCCCCCGTCGGATAGCGGAAATCGTTGGGCTCGCCGAGCACGTAATAGAGGTATTCGTCGTTCAGGTTGACCACCGTGCGTCCCTCGTTCAGGTAGTCCTGCGGGCGACGCGCGCCGATCTCCTTGCCCGTCCAGTACTCGACTTCGATGGATTTGTCCGGGGTGACGACCCCGCCCGTGAAGAAGCCGTCGTTCCACGCCTTGGGGGTCTTGCCCAGGCCGCGCACCACGGCCGCCCGGTCGTTGAGCCAGGCCGTGGCCAGGTCCTGGACCCGGCCCTGGGGGCCGAACCGCCGGCGGGCCAGCTGGGCCAGCCGTGGATAGGTCGTCTGCGGGTCACGGGACATCAGGGCGCGGTACTCGTCCGAGCCCAGGTGGAACCAGGGGCCGGGGAAGAGCGGGGCGAACTCCCGCAGGAGGTCGTCGACGACCCGCGCGGACTCGGGGTTGCCGATGTCGACCGCGCCCCGCGCCGCCGTGCCGCCCGCGTCGCGGAGCTGGAGGGCGGGGCGGGCGGCGATGACCGCGCCGAGGTGGCCGGGCGAGTCGATCTCGGGGACGACGGTGATGTGGAGGTCGGAGGCGAGGGTGACGATCCGGCGGAGCTCGGCCTTGGTGAGGTGCTGCGGGGAGACGACCTCGGGGTGGGAGGAGCTCTCGATCCGGAAGCCCTGGTCGTCGGAGAAGTGCAGGCCGAGCTGGTTGAGCTTGAGGTCGGCGAGCTCGCGCAGCCGGGCCTCGATCCAGTCGGCGGTGAAGTGCTTGCGGGCGGTGTCGAGGTTGAGGCCGCGCTGGGGGCGGTCGGGCGCGTCCTTGATCACACCCTCGGGCAGTCCCCCGCCGCCGCGCACGGCCTGGACGACGGTCCGGGTGCCGTAGAAGAGACCGGCGGCCTCGGGGGCGGTGACCGTGGCCTTGTGGTCCTGGACGGTGAGCTCGTACGACTCGGGGCCGCCGGCCTGCCCGGCGCGCGCGATCAGCTCGACGTCGCCGGGCTTCGCGGGCCCGGCGTCGTAGGTGAGCCCCAGGTCGGCGGCGAGCCGGCGGGCCTCGTCGGCCGGTTTGCCGGACGCGGCCACCACCCGGGCGCCGGGCGCGGGCCGCCAGCCGGGGCCGGAGCGCTGGATGTACTCCCGGACGGCCGGGACCACGGCCGGGGGCCCCGGCGGGACGGGGGTGGACCTGTCTCTTATCCACACCTGACGCTGCCGACGA
>NZ_JAILXP010000478.1 GCF_020740895.1 Streptomyces sp. UNOB3_S3 | reverse complement strand
CCGCCGTCCCCTACGCCAGCCCCGGCCCCCTGGACCGTCTTCTGCTCGCGGTGTTCTTCGCCATCGTGGTCGTCTGGCGCCAGGGCTCCTACGCCGGGATCCAGGCCTTCACCCCCCTCTGGTTCCTGCTCGGCATCGCCGCGCTCTACGGACTGCTCGCCGTCGGACGGCGCCGCTCGGTGCTCGCTCAGCACTTCGAGGGTTGCGGCGACGGCTCTCCGCAGCTGTGCGAGACCATCACCGAGGCCGAACGCAGTCACCTCATCGCCCGCGCCCGCCGGTTCCGTGAGCTGACCGCCGCCCTGCGCGCCGGGGACCAGGGAGGAGCCGACGCGGCCCTGCGCCGGCACGCGATCGAGAAGGAGCTGAGCGGGCTCCACCGCTGGAGGCCGAGGACCGGCAGCGGCGGCGGTGTCGCACGGTTCCTGCTGCCGTCCCACGTCACCGTCGTCGACGTCGCCCTGAGCTGGGGGCCGCACGCCAAGTGGTGGGACAACGCCCGCCATTCCGCCGTTCTGGCGGCCACCTTCGGCCTCCCCGGCAGCGTCCTCCTCGTCTGGCTGTTCTACGGCCCCCAGGACCAGTGGATGCGCTGGGGGATGTACTTCTTCGGCGCTCCCGACGTGGTCTGGAGATTCGTCTACTGGGAGCTCGTGTGGGCCGGCGCGGGGCTCGTCCTCGGGGCGCTCTGGCGTCTGCTGCCGGGCCGCCGGGGTCCCGCCCGGGCCCTGAGCCTGGCCCTCGCCTACACCTTGCTCATCGGCCTGGGTGTCCTCGGCAACCTGATCACCGACCAGGACTTCGGCAACGTCGCCGTCGCCGTCTCCTTCATGCTCCTCGTGCTCACCCTCACCAGCCTGGCCATGGACGCCGACACCTTCCGTTCAGAACGGCGCTTCTGGCCCAACCGCGTGGGGCTGTTGCTGTCCATCTACCAGATCCGAGGCTTCTCCGCGCAGGTGGCCTACATCCTGATGCAGGTGGTCGCGGTGCTGACCATCCTCAAGTTCTTCGTCGAGGGCGGGGGCGCCTTCAAATAACCGCCCCCCTCACATCGTCCAGCCGTACGGCGTCGACTCCCTGGGGGAGGGTGCGGCGCCCCTGGCCTCCACGTCCCGCTCCGCCGTCCGCAGGAGCTTGCCGCCGAGGTCGCGCAGGGCGCGGGCCGCGGCGAACTCGTCGCCGATCTCCGGTACGTCCTGGTCGCCGGGGGCGCACTGGGCGGTGCCCGTGCCGGTCACGGAGGACGTGCCCGTCTCCAGGACCGCTCGCGCCGTCGTCTTTCCGTCGTCCTCGAAGAGGTGGAGGCGGACCTCCCAGTCGGCTGTGTGCGGCAGCATGGTCGCTCCTCGGTCTCACCGGTGGTCGCGCCGACGCCCGTCGTGGGTGTTCAGCGCGTGTTCAGCGCGTCAGCTGCGCGTCCTCGTGCATGACCTCCCTGATGTCGTCACTGGCCTTGCTCAGCAACTGCTCGGCGAGGTTGTTGAGAGCCCGGGCGGCCGCGACCTCCTCGCCGACGCGCTGCTGGCGGCGGTCGTCCGGATTGCGGTTGGCGATGCCCTGGGCGCTCAGCCTGGAGCCGTCGTGCAGCCGGAGCCGGACATCCGCCTGGGTGGTGGCGTCGATCTCCCGGAACTGCATGTCGACGACGCAGTCGACGATCTTCTCCATGGTGCTCACCTGCCGTATGACGATGATTCAGCCCGCCGGGGCGGGCGGCGGGGCCAGATGCCCGGTGAACCACGCGCAGGCGAGGTCCGCGACGGCGTCCAGGGTTCCGGGCTCCTCGAAGAGATGGGTGGCGCCCGGCACGACAGCCAGGCGGTTCTCGCAGCGGAGCGCGGCCGCCGCCTGCCGGTTGAGGTCGAGGACCGTCTCGTCGCGGCCGCCGACGACGAGCAGGGTCGGCGCGGTGACCTCGGCCAGCCGGTCGTCCCCGGCCAGGTCGGGGCGGCCGCCCCGGGACACCACGGCCGTGATGTCCTCGCCCTCGCCCCGCGCGTGCTCCTCCGCCGCGTCGGCGGCGGCCAGCAGGGCGGCCGCCGCGCCCGTGCTCGCGCCGAAGTAGCAGACGGGCAGGGCCACGTGGCGCCGCAGCCAGCGGGTCACCTCGGTCAGCCGGTGGGCCAGCGGCCCGACGGCGAAGACGTTCGCCCGGTCGGCCTCCTCCTCCGGGGTGAGGAGGTCGAACAGGAGCGTGCCCAGCCCCGCCCCGCCCAGCGCCGCGGCCACCGCGCGGTTGCGGGGGCTGAAGCGGCTGCTGCCGCTGCCGTGGGCGAAGACGACGACGCCGGGCGCCCCGGCGGGAAGGTCCAGGTCACCGGGGAGACGGACGCGCCCGCCCTCCACCGGCAGCTCTACGGGGCCGGTACGGGCCGGGCAGTCCCCGCCGCTCTCGTCGCCGCCCCTGCCGGTCTCCCGGGCGCTCCTGCGCAGCAGGTCGACGACCTCCTCGTCGGCGGTCTGGGAGAAGTCGCGGTACCACTCGCCCACGGCGGAGAAGAGCGGCGGCGTGCTCAGACAGACCAGCTCGTCCGCCTCCGGGCCGATCCGCTCGGCCGCGTCCGGGGGCGCGACGGGCACGGCGAGCACGACCCTGGCCGCCCCCTCGGCCCTGGCCACCCGGCAGGCGGCCGACGCGGAGGCGCCGGTGGCGATGCCGTCGTCGACCACGATCACGGTCCGGCCCGCCAGCGGGATCCTCGGCCGCCCGCCCCGGAAGCGCTCCGCCTGCCGGGCCAGCTCCGCCTCCTCGGCGCGCTGCACCTCGGCGAGGTCGTCCTCGTCGACCCGGCTCATCCGCATGATGTCCTCGGAGATGACCCGTATCCCGCCCTCGCCGATCGCGCCGAACCCCAGCTCCCGGTGGTAGGGGACGCCGAGCTTCCGGACGAGGATGACATCCAGCGGGGCACCGAGCGCGTGCGCGACCTCGAAGGCGACCGGGACCCCGCCGCGCGGCAGGCCCAGCACCACCGGGCCGTCGTCGCGGAAGTCCTCCAGCCGGGCGGCGAGGCGCCGGCCCGCGTCCACTCGGTCATCGAATCGCATGGGTACACCTCCATGCCGTAATCCCAATATGACCGGATCAGGGGTGATAGTCCACGCCACGCCCGCTGAGGTCTAGTCCTCCGCCGCCCGGTCCTCCAGGGCCGCCCGGACGCGGGCCGCCACCTCCGCCGCCTCGCCCTCCGACGCGTAGCGCCCGCGCGGCCAGAAGAAGCCGCGCAGCCCGTCCTTGCGATTGCGCGGCACCACGTGCACATGGAAGTGCGGCACGGACTGGCTGACCCGGTTGTTCGCGGCCACGAACGACCCGGCGGCCCCCATCCCGCGCTCCACCGCGCCCGCGATCCGCTGGACGCGGGCGAAGAACGGGCCGATCTCCTCCGGCCGCAGATCGGCGAGCGTCTCGGCGTGCCGCCGGGGCACCACGAGCACATGGCCGGGGAAGAGCGGACGGGCGTCGAGGAACGCCACCGCCGTCCCGTCCGCGAAGACCCGGTGCCCGTCCGCCTCGCCGGCCACGATCGCGCAAAAGAGGCACTCCACGCAGACCAGTGAACTACGCGCGCCGTCCCGGGGCAGGGATCACCCATGCCCCTCCTCGTCGGAACCTCGGGATGGCAGTACAAGGACTGGCGCGGCGACCTCTACCCCGCCGACGTACCGCAACGGCTGTGGCTGGAGGAGTACGCGGGGCATTTCGCCACCGTCGAGAACAACAACGCCTTCTACCGGCTCCCCACGCCGGAGACCTTCGCGGACTGGCGCGACCGCGTCCCCGAAGGGTTCGTCATGGCCGTCAAGGCCAGCCGCTACCTCACCCACATCAAGCGGCTGCACGACCCGGAGGAACCCGTGGACCGGCTGATGCGGCACGCCGCCGGGCTGGGGGACCGGCTGGGGCCCGTGCTGCTCCAGCTCCCGCCCACGCTCAAGGGCGACGCCGCCGCCCTGGACACCGTGCTCGGCTGCTTCCCGGCGGGCACGCGCGTGGCCGTCGAGCCCCGGCACGACAGCTGGTGGACGGACGACGTCCACGCCGTGCTGAAGGACCGCGGCGCGGCGCTGTGCTGGGCGGACCACGACTCGCGGCCCGTGACCCCGCTGTGGCGCACGGCGGACTGGGGGTACGTACGGTTCCACTGCGGCGCGGCGAAGCCGTGGCCCCGCTACGGCGCCCAGGCGCTGGCGAGCTGGGCCGGGCGGATCGCCGACGCCTGGCCCGACCGGGCCGCCGTGTACTGCTACTTCAACAACGACCCCGGCGGCGCCGCCGTCCACGACGCGGCCGCCTTCGCCCGGGCCGCCGCCCGGCTGGGCCGCACGGCGAGCCGCACCCCGGCCGTGTCCCCGTAGGCGCTTTACGGAAACCGGCGCTTTGTAGGAACCGCACAGGCGGGCCCCCACAGCGCTGACAAGGCCCCGGGGCCGGGAACGCACCGTGATCGGTGAGGATGGGCGGGTGCCCGAAACCCTGAACCCCGCGGACCCCGGCTTCGCACGCGACCCGTACCCGTACTACGCGCGGCTGCGCGCCCGGGGCCCCGTGGCGCGGGTGGACCTCGCCAACGGCACGCACGCCTGGCTCGTCACCGGCTACGACCGGGCACGGGAGGTCCTCGCCGACCCCCGTTTCTCCAATGTGCCCCCGCCCCGCGCGGGCC
>NZ_JAILXP010000477.1 GCF_020740895.1 Streptomyces sp. UNOB3_S3 | reverse complement strand
GTCGCCCCGGTCGCCCCAGCCACATCGGCCACATCGGCCGGACGGCCATCCCGCGGTGACCGCGACACATCCCGCCGCTCTCCGGCAAGCAGCGCCAGCGCCTCCTCCGTGGCGCGCTCGAGCGCGTCCTCGCCGTCCCGGCGGCCGTGGCGGCCGCCGCTACGGCCACCCGCGTGTCCACCCGCGTGCCCGCTCATGACGGCTTCCCGTCCGCTTCCGCCGCCCACCGCTCGGCGAGCGCGCCCGCCACCCGGGCCGCCTCGGCCACGGCCTCCGCGCCCCCGCCCCGCAGCGCGGCGGCGTATCCGACGAGGAAGGTCGTCAGGGGCGCGGCGGGACGGGCCACGCCGTGCGCGGCGTCGCGCGCGAGGTCCAGGAGACCGGCCGTGTCGACGTCGAGTTCGATGCCCAGCTCGGCCTTGACCGCGGAGATCCATTCATCCAGCACATGCCTATCGTCCCTGATGCGCGCGCGGGCCTCGCTGATGTCCTCCCAGGTGTCGCAGTCGAAGGAGGCGGTGGGGTGGGGCAGCCGGGCGAGCGACAGCTCGCCCGTGAGCATCCGCAGCGGCAGGCCGACGAGCGTGCCGTGCTCGGCGACGAGCAGCCCGAGCTCCCGGCGCAGGGCCTCCGCCCGGTAGGCGGCGACCAGCGGCTGCTCCCGCCCGTCCCCGTCCACGAGGACGGCGCCTTCCGCACCCGCGATGCCGTCGTCGAGCGCCGTGACCAGCCCCCGCACCGCTCCCGCCGCCAGGAACGGCAGGTCGGCCGAGAGCACGAGCACCCGCTCGGCGCGGACCTCGCGCAGCCCGGCGTCCAGGCCCGCGAGGGGCCCGCCGCCGGGCGGGTCCTCAAGGGCCCAGGTCACGGGCCGGGCCGTGGGCCGCCGGGGGCCGACCACCACGGTCCGCCCGGCGTCGGCGCAGGCGCCCAGCACCCGGTCGAGCAGCGCCCGGCCGCCGACCCGCACGGCGGGCTTGTCCGCTCCTCCGAGCCGCCGGGCGGCGCCTCCGGCCAGTACTACCGCGTCGTAAACCGTCACCCGTCGAGTATGGCGACACCGCCTACGACGACACCGTGACCACCCGGATCAGGCCACCCGGATCACACCGTCCGCAGCAGCACCGCCGGCTGCTCCACGCAGTCCGCCACGTACCGCAGGAAGCCGCCCGCCGTGCCGCCGTCGCACACCCGGTGGTCGAAGGTGAAGGACAGCTGCACCACGTGCCGCACGGCCAACTCCCCTTCGTGCACCCAGGGCTTGGGGGCTATTCGGCCGACGCCCAGCATGGCCGCCTCGGGGTGGTTGATGATCGGCGTGGAGCCGTCGACGCCGAACACCCCATAGTTGTTGAGGGTGAACGTGCCGCCGGCCAGTTCGGCCGGGCTGATCTTGCCCGCCCGCGCGGCCTCGGTGAGCCGGGCCATCTCCACGGACAGCTCGACCGCGTTGCGCGCGTTGGCGTCGCGCACGACGGGTACGACCAGGCCGCGGTCGGTCTGGGCGGCGAAGCCCAGATGGACGTCCGGCAGCCGGACGATCTCCTGGGCCTCGGTGTCCACGGTCGCGTTGAGCTCGGGGTACTTGGCGAGCGCCGCCGTGCAGATCCTGGCCAGCAGGGCGAGCAGGGACACCTTGGCGCCGCCGGAGGCGTTCATCGCCTTGCGCGCGGCCAGCAGTTCGGTGGCGTCCGCGTCCACCCAGCACGTGGCGTCGGGTATCTCGCGGCGGCTGCGGCTGAGCTTCTCGGCGACCACGCCGCGTACGCCGCGCAGCGGTACGCGCAGGCCGTCGGCCACCCGTCGCCCGCCGGAGGCGCGGCGGGCGGGCCGGGCCGCCTCGGGGCGGGCGGCGTGCCGCGCCGCGTGGCCCACGGGTGCCGTGCGGGGGGCGTGGGCGGTGAGCGCGGTGAGCGCCGCCTCCTCGACGTCGGCGCGCAGGATCAGCCCGTCGGGGCCGGTGCCCCGGACCCGGGTCAGATCCACGCCGCGCTCGCGGGCGAGCCGCCGGACGAGCGGGGAGATCACCGCCACGGCCGTGGGCGCCGGTGCCCGCTCGGCCGGGCGTCCGGTCTCGCGGGCCTGCGGCCTGACCCGGCGGCGGCGTGCCGCGGGGGCCTGGGTGCCGTAGCCGACCAGCACATTGCCCGAGCCCTCCTCGCCGTTGGCCTTGGCCCCGGTGTCCTCGCCGCGGTCCGCCGGGGACGCCTCGGCGGCCGCCGGGCCGGCCGGGTCCGCCGCGGGGGCGGCGGCCGTGCCGTCCGTGGGTGCCCTCTCCCCGACCGCCACGGTCAGCAGCGGTGCTCCGACGGGGAGTTCCTCCCCTTCCTCACCGAAGCGGGCCGTGACCACGCCCCCGTAGGGGCAGGGCACCTCCACCATCGCCTTGGCCGTCTCGACCTCGACCACGGGCTGGTCGACGGCGACCACGTCGCCGACCTTCACCAGCCAGCGGACGACCTGCGCCTCCGTGAGGCCTTCGCCCAGGTCGGGCAGCGTGAACTCGCGCACCACCGCCATCAGCGCGCACCACTCTCATCCTCGTCAGGGGTCCATTGCGATTCCCACTGCAGCCGCGCCACCGCGTCCAGGACCCGGTCCACGCCCGGCAGATGGTGCTTCTCCAGCATCGGCGGCGGGTACGGGATGTCGAAGCCCGCGACACGCAGCACCGGTGCCTCCAGGTGGTGGAAGCAGCGCTCGGTGATCCGGGCCGCCAGTTCCCCGCCCGGGCCGCCGAATCCGGTCGACTCGTGGACGACCACCGCACGCCCGGTCCGCCGTACGGACGCGCAGACGGTCTCCTCGTCGAAGGGGACGAGCGACCGGAGGTCGACGACCTCCAGGTCCCAGCCCTCCGCCACGGCGGCTTCGGCCGCCTCCAGGCAGACGGGCAGCGACGGCCCGTAGGTGACGAGCGTCGCGGACGTTCCTCGTCTGCGGACGACCGCCTTGCCGATGCCCGGCACGTCGTCCGGGTGGTCCGGGTCCCAGTCGGCCTTGGCCCAGTAGAGCCGCTTGGGCTCCAGGAAGATCACCGGGTCGTCGGAGGCGATCGCGGCGCGCAGCAGCCCGTAGGCGTCGGCGACGGTCGCCGGGGCGACGACATGGAGGCCGGGGGTGGCCAGGTAGTAGGCCTCGGAGGAGTCGCTGTGGTGCTCGACGCCGCCGATGCCGCCGCCGTAGGGGACGCGGACGGTGATCGGCATGGGCATGGCTCCGCGCGTGCGGTTGCGCATCCGGGAGACATGGCTGACGAGTTGCTCGAAGGCGGGGTAGGCGAAGGCGTCGAACTGCATCTCCACGACGGGCCGCAGCCCGTACATGGCCATGCCCACGGCCGATCCGAGGATGCCGGCCTCGGCCAGGGGGGTGTCCGTGCAGCGGTCCTCGCCGAACTCCTTGGCCAGTCCGTCGGTGATCCTGAAGACGCCGCCGAGGGTGCCGACGTCCTCGCCGAGGACGTGGACCGCGGGGTCCTCGGCCATGGCGTCGCGCAGCGCGCGGCCCAGCGCCTGCGCCATGCTGGCGGGCTTCCGGCCGGTTTCGGCGGGCGCGGTGGTCATCGCTGGCTTCCTTCCTGGGGGCCGCCCGCGCGGTCGCCCGGGAGCTCTCCCGCGGCGGTCAGCTCAGCACGCAATTGTGCTGCCTGCTCGCGCAGTTGGGCAGTCTGCTCGGCGTAAACATGCGTGAACAGTTCCATCGGATCGAGCACCGGGTCCTGGTGCATCCGCTCGCGCAGATCGGCCGCCATGCGTTCGGCGGCGTCCTGCTCGGCCCGTATGGCGGCGTCGTCCAGCAGCTCGCGGTCGCGCAGCTCGCGCTCCAGCAGGGCGATGGGGTCGTGGGCGCGCCAGGCCTCGACCTCGGCGTCGGCGCGGTAGCGGGTGGCGTCGTCGGCGTTGGTGTGGGCGTCGATGCGGTAGGTGACGGCTTCGACCAGGGTGGGGCCGCCGCCGGACCTGGCCCGGTGGACCGCCTCGGTGAGGACCTGGTGGAGGGCGGCCGCGTCGTTGCCGTCGACGAGCCGGCCGGGCATGCCGTAGCCGACGGCCTTGTGGGCCAGGGAGGGGGCGGCGGTCTGCTTGGCGAGGGGGACGGAGATGGCGAAGCCGTTGTTCTGCACGAGGAAGACGACGGGGGCCCGCCAGACGGCCGCGAAGTTCAGCGCCTCGTGGAAGTCGCCCTCGCTGGTGCCGCCGTCGCCGACCATGGCGAGGGCCACGACGTCGTCGCCCTTGAGGCGGGCGGCGTGGGCGAGCCCGACCGCGTGCGGCAGCTGGGTGGCCAGCGGGGTGCACAGCGGGGCGACGCGGTATTCGTGCGGGTCGTAGCCGGTGTGCCAGTCGCCGCGGAGCAGGGTCAGGGCCTGCACGGGGTCCATGCCTCGGACGACGGCGGCGAGGGTGTCGCGATAGCTGGGAAAGAGCCAGTCCCGGGGCTCCAGGGCCAGGGCCGCGGCGACCTGGCAGGCCTCCTGCCCCGTGGAGGAGGGGTAGACGGCGAGCCGGCCCTGCCGCGTCAGCGCGGTGGCCTGCGTGTTGTACCTGCGACCACGCACGAGCTGTCCGTACAGCCGCCGCAGGAGCGCCGGGTCGGACCCGCCGGCGGCCTGGGTGCCGAGCACCCGGAACGGCTCCGCGTCGGGCAGCAGCGGCGCGGGGTCGGTACGGGGT
>NZ_JAILXP010000476.1 GCF_020740895.1 Streptomyces sp. UNOB3_S3 | reverse complement strand
GGCCGGGGGCGGCCCGGGAATGTCGCGGAGGGCGGGCTCCACGACGGCTGGGAATTCCGGGAGGCCCGGTCGGTCCGGCGGTGGTTCGAGGCGGATTTCTGGCATGGGCCACCCTTTCCTCGCGTCCGCGCAGCCGAGCGGCACCCGGCGGTGACCGGCTGCGGAATGCTGCGCGCCAACGATGATTTCACCGTGCTTTCCGGCCGTCACCGGTGATTCACAGGTGACGGCCCGTGAGCCGAAGCGCGGCCGCCCGGCCGTGCTCCGGCGTGCGGAGAGGGCGCGCGGACGGGTGGTTCGCCCCGTCCGCGCCGGCCCAACGACACGGCCGTCGTGCGGCATTCGGGAATGGGTTTCTCGGCCGAACGGAGCAATCGAGAATTTCCCGGGCGCTCCGGCCGGATGAACCCGGAATAAACTCGGCGGCCGGAGAGACGCGAATTCCGAGGAGTGCCCCCATGGCCGAAGTGAAGCTTGCCGCCACACCGCGTACCGACTTCGGCAAGGGTGCCGCCCGGCGGATCCGCCGCGACAACAGGGTCCCCGCCGTCATCTACGGCCACGGTGCCGACCCCAAGCACGTCGCGCTGGACGGCCACGCGCTGTGGATGGCCCTGAAGACGCCGAACGTGCTCATCAGACTCGACATCGAGGGGGCCAAGAGCGAGCTGGTGCTCCCCAAGGCCATCCAGCGCGACCCGCTCAAGGGATTCCTGATCCACGTGGACCTCCTGGCCGTGAAGAAGGGCGAGAAAGTCACCGTGGAGGTCCCGGTGCTCACCGAGGGCGAGCTGGCGCCCGGCGGAAACCTGCTGGAGCACATGCTGGACGCGCTGCCGATCGAGGCCGAGGCCACCCACATCCCGGAGTCCTTCACCGTCTCCATCGAGGGCCTGGAGGCCGGTCACACCATTCGCGCCGAGGACATCGAGCTGCCGCGCGGCAGCTCCCTGGCCGTCGATGGGAGCACGTCCCTGCTCCAGGTCGTCGCCGCCCAGGCGGAGGAGCTCCCCGAGGAGGAGGAAGAAGAGGAGGAGGGCGCCGAGGCCGCCGAGGAGGCCGCACCGGCCGAGGAGGAGCAGCCCGCGGAGGGCGGCGAGGGCTGAGCCGGCGCCCGGGCCGGCGGGTGAGGAAGGACGCGCATGGCGCTGCACAGGGGCAGGGACGACCGGCACCCCGGCCGCCGCTACGCCGTCAACCCCTTCTACGGGGAGGCGGACCCCGTCTCCTCGATGGCGCTGGAACCGCCCCGCCACCGGCTGCCCGACGGCCCGATGACCCCGAGTGCCGCCTATCAGTTCGTCCATGACGAACTGATGCTCGACGGCAATTCCCGGCTCAACCTGGCCACCTTCGTCACCACCTGGATGGAGCCCCAGGCCGGGGTGCTGCTGGCGGAGTGCCGGGACAAGAACATGATCGACAAGGATGAGTACCCGCGCACCGCCGAGCTGGAGCGGCGCTGCGTGGCCATGCTCGCCGACCTGTGGCACGCCCCCGACCCGGCCGCCACTGTCGGCTGCTCCACCACCGGCTCCAGCGAGGCCTGCATGCTCGCCGGGCTCGCCCTCAAACGCCGCTGGGCCCTCGCCCACGGCGACCGCTACCCGGGCGGCGGGGCCCGGCCCAATCTGGTGATGGGCTCCAACGTCCAGGTCTGCTGGGACAAGTTCTGCAACTTCTGGGAGGTCGAGGCCCGCCAGGTGCCCATGGAGGGCGACCGCTTCCACATCGACCCGGACGCCGCCGCCGGGCTGTGCGACGAGAACACCATCGGCGTCGTCGCCGTGCTCGGCTCCACCTTCGACGGCTCCTACGAACCGGTCGCCGGGGTCTGCGCCGCGCTGGACGCCCTCCGGGACCGTACGGGCCTGGACGTCCCCGTCCACGTCGACGGCGCGTCCGGCGCGATGATCGCGCCCTTTCTCGACGAGGACCTGGTGTGGGACTTCCGGCTGCCGCGCGTGGCGTCCATCAACACCTCCGGCCACAAGTACGGCCTGGTCTACCCCGGCGTCGGCTGGGCCCTGTGGCGGGACCGGACGGCCCTCCCCGAGGAGCTGGTCTTCCGCGTCAACTACCTGGGCGGCGACATGCCCACCTTCGCCCTCAACTTCTCCCGCCCGGGCGCGCAGGTCGCCGCGCAGTACTACACGTTCCTGCGGTTGGGCCGCGAGGGCTACCGGGCCGTCCAGCGGAACACCCGTACGGTCGCCAGTGGCCTCGCCCGCCGCATCGGGGAGCTGGGCGACTTCCGCATGCTGACGCACGGCGACGAACTGCCGGTCTTCGCCTTCACCACGGCCGACGGCATTACCAACTTCGACGTCTTCGACGTCTCGCGCCGGCTCCGGGAACGCGGCTGGCTCGTCCCCGCGTACACGTTCCCGCCCGACCGCCAGGACCTGTCGGTGCTGCGCGTCGTGTGCCGCAACGGGTTCTCGCAGGACCTCGCGGACGTCTTCCTCGACGACCTCGGCGCCCTCCTGCCCGAGCTGCGCCGCCAGGACGCTCCGCTGGACCGGCCGGAGCGGGTGGCCACGGCGTTCCACCACTGACCGGCCACTACGGAAGCAGCCGCTGCTCCTTCGCCACGGCGACCGCGCCCGCCCGGGTGTCCACGCCCAGCTTGGCGTAGATGCGGCCCAGGTGGGTCTTGACCGTGGCCTCGCTGATGAACAGGGCCCGGGCGATGTCGCGGTTGCCGAGGCCGCGCGCCAGCTGGCCGAGGATGTCGCGCTCGCGGTCGGTGAGCGTGCCGGTGGCGGGCCGGGTGCCGCGCAGCCGGGCCATGACCCGGCCGGCCACCGGCGGGGAGAGCGCCGTACGGCCCTGGGCGGCGGCCCGGACGGCCGCGAAGAGCTCCTCGGGACGCTCGGCCTTCAGCAGATAGCCGGTGGCCCCGGCCTCCAGGGCCCGGGTGACGTCGGCGTCCGTGTCGTAGGTGGTGAGCACCAGCACCCGGGCCCCGTCCGGCGCGGCGGTGATGCGGCGCGTGGCCTCCACCCCGCCGATGCCCGGGCCCAGCTGGAGGTCCATCAGCACCACGTCCGGCCGCAGCTTCGCCGCCATGACGACGGCCTCCTCGCCGGTGCCCGCCTCGCCGACGACCTCGATGCCGGGCTCGCTGGCGAACAGGGCGCGCAGCCCGGCGCGGACGACGGCGTGGTCGTCGCACAGCAGCAGACGGACGGGCGTGGCGGCGGAGACGACCGTGCCCTCGCCGGGCACGGACTCCACGCTCAGCCGGCCGCCCAGCCGGCCCGCACGGGCCCGCATCGCGGGCAGGCCGTGGCCGCGCCCCGGGCCGGCCGCCGGGGCGGCGGAGGCGTCGAAGCCCCGCCCGTCGTCGGCGACGTCGAGGACGACCTGGTCGTCGAGCCAGGTGAGGGTGAGGGCCACGGTGCTCGCCCCCGCGTGCTCGCGGACGTTGGCGAGCGCGCCCTGCGCGATCCGCAGCAGCGCCGACTCCGCGCTCTCCGGCAGGGGGACGGGCGTCCCCTCCAGGTGGAAGCGCACCGTGAGCCCGGGCACCGGCTCCCGTTCGGCCAGGGCGCGCAGCGCCTCCGCCAGGGGCACCCCGTCCGCGAGGTCGGCGGGGGCCAGGTCCTGGACGAATCGGCGGGCCTCGGCCAGGCCGCGGGCGGCGACGTCCGCGGCGGCGCGGACGTGGTGGCGGGCCGTGCCCGGGTCGTCCGCCCAGATCCGGTCGGCCGCCTGGAGCAGCATCTGCTGGCTGGACAGGCCCTGGGCCAGGGTGTCGTGGATCTCCATCGACAGCCGCTGCCGCTCGGCGAGCGCGCCCTCCCGGCGCTCGGTCGCGGCCAGCTCGCGGCGCGTGCGCAGCAGATCGCCGATCAGGGCGTCCTGCCGGGCCCGCTGCCGCTCCATGTGCACGAAGGCGGCGGTGGCCAGCGCGGCGACGGTGGGCGGGGCGACGACGAGGTTGGGGTCGAAGCCGAAGAGGCTGATCTGCGCGCCCACGACGAAGACCGTCAGCCCCGCGATCAGCGCGAGGGAGGCCCGGACGGGCAGGGTGCGCAGGGCGGTGTAGACGAGCGGGACGGCGCACCAGGCGAAGCTGGGGGCCGCGACGACCAGCACCACCCACACCCCGACGACCGCGCCGAGCCACAGCCGCCGGTGCGCCGGGACGGCGTCGTCGAGGCCCGCGCCGAGCACGTAGAGGATGCCGAGCAGGGTGCTCAGGGCGATGATCCACGGGGTGTCCGGCTGGCCGGCGTGGCGGCTCAGGAAGCGGACGAGGGACGCGCCGAGGAGGAGGAAGAACGCGGTGTGCCGGACGACGGCGAACCACCGCGCGTCGGGGTCGCGGTCCGGGGGTGCTGCGGTGGTGCCGGTCACGTGCGTCTTCTTCCTCGCCGGGCTCGACGGAACAGGGTGCCGTCTCCTGTCCTAACCCGTGGCGGTCCCCCTCGCATCATCCGATCGGTCGACCCCGTGTCGTCCGTACCGCTCGCCGATACCCACCGGACCGACGACCGGGAGGGGCCGTGATCGCTTCGAGGATGGAGACGTCCCGATCGGCCCCGATCAGTTCCGACAGGAGTTCCCATGAAGAGCCCGCAGAAGTTCTCCGTCCGCGCCCGTGTGATCACCGGCAGCGTGGCGGTGGCCGTCGCCGGTGCCGCCACCTTCGGCGCCGTCGCCGCCACGGC
>NZ_JAILXP010000475.1 GCF_020740895.1 Streptomyces sp. UNOB3_S3 | reverse complement strand
CTGATCGACACCGCCGGAGTCAACGTACGGGTGACCCGGATGACGCCCATTGGGCGGTTTCGTCCACGTCGTTCCTACTAGTCATACCGTGCGTGGCAGGATCGCTTCCGGGCGTGATCACGCCCGTCCCCCGGACCGGTCCCCCCGGAGGTGAGCCTGTGTCAGGACGGTTCACGCGCGTCGCCCGTGCCGCCCGCGTCGTCCGTACCGCCCGTGTCATCCGCGCCGCCCGCGTCCTCCGCGCGTCGGCGCTGGCCGTGAGCACCGTGCTCGCCGTGGCCGCCCTCCCCGCGCCGACGGCGGTCGCGGCCCCCGCCGATCCGCCCGGACAGCCGGTCAGCGCCCTGCTCACCCGGCTCCGGGCGCTCTACCGGCAGGCCGAGGAGGCCACGGAGGCCTACGACGCGACCGACGACAGGCTGAAGAAGCAGCGTGCCCGGACCGACAGGCTCAACGAGCAGCTGGCCGAGGCCCGGATCGCCCTCACCGCCGGCCGTGCGGAGGCGGGCCGTATCGCCCGCGAGCAGTACCGGGGCAGCCGGGGCCTCTCCCCTTATATGGAGTTCCTGCTCAGCGGCGACGCCCGGCAGGCCATGGACCGCGGCCACGAGATCAGACGCGCCGCCGGCCGCCGCGCCGACGCCGTGGAGCGGCTCGCGGACGGCGAGCGGCGCGCCGCCGCCCTCGCCCGCGAGGCCCGCGAGGCGCTCAGCGCCCAGCAGACCCTGGCCGCCCGGCAGAAGCGGCAGCGCGACGCGGTCCAGGAGCGGCTGGGCGAGGTGGAACGGCTGCTGGCCTCGCTCGACGGGGACCAGCTGGCCGCGCTGCGCCGCGCGGAGGCCGACGGCATCGGCGACGCCCAGCGCAAGCTGCTGGCCTCGGGCGCCCTCGGCGGCGCCCAGGCACCGTCGGAGGACGGCATCAGGGCCCTCGACTACGCCTTCCAACAGGTCGGCAAGCCCTATGTCTGGGGCGCGGAGGGCCCGGACGCCTTCGACTGCTCCGGGCTCACCTCCCAGGCCTGGGCCCACGCCGGGGACGTCATCCCCCGCACCAGCCAGGAGCAGTGGAAGACGCTGCCCAAGGTCCCGCTGAACGAGCTGCGCCCCGGTGACCTCGTCCTCTACTTCGAGGGCGCCACGCACGTCGCCCTCTACGTCGGCCACGGCCGGGTGATACAG
The DNA here is from genome assembly GCF_020740895.1 of Streptomyces sp. UNOB3_S3. Taxonomy (GTDB): domain Bacteria; phylum Actinomycetota; class Actinomycetes; order Streptomycetales; family Streptomycetaceae; genus Streptomyces. The sequence continues at coordinate 3,505 of NZ_JAILXP010000475.1, read as the reverse complement.
GCCCCGCGCCCCGGCGACGTCGTCAAGGTCTCCCCCATCGCCGCGAACCCGCTGCTGGGGGCCGTGCGCCCGGACGCCGGGAAACCGCCCCTGGCCCGCTACATCCCCTACGTCCCCCCGGAGCCGCCGGGCGAGGTGTAGCCCGCCGTCAGCGCCCTCGTCTCCGCCACATACGCCTCCGCCGCCGACGCGTCGTAGAAGTAGTCGTCGAAGTCCGAGGGGTCGTCGAAGCCGTTGGCGACGCGGTCGGCGACCGGCTGGAGCCCCGCCGCCGCGTCGATCAGGGCGCGGATGTGCGGGGACCGCGGGCCGAGCATGGTGTTGGTCCAGCGGGTGACATGCCGTGCCGAGGCCCAGTACCGCTCGAAGGCCGTCCGCATCCACTCCGCGTCGAAGGGCTCGTCGCCCCGCTCCACGATCGAGGCGAGGTACGAGGCGGCGCACTTGGCCGCCGAGTTGGCGCCCTGCCCGGTGAGCGGGTCGTTGACGACGACCGCGTCGCCGACGCCCAGCACCAGCCCGCCCGACGGCAGCCGGCCGACCGGGTCACGGACGGCCGGGACATAGCGCCCGGCCAGGGTGGCGCCCGGGTCGGTCAGCTCCACGGCGGTGGCCCGCCCGTACTCCCAGGGCACGAACCACTCCAGCAGCTCCAGCGTCCGCGTCAGATGCTCCCCCGGCCCCTCGACGTCCTGGAAGACGTCGACGGGCCCGCCCGGCAGGCCCTCCCAGAAGAGGATGTCGGCCCGGCCGGAGGTGGTGAGCGTGGGGATGACCCACAGCTCGCCGACGCCGGGGACGATGGTGCAGCGCGCCGCGTCGTACTCCGGGTGCTCGGCGCGCGGGCCCAGGCCGTGGACGTAGGCGAGCGCGAGAGCGCGCTGCGGCGTGGTGTACGGGGAGCGCGCGGGGTCGCGGCGGAAGAGCGAGACGAGCTCCCCCTTGCCCGCGGCGACCAGCACCAGATCGTGGCGGGGGGCGAGGAAGTCGAGGTCGGAGACGGCCGCCGCGTGGACGACGAGCCGGCCGCCGCGCTCGGCGAAGGCGTCCAGCCAGCCGGCCATCTTCACCCGCTGGTCGACGGACTGGGCGTAGCCGTCGAGCCGGCCGATCCAGTCGACGGGCCGCTGGACGCCGGGCACCCCGGGGACCGTCCCAGCGACCGAGAAGCCCAGTCCCAGGGCGCGCGGGGCCAGGCCCTCCCAGAAGTTCAGCCCCAGCTCGCGCTCGTAGCGCAGCGCGGTGCGGAACATCATCTGGGTGGACATGACGCGGCCGGAGCGGATCTCCTCCGGTGTGCGGTTCGACATGACGGTCACGTCGTACCCCTTGGCCTGGAGTCCCAGGGCCAGCTGGAGCCCGGACTGACCGGCCCCGACTATGAGGATCCGTCGCAACGCCCGCCTCGGCTCGGCTCGGGTGCGGCGCTCGGCGCGGCACGGTGAACGGCCCGGGAGACGGCTCCCGGGGTGGTCTCCAGGGCCCGGCCCACCAGCGTCAGCAGCGTCTCCACGACGGTGATCCGGAGCCGGGCGTCCATGGTGACCACGGGGACGTCCGGCTCCAGGGACAGGGCCTCGCGCACCGCCTCGGGCGAGTGGCGCGCGGTGCCCTCGAAGTGGTTGACGGCGACGACGTAGGGCAGCCGGCAGCTCTCGAAGTAGTCGAGCGCCGGGAAGGAGTCGGCCAGCCGCCGGGTGTCGACGAGCACGACCGCGCCGATGGCGCCGCGCACCACGTCGTCCCACATGAACCAGAAGCGCTGCTGGCCGGGGGTGCCGAACAGGTACAGCACGAGGTCCGTGTCGAGGGTGATGCGGCCGAAGTCCATGGCGACGGTGGTCGTCGCCTTGGCGGGGACGGCGGTGTGGTCGTCGACGTCCTCCCCGGCGGTCGTCATGACCGCCTCCGTGCGCAGCGGGGTGATCTCGGAGACGGAGCCGACGAAGGTGGTCTTCCCGACCCCGAAGCCACCCGCGATCACGATCTTGGTGGCGGCGGGGGCGCGGGACAGGTCGGTCTGCCAGCCCGGGGCCGGTCCCGAGCCCGGTCCCGGGGCCGGTCCCGGGTCGCGGGGGGCCGTCGCGTCAGAGCCTGCGTAGTCCACTCAGCACCCTTTCGAGCAGCGCGCGGTCGGGTCGTCCGGTGAGGTGGCCGGTGCCGTAGACGCGGATCCTTCCCTGGTCGGCCAGGTCGCCGAGGAGCACGCGGACCACACCCAGCGGCATCCTCAGCAGCGCGGAGACCTCGGCGACGGAGCGCAGCCGCCGGCACAGCCCCAGGACGGCGCGCACCTCCGGCAGCAGCCAGGAGGCGAGCGCTCCGCCGCCCCCGGCCGGGGTGCCGGCCGGGGCGCCGGGGGCGCAGGCGTCGACCCGGCCGTCCTCGGCGTCGGCCAGGGCCGCGACGAAGGTCTCTATGAGCAGCACATGGCCGCAGCGGCCACGCCCGCCGGTGAGCGAGTACGGGCGTACGCGCGCGGTCGGCCGGTCCGGTACGGGCCCGGCGGGGGCGCGCAGCACGGGGGCGGCGGTGCTCATCCGGCGGCCTCCACCGACTGCCGCAGCTCCCTGCGGAGTTCGGGGGTCAGGACGTGTCCGGCCCGGCCCACGAAGAGGGCCATGTGGTAGGCGACCACGCCCATGTCGCAGTCGGGCGCGGTGTGGACGCCCAGCAGCGAGCCGTCGCTGATGGTCATGACGAACAGCCCGCCGCCGGCCATCGCGACCATCGTCTGCTTGACGGGCCCGCCGTCCATCAGCGCCGCCGCGCCCGAGGTGAGGCTGCCGAGCCCGGCGACGATGGTGGCGAGGTCGGCGGTGGAGCCGCGCGGCCCCTCGGCGGCCCCGCCCGCGCCGCGCGCGGCCGGGTGGTCGGGGGCGGAGGAGAGCAGCAGCAGTCCGTCGGAGGAGACGACCGCGACGGAGCGCACGCCCGGCACCTCCTCCACCAGATCGGTGAGCAGCCAGTGCAGGCTCCGGGCCTCCTCGCTCGGTCCGTAGGCGGTGACGCCCGTGGTGCGGGTGGGGGTTACTGGCGTCGCCCCCTGGGAAAATGCAGTCAACCGCGTGCCTCCTCGACAGTGCCGCCCTCGTCCGGCGCCCCCGTTCGGTTCCGATCAGTACCACGATCACGCGCGCCGTGATCACTTCCCGTCAACCCCGTCATATGCGTCAACTCCGCCTCCACGTCCCGGCGTCCGTCGCGCGCGCCCTGCTGGAAGCCGGCCAGTTTGCGGCGCAGCGCCTCCGCGTCGACGCCCTGGCGGACGCTGAGCGGTACGGGCTTGCGGGCGACGACCCGGGGGGTGCGCTTGGGCAGGCCGTTGCCGGTCATGCCGGGTACGTCCGTGGCGCCGTAGCCCACCGGGGGCGGTGCCATCGCCGGGCCGGCCGGTGCCGCGCCGGCCGCCGTCGAGGGCTCCGCTGCCGGTCCCCCGAGCCCGTGGCCGGGCGCGGGCCGGGCGGGCTGCTGCCACCGGGGCTCCGGGACCGGGGTCGGTGCC
>NZ_JAILXP010000474.1 GCF_020740895.1 Streptomyces sp. UNOB3_S3 | reverse complement strand
TCCCATGACCTCCCCAGCGTCCACCGCCCCCGCCACGCAGCGGAACGAGACGGTGATCGTCTTCGCCCTGAGCCTGGCCGCCATGGTCGTCTCGATGATGCAGACCCTGGTGGTGCCGATCCTCGGCCTCATCCAGAAGGACCTCGGCACCTCGTCCGCGAACGTCAGCTGGGTCACCACCGCGACCCTGCTCTCCGCCGCCGTCTTCACCCCGCTGCTCGGCCGCTTCGGCGACCAGCACGGCAAGAAGAAGACCCTGGTGGCCGTCCTGGTCGTGATGGTCGCGGGCTCCGTCCTCGCGGCCGTCACCCACTCCCTGCTCTGGCTGATCGTCGGCCGGGTGCTCCAGGGCGCCGCCACCGCGATCTTCCCGCTGGCCCTCTCCGTGCTCCGTGAGGAGGTCCGCCCGGCCCGGCTGCCCGGCGCCATGGCCATGGTCAGCGGCACCCTCGCCTTCGGCAGCGGCCTGGCGCTCGTCGCCACCGGCCTGCTCACCTCCGGCGACGACCCCGACTACCGCAGCGCCTTCTGGCTGGCCACCGGCCTCGCCGCGCTCGCCCTCCTCGCCGTCGCCACCCTCGTCCCCGCCACCCGGGAGACCACCGGCGGCCGCACCGACGTCCTCGGCGCCCTGACCCTGGCCGCGACCCTCGTGCTGCTCCTGCTGCCCATCACCCAGGGCCACGAGTGGGGCTGGTCCTCCGCCCGGACGATCGGCTGCTTCGCCGGCGCCGCGGTGACGGCCGCGATATGGACGCTGGTCGAGCGCAAGGTGCGCGAGCCGCTCGTCGACATGCGGATGTTCGCCCACCCGCCGGTGCTCTTCGCCAACATCGCCGGCCTGCTCGTCGGCTTCGGCTCCTTCGCCCTCTTCATCGGCGTCTCCTACCTGGTGCAGATGCCCTCGAAGATCACCGGCTATGGCTTCGACGCGACCGTCCTGCGCGCCTCCGTCGAGTTCCTGCTGCCCAGCACCGTCGTCTCGCTGCTCGCCGCACCCGTCGGCGGCCAGCTCGTCCGGCACAAGGGCCCCCGCCTGGTCCTGCTGCTGGCCTCGGCCATCGGCACCGCCGGCTTCGTGTGGATCGCGCTGGACCACGAGCACGCCTACGCCGTGATCGCCGCCGGTATGTGCGTCGGCGCGGCCATCAGCTTCGGCTACGCCGCCATGCCCGCCGTGATCGTCGCCAGCGTGCCCCACCACCAGACCGGCATCGCCAACGGCATCAACTCCATCTCCCGCTCCACCGGCAGCGCCATCGGCAGCGCGATGATCACCACGGTCCTCGCCTCCAAGAGCATCGAGCACCTGCCGCCGGGCGCGCCCAAGCTGCCCGCCGAGAGCCAGTTCACCCTCACCTTCGTGATCGCGGGCGCCGCGTTCGTCCTGGTCTCGGTGGTGGCCGGGCTGGGGCTGCGGAGGATCCGCACCCTGGGTGAGGCCGCGGTGGCGGACCCGGCCCCGGCGGCCGAGGCTGGGACCACCGCACCCGCGACCCGCTGACCCCCCGTAGAACACTCCGAAAGGAGCCCGCACCATGAAGGCTGTCAGCTACCGGGCCTACGGCGGCCCCGAGGTCCTGGAGTACGGCGACCTCCCCCTGCCCAAGGTCGGGCCCGACTCCGTCCTGATCAAGGTCAGGGCGGCGGCCGTCAACCCCGTCGACTGGAAGGCCCGCGAGGGCTACCTCGACGCCATGATCCAGCCCGTCTTCCCGGTCGTGCCCGGCTGGGACGTCTCGGGCGTGGTCGTCGGACAGGGCGCGGACACCCCCGAGTACCAGGAGGGCGACGAGGTCATCGGCTACGTCCGCGAGGACTTCCTCTCCCGGGGCACCTTCGCCGAGTACGTGGCCGCCCCCGTGCGCACCCTGGCCCCCAAGCCCGCCGGCCTCACCTTCGAGGAGGCCGCCGCCATCCCGCTGGCCGGGCTCACCGCCCTCCAGTCGCTGCGCGCGACGCGGACCGGCGAGGGCGACACCGTGCTGATCCACGGCGCCTCCGGCGGGGTGGGCTCCATGGCCGTCCAGCTCGCCCGCCGGCTCGGCGCCCGCGTCATCGGCACGGCGAGCGAGCGCAACCACGACTATCTGCGCGCCCTGGGCGCGGAGCCCGTCACCTACGGCGACGGGCTCGCCGAGCGGGTCCGGGCCCTGGCGCCCAAGGGCGTGGACGTGGTGCTCGACCTCGTCGGGGGCGGCGCCGTCGCGACCTCGCCCGCCGTCACGGCCCACGGCGCCCGCCTGGTCTCCATCGCCGACCCGGCCGTCACGGAGCACGGCGGCCGCGTGCTGTGGGTCCGCCCCGACCCGGCCGACCTGGCGGAGCTGGGCCGCCTGGCGGCGGAGGGCGTCCTCAAGGTCGAGGTGGCCGAGGTCTTCCCGCTGGAGAAGACGGCGGACGCCCACCGCCGCAGCGCCGAGGGCCACACGCGCGGAAAGATCGTGGTGACGGTGCCCTGACCGGGCTCCGCCCCGTCAGCCGCCGGACGGGCCCGTGCCCGTCCGGCGCTCGCGCAGCCGGACGTACGCCTCCAGCCCGTCCGGCACCCAGTCCCACTCGTCCAGCCGGGCCGCCACCTCCTCCTCGGGGAGGAAGTCCCACCAGGCCACTTCCTCCTCCTGGGGCGAGACCGGAAGGTCGCAGCGGACCTCGTACACCGCCGACCACCACCCGCCCCCCGGGCCCCGGTAGAGGAAGCGGAACAGAGGTGTGGGCGCCGGGAGGCCGCTGACCCCCAGCTCCTCCTCGGCCTCCCGCAGCGCGGCCTCGTCGTACGACTCGCCCGTGCCGACCACCCCGCCGACGAACATGTCGTACCGCGAGGGGAAGACCAGCTTCCGGTCGGTCCGGCGGTGAACGAAGATCCGTCCCCGCGCGTCGCGCGCCTGGACGAACACGCACCGGTGGAGCAGCCCCTCGGCGTACACCGCGCCGCGCGGCGCCCGCCCCACGACCCGGTCGTGTTCGTCGACGATGTCCAGCACCTCATCCGCCCCGAGCGGCCGCTGATCGGTCATGGCCCCATCCAACCAGCAGCGGCCCGCGGGGGGAGCGGATCCCAGGACCGCGGTGGGCGGCGGTCAGTGCGGCTGGAGATCCCGGACCTGGCCCGGCTCCGCCATGCCCGACGGCATCGCCGGATGCCGGCCGATCAGCACGATGCCGCACACGATCGCGACCAGCCCCGCCGCCTGCACGGCCAGCGCCGCGGGCGTCGTCCGCAGCTGGTCGCCCATGAAGCCCACCCCGCACGCGATCCCCGCCAGCGGCTGCGCCGCCGTCAGCGCGGGCAGCGACATCCGCAGCGGGGCCGTCTCGAAGGCGCTCTGCACCAGCACCAGCGCCGTCACCCCGAGCACCAGCACCCCGTAGGGCTGCCAGCCGGTGACCAGCTCCCGCCAGCCGCCGTGCGCGAACCGTGTGCCGCTCACCCGCGTCAGCGCGTCCTGCACGCCGTAGAGCAGCCCGGCCGCGACCGCCAGCAGGGCCGCCTCCGTGCTCATCCGCACCCGCTTGGAGACCGCCGCCAGCAGCAGCGCGGTGCCCACCATGATCCCGACGATCAGCCAGTGCCGCAGCGGATCGGTGACCGTCCGCCCGCCGTGCGGGCGCCCGGCGACGATGAAGGCCGCCACCCCGCCCGCCAGCAGCCACAGCCCGCCCCAGCCGGTGCGGCCGAGCGGCTGCTTGGTCTGCCAGCGGGAGAGGGCCATGGCGAACAGCAGGTTCGTCGCCATCAGCGGGTCGACCAGCGACACCTCGCCCCGGCTGAGCGCGACGGCGCCCAGGGCCATGCCGCAGACCATCAGCGCGATGCCCGCCAGCCAGCGCGGCATCCGGGCGAGGTCCAGCAGCAGCCGGAGGGAGAGGAAGTCGCTCATGGGCGCCCGCTGCGCGGCGTTCTGCTGGAGGACGAACCCCACGCCCAGACAGCACGCCGCACCCAGGGCGAAGGCGAAGACCATCACGTCGCGCACCTCAAGACCTTGCGGTCGTAGGAGACTTGACAGCAAAACGATAGCCGCCTCGGGGGCGGTGCGACGGTCGAGTACCCCCCTTTCGGCCGTTCATCCGGGGCGGGGTCCGGGGAAGGGTCCCGGGTATAGAACTGCTGTTCGTGGCGCTGGTGTGCGATGGGTATGCGATAGAGGAGTGGCGGGGGTGGTGCCACGGGGCCCGTGCGGCGATGCGTCGCCCGTCCGCGCGCCCCGGGCCGTCCCGCAACTGGAGCTGACGGTACGTTATTTGACGTCATGTCAGCATCGACCGACCGGCCTTGACGCGGAGCAGTGACTACCGGTTTGCTGTGCGTGATCGGGAAGCAGGAACAAGACAGTGCGCGGACGCCCCTGACCCGGCGCCCGGAGGGGACGTACGCCGTGGAGGAAGCCCGCTGATGACGCCCCCACCCCCCTTGGGCCGCCACCGGAACAAGGACGGGCTGACCTTCGACCCCGCCCTGGACGACACCGAGCTCGCCACCGTCCGCGACGCCCTGGCCCGGGGCCGCTGGGCCGACGCCCGGCAGCTCCTCGCCCGCACCGGCGACGACTGGGACCGCCGCGGCCACCGCCTCCTCGTCCTCGCCGAGGGCCCCACCAGCGCCGCCTGGGCCCGCGACTGGCTGCTCGCCGAGCCCGACAGCCCCGACGCCGCCGCCCTCCTCGCCTGCGCCGGCGTCTTCCGCTGCCTCGGCGGCAAGGACACCCCGGAGACCGCCCACGCACTGTGCATGGCCTGTCC
>NZ_JAILXP010000473.1 GCF_020740895.1 Streptomyces sp. UNOB3_S3 | reverse complement strand
GGGTGCCGGGCCCACCGGCACCCCGCTCGCCTCCCTCGTCAACGCCCCCGCGACCGCCCGCGACACCGGCGCCCTGCTCGCCTCCGTCCGCTCCTATCTGGGCGAGCGGCTCCCCGAGTTCCTGCTGCCCGCCGCGACCGTGGTCCTCGACGCCCTGCCGCTCACCCCCAACGGCAAGGTGGACCGCCGCCGGCTGCCCGAGCCGGACACCGGCTCCGCCGCGAACGGCCGGCCCCCGCGCGACCCCCTCGAGGTGCTGCTGTGCGGGCTGTTCTCCGACATCCTCGGCGTCTCCCGGGTCACCGTCGACGACAGCTTCTTCGCCCTCGGCGGCCACTCCCTGTCCGCCACCCGGCTCACCGCCCGGCTGCGCTCCGCGCTCGGCCTGGAGCTCGCCGTGCGCAGCGTCTTCGAGACGCCGACGGTCGCCGGGCTCGCCGACGCCGTCCGCAGGGCGGCGGAGGGCGAACGGCCCCCGCTGCTCCCGGCGGAGCGCCCCGGGCGCGTGCCGCTGTCCTTCGCCCAGCAGCGGCTGTGGTTCCTCCAGCGCCTCCAGGAATCAGGAGCCGCCTACAACGTGCCGCTGGTGCTGGCCCTGGACGGCGAGCCGGACCGGGCGGCGCTGGAGGCGGCGCTCGGCGACCTCGTCGCGCGGCACGAGAGCCTGCGCACCGTCCTGCCCGAGGAGGGCGGGGTGCCGTACCAGCTCGTCCTGGACCCGGCCGCCGCCCGGCCGCCGCTGACCGTCACCGAGGTCGCCGGGGCGGACCTGGACGCCGCCGTCGACGAGGCCGTCCGGCGGCCCTTCGACCTCGCCGGGGGCATCCCCGTCCGCGCCGGGCTGTTCACCACCGGGCCCGGCCGGCACGTCCTGGTGCTGGTGGTCCATCACATCGCCTGCGACGGCTGGTCGCTGGCCCCGCTCTGGCGCGACCTGGCCGCCGCGTACACCGCGCGCCGGGCGGGCCGGGCGCCGGACGCGGCGCCGCTCCCGGTCCAGTACGCCGACTACACGCTGTGGCAGCGCGAGCTGCTGGGCGACGCGCACGACCCGGGCAGCGCGGCCGCGCGCCAGCTCGCCCACTGGAAGGGCGCCCTCGACGGGCTGCCCGAGCACACCGGGCTCCCCCTGGACCGGCCCCGCCCGCAGGTGGCCGGCCATCGTGGCGACACCCTGCGCTTCACGCTGGACGCGGACCTCCACCGGCGGATCACCGAGCTGGCCCGCACCTGCGGCGCGAGCCCCTTCATGGTCGTGCACGCGGCGCTGGCCGCCCTGCTGACCAAGCTGGGCGCGGGCACCGACATCGCGATCGGCAGCCCGGTCGCGGGACGCACGGACCCCGCCCTGGACGGGCTCGTCGGCTTCTTCGTCAACACCCTGGTGCTGCGCGCCGACACCTCCGGCAACCCGTCCTTCCGGGATCTGCTGGCCCGTGTACGGGAGACCGACCTGGCCGCCTACGCCCACCAGGACCTGCCCTTCGAGCGGCTGGTCGACGCCCTCGCGCCCGCGCGCGGCCTCGCCCACCACCCGCTGTTCCAGGTCGTGCTGGCCCTCCAGAACGCCCCGCAGGGCGCGCCCGAACTGCCGGGCCTCGCGGTCACCGAGCTGCCCTGGCCGACCGGGGCCTGCCGCTTCGACCTGTCCGTCTCCCTCACCGAGCGGCACGGCCCGGACCGGCGGCCGCTGGGCGTCGACGGGGTGGCCGAGTACAGCACCGACCTGTTCGACCGGGAGAGCGTCGAGCGGATCGTCCAGCGGTTCGTCCGCCTGCTGGAGGCGGTCACCGCCGACCCCGGCCGCCGGCTGGGCGCCCTCGACGTCCTGCTGCCCGGGGAACGCGCCGAGCTGATGGAGCGCAGCGGCGATCCCCGCGAGGACGTGCCGCCCGGCACGCTGCCGGAGCTGTTCGAGGAGCAGGCCCGGCGGACGCCCGGGGCGACCGCCGTCCTCTTCGACGACGGCGAGGGCACCGTACGGACGCTGACGTACCGTGAACTCAACGCCCGCGCCAACCGGCTGGCCCGCCACCTCCTCGGTCACGGCGTCGGGCCGGAGCGGACCGTGGCCATCGCCCTGCCCCGCGACCCCGACGCGATCGTGGCCACCCTGGCCGTGCTCAAGGCGGGCGCCGCCTATCTACCGCTGGACCCCGGCTACCCGGAGGCCCGGCTGCGCCTGATGCTCGACGACACCGCGCCCTGCCTGCTGCTGACGGACCTCGCGACGTCCTTGGCGCTACCGGCCGCGCCGGACCTGCCCCGGATCGTCCTCGACCGGGAGGAGACCCGGCGCGCGGTCGGCGCCCACTGGGACGGCGACGTCACCGACGCCGACCGGCCGTGCCCCCTGGACAGCGCGAGCCCCGCCTACGTCATCCACACCTCCGGCTCGACCAGCCGCCCCAAGGGCGTCGTCGTCACCCACCGGGGATTCACCGGCGTCGTCCGGGCACAGGTGCGGCGGTTCGGGGTGACGGCGGAGAGCCGGGTGCTCCAGTTCGCCTCGCACAGCTTCGACGGCGTCGTGTGGGAGCTGTGCGGCGCGCTGCTGACGGGGGCGACGCTGGTGATGGCCCCGGCTTCGGTCACCGTCCCCGGCCCCGGCCTGACCGCGCTGGCCGGGCGGCACCGCGTCACCCATGCGACGCTGCCGCCCGCCGCGCTGTCGGTGCTGGAGCCCGCCGACCTGCCCTCGCTCACCTCGATGATCGTCTCGGGTGAGGCGGCGAGCGGGGAGACGGTCCGCCGCTGGTCCGCCGGGCGCCGCTTCCTCAACGGCTACGGGCCCACCGAGACCACGGTCTGCGCCACCCTCAGCGCCCCGCTGTCCGGCGGGGGCGCCCCGCCCATCGGCCGGCCCACGGTGGGCGCCCGTGCCTACGTCCTCGACCGCGACCTGTGCCTGGTGCCGCCCGGGGTCCCCGGCGAACTCCACATCTCGGGGGCCGGGCTGGCCCGGGGCTATCTGGGCCGGCCGGGGCTGACGGCCGAGCGGTTCGTGGCCGACCCGTTCGGGGAGCCGGGCGGGCGGATGTACCGCACGGGCGACCTGGCGCGCTGGAACCGGGACGGGGAGCTGGAGTTCATCGGCCGCGCCGACGGACAGATCAAGCTCCGCGGCTTCCGGGTCGAGCCCGGCGAGATCGAGGCCGCGCTCGGCACCCACCCGGAGGTGGCCCAGGCGGTCGTCGTCGCCCGCCGGGACGACCGGGCCGGCACCTACCTCACCGCGTACATCGTGCCCGCCGGTGACGCGCCGGGCCTGGACGGCGCCGCGCTGCGCGCCCACGCGGCCGCCCTGCTGCCGGGCCACATGGTGCCCTCGGCCGTCCTGGTGCTGGACACGCTGCCCGTCACGGCCACGGGCAAGGTCGACCGGGCGGCGCTCCCGGCACCGGACTTCGGCTCGCTCTCGACGGGCCGCGAGCCGGGCACTCCGCGCGAGCGGATCGTGTGCGAGCTGTTCGCCGAGGTCCTGGGCGTCCCCCGGGTCACCCTCGACGACAACTTCTTCGTCCTGGGCGGGCATTCGCTGCTCGCCACCCGGGTGATCAGCGGGCTCCGCCGGCGGCTGGGCGTCGAGCTGCCCGTCCGCGCGCTCTTCGAGCACCAGTCGGTCGCGGCCCTGCTGGCGGCCGTCGACGGCACGGCCGCACCGGGCCCGGCCGCGTCGGTGGACCTGGCCGCCGAGGCCGTCCTGGACGCGGAGTTCACCGTCGGCCGTCGGGCCGAGCGCGCGCCCGGCCCGGAGCGGGTGCTGCTCACCGGCGCGACCGGGTTCGTCGGCTCGTTCCTGCTGCGCGAGCTCCTCGACAGCACGGACGCCGAAGTCCACTGCCTGGTGCGGGCGGAGGACGCCGGGCACGCCGAGCGACGGATCCGGGCGGGCCTGGCACGCCACGGGCTGGGGGACGACGGTGTCGCCGCCCGGGTCGTCCCCGTCCCCGGCGACCTGGGGAAGCCGCTGCTCGGCCTGGCCCCCGCCCGGTTCGCGGAACTGGCCGGGCGGCTGGACGCGATCTACCACAACGGCGCCCGCGTCAGCGCGGTCGACCCCTACGACCGGCTGCGGGCGGCGAACGTGGGCGGGACGCGCGAGGTGCTGCGACTCGCCGCCGGAAGCGGCGTTCCGGTCCACTACATCTCCACTGCATCGGTCGCGGTGGGCACGGGAACGCTGCCGGACGTCATTACGGAGAGCCATCATGTCCCGGCGCCGGAGGTGGCGTCCGACGGCTACACCGCCGGCAAGTGGGTGGCCGAACAACTCGTCCGCGCCGCCGCCGAGCGCGGCCTGCCGGTGACCGTCCACCGCCTGGGCCGGATCGGCGGCCACTCCGCCAGCGGCGCCGGGCCGGAGGAGGACGTCCTGTGGCAGCTCGTCCGGGCCATGCTCGTCCTGGGCAGCGCGCCCCGGCTCACCGGGCCGGACGAGCCGGCGGCCGTGGTCGACCTCGTGCCCGCCGACCGCACGGCGGCCGCCGTGGTCCGCCTCGCGCGCCGGGAGGAGAGCCTCGGCCTCACCCACCACCTGGTCTGCCCCCGGCCGCTCCCTCTGGACACCCTGCTGGACCACCTCCGGGCGTACGGCTACCGGCTGGCGGTCGTCGACCGGGACGCCTGGGTGGAGGCGCTGCGCGAACGGGCCGGGGCGGACCCCGCCGCCGGGCTGGACGCCGCCGTGCTCCTGAGCGACGTCCTGCCCGCCCTCGTCCGGCTGGGCCGCGTCCGCCTGGACGACGCCAACGTCCGCGCGGGACTGGCGGACCC
>NZ_JAILXP010000472.1 GCF_020740895.1 Streptomyces sp. UNOB3_S3 | reverse complement strand
GTCGAAGGCGAGGGTGGCGGGGAGGCGCAGGCCGGTGGCGGTGCTGAGCCGGTTGCGGAGCTCGACGGAGGTGAGCGAGTTGAAGCCCAGGTCGCGGAAGGCCCGTTCGGCGTGGACGAGGCTCGTGTCCGTGTGGCCGAGGACGGCCGCCACACAGCCGCTGACCAGCTCCAGCAGGTGGGCGCGGCGGTCGGCGGCGGGCATCCCCGCGAGCCGCTGCCGCAGCGCGTCGGCGCCGGAGGCGGGCCGTTCGGCGCCGGCAGCGCGCCGGGTGGTGCTCCCCCGGTACAGGCCGCGCAGCAGGGCGGGGAGTTCCGCCGGGCGGCGGTCGCGCAGGACGGCGCCGTCGAGGCGGACGGGGACGAGCAGGGGCCTACGGGCGGCGAGGGCGGCGTCGAAGAGGGCGAGGCCGTCGGCCGTGGAGAGGGTCAGCGCGCCGGACCGGCGGGCCCGCGCGCGGTCGCCGTCGTCGAGGTGCGCGGTCATCTCGCTGGCCTGGGCCCACAGGCCCCAGGCGAGGGAGGTGGCGGGCAGGCCCTGGACGCGGCGGTGCTGGGCGAGGGCGTCGAGGTAGGCGTTGGCGGCGGCGTAGTTGCCCTGGCCCGCCGAGCCGAAGACGGCGGCGGCCGAGGAGAACAGCACGAACCCGGCGGGGTCGTGGGGCGCGGTCAGCTCGTGGAGGTGGCGGGCCGCGTCGGCCTTGGCGCGCAGGACGCCGGAGAGCCGGTCGGGGGTCAGGGAGGTGATCACGCCGTCGTCGAGGACGCCGGCGGCGTGCACGACGGCCGTCAGCGGCTGCCCGTCGGGGATGCCGGCCAGCAGCGCGGCGAGCGCGTCGCGGTCGGCGGCGTCGCAGGCGGCGACGGTGACGTGGGCGCCCAGGGCCCGCAGTTCCTCGCACAGCTCGGGGGCGCCGGGGGCGGTCGTGCCGCGCCGGCTGGTGAGCAGCAGGTTCCGGGTGCCGTGGTGGGTGACGAGGTGACGGGCCAGGAGGCCGCCGAGTTCACCGGTGCCGCCGGTGATCAGCACGGTGCCGTCGGGGTCCCAGGGGCGGGGCACGGTCAGGACGACCTTGCCGACGTGGCGGGCCTCGGACACGAACCGGAAGGCCTCGCGGGCGTGCTGGACGTCCCAGGCGGTGACCGGCAGCGGCCGCAGCGTCCCGTCCTCGAAGAGGGCGACGAGTTCGGCGAGCATCTCGTGGATGCGCTCGGGCCCGGCCTCGATCAGGTCGAACGCCCGGTAGGTGACGCCCTCGTGGTCGCGGGCGACGTCGTCGGCGTCGCGGATGTCGGTCTTGCCCATCTCGATCAGCCGGCCGCCGGGGGGCAGCAGGCGCAGCGAGGCGTCGACGAAGTCCCCGGCGAGGGAGTTGAGGACGACGTCCACGCCCCGGCCGCCGGTGGTCTCCCGGAAGCGGTCCTCGAAGTCGAGGGTGCGGGAGGAGGCCAGCTTGTCGGCGGGCCAGCCGTCGGCGCGCAGCAGATCCTGCTTGTACGTGCCGGCGGTGCCGAGGACGTCGGCGCCCCAGTGGCGGGCGAGTTGGGCGGCGGCCATGCCGACGCCGCCGGCGGCGGCGTGGATGAGGACGGACTCCCCGGCGGTGAGGCCGGCGAGGTCGCGCAGGGCGTAGTAGGCGGTGAGGAACACCACGGGGACGGCGGCGGCCTGCTCGAAGGACATGCCGCGCGGTACGGGCGCGAGGACGCGGTGGTCGGCCACGGCCAGCGGGCCGAAGCCGCCGGGCACCATGCCCATGACGCGGTCGCCGACGGCGACCCCCGTCACGCCGGGTCCGGTCTCGACGACGACGCCGGCGGCCTCGGAGCCCAAGTACTTGGCGCCGCCGGGGTACATGCCGAGGGAGTTGAGGACGTCGCGGAAGTTCAGGCCGGCGGCGCGGACGGCGATGCGGACCTGGCCGGGCTCCAGGGGGCCGGCGGCGTCCGGGCAGGGCGTGAGCGCGAGGTTGTCGACGGTGCCCTTCTCCGGGATGTCCAGCCGCCACGGGCCGTCGCCGTCGGGGGCGGTCAGGGGCGCGTGGGTGTGGGTGCGCACGAGGCGGGGCGCGTACGCGGTGCCCTGGCGCAGCGCCAGCTGGGGTTCGTCGGCGGTGGCGACGAGGGCGGGCAGCGGCAGCCAGGAGCCGGCGTGCGCGTCGATGTCGGCGAGGACGATCCGGCCGGGGTGCTCCGACTGGGCCGAGCGCAGCAGGCCGCGTACGGCGGCGGCCGCGAGGTCGCGGACGTCCTCCCCGGTGTGGGTGGCGACGGCGTCGCGGGTGACGACGACGAGGCGGGTGGGGGCGAACCGTTCGTCGGCGAGCCACGTCTGGACGAGGGCCAGGGCCCGCTGGAGCGCGGTGTCCGGCTCGTCGTCGGGGCGGTCGCCGGTGGCGAGGGCCGCGATCACGTCGGGCAGGGGCTCGGTGGACGCGGCCAGGGCGGCGAGGCCGTCGAACGCGGTGACGGTGACCCCGGCGGCGGCGAGGGCGGTCCGGGCCGCGCCGTCCGGGTCGGGACCGACCAGGGCCCAGGAGGTGGTGCCGATGGCCTCGGCGGCGGGCAGGGGCGTCCATTCGACGTGGAACAGCGCGTCGCGGGCGACGTGGGCGGCCGGGTCGAGGAGCGCGGCCGGCACGGGGCGTACGGTCAGCCGCTCGACGGTGGCGACCGGGCGGCCGGTGCCGTCGGCCATGGTCACGGCGACGGCGTCGGGTCCGGCGGGCGCGATCCGTACGCGCAGCAAGGTGGCGCCGGTGGCGTGGAGGGTGACGCCGGTCCAGGAGAAGGGCATGCCGGAGCGGCCGTCGGCGGCGTCGAGGGGGCCGAGTCCGGCCGGGTGCAGCGCGGCGTCCAGCAGGGCGGGGTGGAGGCCGAAGCGGGCCGCGTCGGTGCGGGCCCGTTCGGGCAGCTCCACCTCGGCGTACACGTCCGTGCCGTGCCGCCAGGCGGCCCGTACGCCCTGGAAGACCGGGCCGTAGCCGTAGCCGCGCTCGGCGAGCGTGGTGTAGAAGCCGTCCACGGCGAGCGCCTCGGCGCCCCGCGGCGGCCAGGCGGTCAGTTCTTGCCGCGGTGCCGTGGGGGCGGCGGGGGCGAGGGTGCCGGTGGCGTGCTCGGTCCAGGTGCCCTCGGCGGTGCCGGCGGCCGGGTCGAGGGTGCGGGCGTGAAGGGTCACCGGGCGGTGCCCGGACTCCTCGGCGGCGCCGATCGCGATCTGCACCCGGACCTCGCCGCGCTCGGGCAGGACGACGGGGGCGTGGAGGGTCAGTTCGTCGACGTGGCCGCAGCCGAGCTCGTCGCCGGCGCGGATGACGGCCTCGACGAGGGCGGCGCCGGGGACGACGACGGTGCCCGACACGGCGTGGTCGGCGAGCCAGGGGTGGGTGCGCGCGGACCAGCGCGCGGTGACCATCAGCCCGTCGCCGCCCGCGAGTTCCACGGAGGCGCCCAGCATCGGGTGGCCGGGCGACTCCAGCCCGGCGGAGGCGACGTTGCCCGCGCCCTCGACGACGCGCGGCCAGTACCGCTGCCGCTGGAAGGCGTACGTGGGCAGTTCGGCGCGTGCCGTGCCCGGGTCGGTGAACAGCGTGGACCAGTCCACGGGGACGCCGTGCGTCCAGGCGTCGGCGAGCGCGGCCCGGAAGCGGGCGGGCCCGCCGTCCTGGCGGCGCAGGGTGCCCGTCGCGGCGGCGGTCACACCGCTGTCGGCGGCGGTCTCCTCCACCCCGGCGATGACCACCGGGTGCGGGCTGACCTCGATGAAGGACCGGTGCCCGGCGCGCAGCAGCGCCCGCGCGGCCTCCTCGAACTCCACGGTCCGCCGCAGGTTGCGGTACCAGTAGGCGGCGTCGAGCGTGGTGGTGTCGACGGGTTCGCCGGTCACCGTCGAGTAGAAGGGGATCCCGGCGGCGCGGGGCGCGACGGGGGCCAGCAGGGTCAGCAGTTCGTCGTGGATCCGCTCGACCTGGGCGGAGTGGGAGGCGTAGTCGACGGGGACGCGGCGGGCGCGGACGCCGTCGCGCTCGCAGCCGGCGAGGAGTTCGTCGAGGGCGTCGGGGGCGCCGGAGACGACCACGGAGGCCGGGCCGTTGACGGCGGCGACGGACACCCGCTCGCCCCAGGCGCGGATCCGTGTCCGGACGGCATCGGCGGGCTGGGCGACGGAGACCATGCCGCCGTCGCCGGACAGGGCGCGGGCGATGGCCTGGCTGCGCAGGGCGACGACGCGGGCCGCGTCGTCCAGGGTGAGGGCGCCGGCGACACAGGCGGCGGCGATCTCGCCCTGGGAGTGGCCGAGGACGGCGGCGGGCTCGACGCCGTGCGCGCGCCACAACGCGGCCAGCGACACCATCACGGCGAACAGCGCGGGCTGGACGACGTCCACCCGGTCCAGGGACGGCGCGTCGGGAGCGCCCCGCAGGACGTCCGACAGCGACCAGTCGACGTACTGCGACAGCGCGGCGCCGCATTCGGCGAGGCGTTCGGCGAAGGCCGGGGATGTGTCGAGGAGTTCGAGGGCCATGCCGGCCCACTGGGAGCCCTGGCCGGGGAAGACGAACACCGGTCCCCGCTCGCCCTCGGCGGTGCCGTCGAGGACGTGCGGCGAGGGCAGCCCGGCGGCCAGCGCGTCGAGCGCGGCGAGGAGTTCACCGGCGTCGGTGCCGTCCGTGACGACGGCGGCGCGGTGCTCCAGGGCGGCCCGGCCGGTCGCCAGCGCGTGCGCGATCACGGCGGCGTCGGGCGCCTCGGTGGCGCGGACGTGCTCGGCCAGCAGGCGGGCCTGGTCGCGGAGGGCGTCGCCGGTCCTGGCGGAGAGCAGCCACGGGCCCGTGGCTGCTCTCCGCCAGGACCGG
>NZ_JAILXP010000471.1 GCF_020740895.1 Streptomyces sp. UNOB3_S3 | reverse complement strand
GGGGTCGTCGGTGGCGGCGTTGTGGTCGAGGGCGTCGAGCACGGCGGTGCGCAGCCGGGGGTGGGTGTCGAGGGCGGCCCGTACGACCTTGCGGTCCGGGGAGGCGTCGTCGAGCAGGGCGGCGGTCAGCCGGGCGGTGAGCACGGGCATGACGGCCTCGTGCTCGACGCGCAGGGCCTCGGCGAGGCGCAGGAGCGTGAGGAAGCGGACGAGCGGGGTGTCGGGCGAGTCGGCCGCCCGTACCAACTCGGACCGCAGGTCGCGTCTGAGGGGGGCCGCCGCGGCCCGGCAGGAGGGCGCGGCGAACTCCTCGGTGAGGGAGGCGAGGACCGTCCACTCCTCGGGGGAGCGGTCGGTGCCCCCGGCGGCGAGGGTGGCGAGCAGCCGGGCCCGCAGGGCGGTGTCGAGGCTGTCGCCGGGCGCGTGACCACGGGCCCAGCGGGCGGCTGCCGTACGGCCGTTCGAGTCGAGGGGGATGCCCTCGCGGGCCGCGAGGGCGGCGAGCCGGTCGGACTCGTCGCCGGGGCCCCGCCCGCCGCCGAGGCCCAGCGGGACGCCCGTACGGCGTGTGGCCTCGGCGAACAGCGCGGGCTGGCCCGCCAGCCAGATCCGGGCCGCGACGGACGCCCACAGGTCCCGTTCCGCCCGGGCGGGGCTGGAGGGGCCGCCGGTGCAGTCGTGGACGCGGTAGCGGTGCTGGGCGGAGGCGGAGACGTGGTCGAAGTCGGCGTCGGGGAAGGCGCCGACGATCTGCTGCCGGGCGAGCATGGGGGACCGGGTGTACGTGGTGAAGGTGAGCCGGTCGGCGAGGTCGCGCGGCAGGACGGCGCTGGCGACGGCGACCCAGTACGCCGTGGCGGCGCTGTCCCGCTCGACGACGAGGAGCTGCTGGGCGTCGGGGGTGCGGAAGAGGGTCCGGACGTCGGCGAGGAAGGGCTCCAGGCGCTCCGCGCGGGAGCGGACGAACTCGAGCAGCCCTTGTTTGTCGATGCGCCGGGCGGGGACGAACCCGGCCAGCGGCTCGGGGGCGCCGTCCTCGGGGGTGCGGTCGGACCAGGAGGGGGACTCCCATGCCTCGATCGGCAGCAGGCCGCCGGGCAGCCGGGCGCCCTCGGGCAGGCGGACGGCGTGGGCGTGGAAGTTGCCGTGCCGGCCGCCGCGCCCGGGACCGGTGCGGACGGTGCGGCACAGCAGCCGGCTGCCGTCGGAGAGACGGTTGTGGCTGAACGCCACGGGGAAGTCGGCGAGTTCCTCGGTGGAGGGGCAGTCGGGGGCGTCGTGGGGCGGTTCGTAGCCGATGAGCTGCTCCGCCTCCCCCAGCAGGGTGATGGGCAGTTCGGGGCTGGCGGCGGTGAAGCGGAAACCGGAGCCGTCGGGGGCCGTGGCGGCGGTGGAGGTGTAGTGCAGCTGCTGGAGATTCACCTGACACCTCGTCTCGCCTCGGCCCACTTGTATATGTTCTCCAGCCCTGTGTAACGGGTGGCCGGCCCCGACGGGCCGCCGCCACGCCTCTGGCTTCCCACCGTCGCCCCACTTGCGGGTGACATCCCACCAGATCCGGGGCGTCGGCGCCCGTGCTTTGGCGGGAAGTTCAGCCGCCGTCTCGGCCGCCGTCTCGGCCGCCGTCCCGGTCTCCGTCCCAACGGCCGTCTCGCGTCTCAGCCGCCGTCCCGGTCGCCGTCCGGCGCGGTGTCCGCCACGACGCGGGAGAGGAGGGCCAGGAAGAGCTCGCGCTCGGCGGGGGTGAGCGCGGCGAGGAGGGCCTCGTTCGCCTCGTCGCCCAGCCTGGTGAGGCGGGCGAGGCGGCGGCGGCCGGCGGGGGTGAGCTCGATGGCGTTCTTCCGGCGGTCGGCGGGGTCGGGGGTCCGGGTGACCAGCTCCTGGGCCTGGAGGTCGTTGAGGATGCCGACCATGTCCTTGGGGTCGAAGCCGGTGGTGCGGCCGAGCTCGGCCTGGGCGACAGGGCCGAGGTCGGCGACGGCGGAGAGCACGGCGTGGTGCGGCATGCGCATGCCGTCCTGGGCGAGCGCCTCGGTCACGAGGCGGCGGCCGCGCGCGGAGGCGCGGTTGAGCAGCCAGCTGGGAAGGGCCTGGATGCGGGTGAGGGCAGGCTCGTCGTCTGCCATGTCTGTCTTGTATGCCATGTCTGTCTTGCCTGCCTCGTCTGCCATGGAACGAGCCTAACCGAAACCATTGGACTTCCCAATGAAGTCGTGTAGCGTAGGGACTACCAACGTTGGGGGTCCCAATGAATCCCCCGGCCGAACTGTGCGGAGGTGCGTATGCGACGCGTCCGGTATGCCGAGACCGGTGGCCCCGAGGTCCTGCGGGTCGAGGAGGCGGCCGTGCCCGTCCCCGGGCCCGGCGAGGTGCTGGTGCGCACCGAGGCGATCGGCGTCACGCTGCCCGTCGTCCGCAAGGTCCGCGAGGGCGGGCTGCCGTTGCCGACGGGCCCGGGCGGCGAGGTGGCCGGGGAGATCGTGGCCGTCGGGGCGGAGGTGACCGGCTTCGCCGTCGGCGACCGGGTGGCGGGGTTGTGCTTCACCGACGCCTTCGCCGATTTCGCCGTCGTCCACGCGGCGATGCTCTCGCCCGTTCCCGAGGGCGCGAGCGCGGTCGACGCCGTCGCGCTGGTGCGGTGCGGGCTGGTCGCCCTGGGGGCGTACGAGGCGGCGCGGCCGGCGGCCGGGGAGTCGGTGCTGGTGACGGCGGCGGCCGGGGGTTCCGGACATCTGGCGGTGCAGCTCGCCAAGGCGCGCGGGGCCGGCCGGGTGGTCGCGGCGGTGAGCTCGGCCGACAAGGCGGAGTTCGCCCGGTCGCTGGGCGCGGACGAGGTGGTGACGTACGGGGACGAGTCCTGGGGCGACCCGGTGGACATCGTGCTGGACGCGGTCGGGGGCGAGCTGCTCTCCCCCGCCGTCGCCGCCCTCGCCCCGGGCGGCCGGCTGGTGGCCTACGGCTCGGGCGGCGGGACGATCGAGGCGTACGACCTGCTGGTGGGCGCGAAGTCGGCCATCGGCTTCCAGATGGCCCTCATAGCCCGCGAGCGGCCGGAGCTGATGGAGCGATGGCGACGGGAGCTGTGGGAGCTGTTCGCGGCGGGGCGGATCCGGCCCCGGGTGGACTCCGTGCTGCCTCTGGAGGACGTGGCGAAGGCCTTCGGGATCATCGAGTCGCGTGCCAATCGCGGCAAGGTGATTCTGCGACCCGTGTGAGCGTATATGGCGTCTGGTCCTTGTGAGAGGAAGGCCCGCCCCGTACGTTGACCCACCGGACACGTGGGGCCTCGACGGCCTTGACGCGAAAGGGACGGGCCATGGCGGCGCATCCTTCCTCCCCCGGCGACCGACCCCCGGTGACCGGCCCGGCCCCTTCCTCCGGCAGCCCTGACGGAGGAACCGCCGGGAGACCCGACGGACGTCCAGCCGGCAGACCGGACGGACGTACGGCCGGGCATCGGCGCCGCGCCCCTTTCCGCTTCGGTGTCCCCTTCCGCTGCCGCGTCCCCTTCCGCTTCAGTGTCCCCTTCCGCTTCCGCGTCCCTTTCCGCTCCCGGGCCGCCGCCGTGTTCGTCCTCTCCGGCTCGTTGCTCGCTCTCGCCCTGCGGCCGGGGGCGGCCGGGGCGACGGAGGATCCGGTGGGCCCGGGGCGGGACGGGTTCGACGAGCGGGTCCTCTTCCGGGCCGACCAGGACCCCGGCTACGCCTGCTACCGCATCCCGGCCATCGTCACCACCGCCCATGGCACCCTCCTCGCCTTCGCCGAAGGGAGAAAGGACAACTGCGGTGACGCCACCGACATCGATCTCGTGCTCAAACGGTCCACCGACGGGGGCCGCACCTGGGGGCCGCTCCAGATCGTCGACCCGGGCCTGGGCGACACCCATGGCAACCCCGCGCCGGTCGTGGACCGCCGCACCGGCCGGATCGTCCTGGCCACCACCTACAACGAGGGCCGTGAGGACGCCGGGAACTGCGATGTGCCCTGCGACCGCACCCCCCACCTCCAGTACAGCGACGACGACGGCGCGAGCTGGTCGTGGCCGCGCGACCTCACCGAGGAGATCCGGCCCCCCGGCTGGAACTCCTGGTACGCCACCGGCCCCGGGCACGGCGTCCAGCTCGGTCACGGCCCCCACGAAGGGCGGCTGGTCATCGGCCTCAACGCGGAGAGCCATGACGGCACCCGTACCTCCGCCAACCACGCCGCGCTCGCCCTCAGCGACGACGGCGGGGCCCACTGGCGGCTGGGCGCGGTCGATACCTACCCCGTCGCGGCCGACCGGACGTACCGTCAGAAGCCCTCCGAGCTGACGCTGGCCGAGCGGAGCGACGGCACGGTCTACGCGGGCGGGCGCGAGCAGGACGGTACGGAGCTGGGCAACCGGGACGACGCCGTGAGCGGGGACGGCGGGGAGAGCTTCGACGCGCCGTTCCGGCCCCTGCCCGACCTCTACTCCCCCATGGTGCAGGGGGCGGTGATCCCGCTGCGGCCCGGGCGCTGGCTGTTCTCGGCACCGGCCGACCCCGACCGCCGCCGCACGATGACCATCCGTTCCTCCTACGACGAGGGGCGCACATGGGAGAGCGCCGAGCGGGGGCGGCGGGTCACCGCCGACTGGTCCGGCTACTCCGACATGGCGGTCATCGGGCCGGACACGACCGGGCTGCTCTACGAGGCGGGCAAGGCCGACGCGCGGCAGGAGATCCGTTTCGCGCGGTTCACCGAGGAGTGGCTCGGCCCCCGGCGCGGCCCGGACCCGACGACACCGGACCGGGCGCCCGGCGGCACGGTGGCGTACGTCCTCGGGGGTGCCCGGCCGGTGGGGGGCCGGGCACCCCCGAGGACGTACGCCAC
>NZ_JAILXP010000470.1 GCF_020740895.1 Streptomyces sp. UNOB3_S3 | reverse complement strand
GATCCGTTCCCCGATCCGGCCCCCCACCCGGCCGCCGCGTCCGGCCTCCTGCGGAGCGCCGCCTCGCACGCCGGGCACGTGGACGCCGCACGCGTCCTGCTGACGGTGGACGCGGAGGCCTGGCTGACGGGCGTGGCGGAGGACGTCGCACGGATCGTCCGCACCCCGTACGCGGCGCCGGCGGGCGCGTGAGGGAGGGGGCCCACCCGGTATGGGCACTGCCGTCACCCGTTCGGGTCACCCCATCCCGTGCCCCGCATGCCCGCTCACCGGCTGTGCGCATGCTGAAGACAGGGGCCTTCTCCAGCGTGGCCCCGCGACCCGGCGCGCAGGGAGGAGAACGCCATGTCGTTCATCGACACGCTCAAGGGCCTCGTCGGCAAGGGGAGGAACGCGGCGGCCGAGAACCCCGAGAAGTTCGGACAAGCGGTGGACAAGGCCGGATCGTTCATCGACGAGAAGACCGGCCACGAGCACTCCGACAAGATCGAGAAGGGCAAGGAGGCGGCGAAGACCGCCATCCCCTTGGAGAGCGAGCCCGAGCCCTCTCCCCCCGCCCCGGAACCGCCCGCGGAACCCCGGGGGTGACCGGCCCGCGGAGGTCACCCCAGGGGGGCGAGGGGGCGGAGCGCTTCCGGAGAGTGACCGTGGTGGTGGCCGACGAGCACCCCGCCTATCGCGAGGGTGTCGTCCGGGGCCTGCGCGTCGACGGCAGGATCGACGTGCGGGCCGAGGCCGAGGACGGGGTCGCGGCGCTGGCCGCCATCCGGGAGCTCGTCCCGCACGTGGCCCTGATCGACTACCGGCTGCCCAAGCTGGACGGCGTCGCCGTGATCCACGCCGTCGTCGGGGCCGGGCTGCCGACCCGGGTCGTGCTGCTGTCGGCGGCCACCGACGCGGCCGTGGTCTACCGGGCGCTGCGGGAGGGAGCCGCCGGACACCTCGCCAAGGACGCCAAGCGGCCCGAGTTCGTCGAGGCGGTGCTGGCGGCCGCCGAGGGCAGACCGGTGCCCCCGGAGGCCGGGCCCCGGCCGTCCGCCGGCGAGGACGCCGTCGATCTCTCCGAACGTGAGCGGCAGGTCCTGCGCGGCTTCGCCGAGGGCAAGGGCATCCCGCAGCTCGCGGCCGAGTCGCGGCTGGCGGCGAGCACCGTCAAGACCATCACCCAGCGGCTGTACGAGAAGCTCGGCGTGCCCGACCGGGCGGCCGCGGTCGCCGAGGCCGTGCGCCGGGGCCTGCTCGACTAGCTGAAGCCGTGGCTCGACCAGGGCCCGGTGGTCGTTCCGGCGCGCACCTGCCGGCAATCCGGTCGGCCTCTGGCGGTCCGGCCTGCGGTGCGGCCTTTCGAGGAGCCCAGCCCCGCGTTTGGGTGTCGGCCGCTGGGTGATGCCACCGGCCTGTAATGCCGCAGGGCGTAAAAAGGATAAAACGGTTGCGTAGTGGCGAACCAAACCGGACAGCTGATGGGCTTCCGCCAGCCTGCACTGGTCGTACGTTCCGGCTGGCATCGAGCTGCGCAGGCGGGCAAGCCTTCGCCGTCGCGGCTGGCTGTCTTCTTGCCCGGCGTGCGGGAGCGGCCCCTTGGGGTCGGACGGGCTTGTGGGAGCGGATCAATCTCAGCCACCGCGCGCGGAGCGGGGCTCGGGCATGCAGGCGCAAGCAGGTGCCGGACCGGTAGTGCTGTGCGGGGTCCGGTACCGGCCGTATCCCGGCCTCTGTTCGAGCTCTTGCACCACATGCAGTGACAAGCTATGGTGGGTAGCATGAACGCACCGTGTGTGGTGCATAGTGCTGTAGCGGGTGATCTTGATGGCTGAGTCGAATCTGGATCTCGCACGGAAACTGCTTGCTGAGATCCGATTGAATCGGAGGTCCCAGACTCCGGACACCCTGGTGAAAGCTGCCCAATTGCTTGATTTCGAGATCGATCGTTCGCGCGCCAAGGGCTCGCACTGGTGGGCAGTGCACCACAAGGGGCACAGGTTCCCAATCCCGACCAGTAAAAATCCCGTCAGGGTTGGCACCACCACGTCGATCTTGAAGGTTCTCGAAGAGGTGTTGAACGATGTCTCCCCAGGCTGACCTGCAGTCCCGCGCCGAGGAGCTCTTTCAGCTGCCATGGTCCCGCGAAGTGCTGGCCGACGAGGATGGCGGCTACCTGGCTCGCGTTCCCGAATTGCCGGGCTGTTTCGCTGACGGCGACACTGTGGAGGAGGCGCTGGCCAACCTCAACCTGATCCTGCGCGAGTGGCTCACGATTAGCCTTGAGCGCGGAGACTCCGTGCCACAACCGCGTCGCGTCAACGACTCATTCAGCGGGCGATTTTCGGTGCGTGTTCCCCGTTCAGTGCACGAAGCTCTCAGTCGGCGAGCCGAAGAGGAGAATTGCTCTCTCAATCAGCTCGTCACGGTCTTGTTGACCGAAGGGGTTCGCCAGCCACGCACACTGGCGACGGCTGCATCAACGGACTCCGACATCTCGGAAAGTATTGCGGCAGATGCAGTGCGCTCGGGGAATCAGGCTATCGCTGCCCTCAAGGGCATCGGGACAGTGCTTCGCGATCGGGGCCAGCCTAACCTCGCCTGTGTCGTATACGCGATGGCAGCCAACATCGTAGCCGACGTTGAGCACGCCGAAGCCGCCGCGCGCGAGTTTGGTATGGCTGCCTCTCTTGCGCGGCGGGAGAAGCACCATAAACTCGCGGAAGCGCTGCTGCGTGAGAGTGTCCATCGTGACCCCACCAACCTCCGCTCCAGCTCTTCGCTGGGTCAGCTCCTGTACTTTCAGGGCCGCTATAACGAAGCAGCTGCCTACCTCTCACGAGTAGCTTCGATCGACAACTACGCCAAACTCTTCTTGGGATGGTCGCGCCTGCTTGAAGGCATGAATCTCTCCGATGAAGCTCAACAGAAGGCAGGGTTGAACGATCTGGTGGCCGCGCTCCGAGAGTGGTCGTACCAGAAGGGCAATCGTGGGTCCAAGTCCTCTTGGCTGCGGCAGGTTCAACGTCTGGCAAGGCTGGGCTCTGGGTGCCTCGAGGAAGCACGACACCTAATTCAGTTCGCCAATACAAATGCGAACTGGGGGACCATCGACCCGGCTGTGCTTACGGCTCCGGCTAGCGAAGGCGACACGACACCCTCTTTGGATGACCTTCAATCAATGCCCCTCGAGCAACGTCTCACAGAATAAGCTGATCTCTCTGAGGGCGATGAGGTAGCAGGCAGGGCGGTGGCTGTCGCGATCCGTCGCTCGCGCAGACGGCAGTTGTAGTTGCCGTGGTGGTGGCTGCGGGCTAGGAAGACCGGGGCCGGCTTTGACCGAAAGACGGTGTCCAGCCATCGTTCGGGCCAAGAACACCGCCAACGGCCGCAAGCCGGTCATCCGCACCCTTCCGGCAACACCGCTTCGGCCAAGTAGCCGTTCTTATCGAACGCGCCCCGCCCCACCCGCCCCTCCGGTTGCGCGCGTCCCGGGGATCCGGTCGACTGGGCTGACCGGTGCCTTCCGGCCACCGGCGGCTCGGGGCCCCGAAACGGTGAGGTGCTGTCCGATGGCGCGAGCTGCCGAGGAGCACGGCCATGGGGTGGGGGCCGGCCGCTGGGGGATGCTGGCCGTGCTGTGCGCCAGCCTGCTGCTGGTCGCCATGGACGCCACCATCCTCAACGTCGCGCTGCCCTCGCTGATCGACGACCTCCGGCCCGGCCCGCTGGAACAGCTGTGGATCATCGACATCTACGGGCTGATCCTGGGCGGCCTCCTCGTCACCACCGGCGCGGTCGGCGACCGGTGGGGCCGCAAGCGGCTCTTCCTCCTCGGCTTCGTGCTCTTCGGCCTCGCCTCCGTCCTCGCGGCGACCGCGCACAGCTCCGTCCAGCTGATCGGCGGCCGGGTGCTGCTCGGGCTGGGCGGCGCCATGGTGATGCCCTCGACGCTCTCCCTCATCCGGAACATCTTCACCGACGCCCGGGAACGGGCCCTGGCCATCGGCGTGTGGGCCGCCGTGGCCGGGGCGGGCGCCTGCGTGGGACCGCTGGTGGGCGGGTTCCTCGTCGAGCACTTCGAGTGGCAGGCGGCGTTCTGGGTGAACGTCCCGATCGTCGTCGTGACGGTCGCGGTGGGCGTGCGGCTGCTGCCGGAGTACCGCGCCCCGCATCCCGGCGGGCTCGACTGGCCCGGCGCGGCCCTGTCGATCGTCGGCATCGTGGCCCTCGCCTGGGGCATCAAGCACGTCGCCAAGGGCAGCCCGCACCCCTCGGACGTGGGCGCCCTCCTCCTCGGCGTGGCCCTGCTCACCCTGTTCGCCTGGCACCAACTGCGGCTCGAGGACCCCCTGCTGGACGTCCGGCTGTTCCGCGAGGGCCCGTTCCTCGCGGCGGCGCTGGCCACCCTCCTCGCCATGCTCGCGATCGGCGCCGCGCTGTTCCTGATCTCGCTCTGGCTCCAGTACGTGCACGGCTACTCGCCCTCGGAGGCCGGGCTGCGCACCCTGCCCTCCGCCCTCGCGATGCTGGCCGGCTCGCTGAGCTCGCCCTGGCTGATGCACCACGCCGGGGTGCGCGCCGTGCTGGCCACCGGCCTGGGCGCCCTCGCGGGCGGCTTCCTGCTCCTCGCCCTCGCGCCGGAGCCGACCACCTACCCGGTCGTGGCCGTCGTCCTGGCCGGGCTCGGCCTCGGCGACGGGCTGGCGATCACCGCCTCGGCGTCCGTCCTCGTCTCCGCCGTCCCGGCGGAGCGCGCCGGGCAGGCCGGCGCGGTCTCCGAGACCGCCTACGAGCTCGGTGTCGGCCTCGGTGTGGCCCTGCTCGGCAGCATCCACGGCGCCGTCTTCTCCGACCGGATGACGAACCTTCCGCTGCGCGGGCACGACCTCGACACCGCGCGCGGTT
>NZ_JAILXP010000047.1 GCF_020740895.1 Streptomyces sp. UNOB3_S3 | reverse complement strand
GGGTCGGGCTGGCGGGGGTCGGTGTGGAGCTCGTCGAGGGCGAAGGGCGCGGGCCGGACGGGCCGCAGGGCGGAGACGACGGTCAGGGGGACGATGGTCTGCCGGGCCCACTGGCCGAAGTCGTAGAGGTTGAGGGGCACCCACTTCGGCAGGTACATGATCTCGGGTGGGAGCTCGGGCAGGTCCTCCCACCGCCACCAGCCGAAGAGGGCCAGCCAGATCCGGGTGAAGACGCGGGTGGCGGCGACGCCGCCCTGTTCGCGGACCCAGGCGGAGGCGGCGGCCATGTGCGGCGCGCCGGGGGCGTCCCCGGCGAGGCGCAGGGCGGTGTAGGCCTCGACGGTGGCGGAGAGCTCGGCGGGGCCGCCGTGGAAGGTGGCCCAGGTGCCGTCGGGGCGCTGCCGCGAGCGGATGAAGCGGGCGGCGGCGGCCGTGGTCCGTTCGTCGTCGACGCCCAGGAACCGGCGCAGCAGCAGGTCCTCGGCGTCCATGGTGACGTTGGTCTCCAGGTCGCCCTTCCACCAGCCCGCCGCGTCCTGGCGGGCCAGCAGGTGGTCCGTGGCGAGGGTGACGGCCCGCGCCGCGGCTTCACGCGTCTTCGGCGCTCCGGGGGACGCCGTGGCGGGCGCCGGAGCGGTGGTGCTGTGGCCGGCCTCGGCCTCGGGGAGCGGTGACTCCCCGGTGCCGTCGGTCGTCGCTGTCATGGTTTCCCCTAATGCAGTGAGTTCCTTCTCTGCCGTACTGCTGTGACTGCCGTACTTCGGGGGGTTCCGTCAGCCGGTGCCGCACACACAAGGCACCGGCCGGCGACCGCGGGCTCAGTTCGCGTCGATCGTGATCAACTCTTCCGTACGACGACGAAGTCGGCGAGCCCGACGAGCTGCGCGCGGACCTCCGCGGGCATGTCGACGCCGTCGAGGGCCTCGACGGCGGTGGCGTGCTGGCGGCGGGCCTCCTGCTCGGTCCACTCGCGGCCGCCCGCCTCCTCGATCAGCGCCGCGCGGGAGGCGAACTCCTCCTCGTCGAAGTCAGCGAGCTGGGCGTCGGTGAGCCCCGCGTCGGCGGCGAGGATGCCGGCGAGCCGCTCGGAGGCGGGGCCGCCGGCCGCGAGGGCGGCGACCACGGGGAGGGACTTCTTGCGCTGCCGCAGGTCGCTCCAGGTCTGCTTGCCGGTGGTCTCCGGGTCGCCCCAGATGCCCAGCAGGTCGTCGACGGCCTGGAAGGCGAGGCCCAGGTGGTAGCCGTAGGCCTCCAGGGTGTCGGCCGTGCGGTCGTCGGCGCCGCCGAGGACCGCGCCGATGGAGACCGCGCAGGCGAGCAGCGCGCCGGTCTTGTTGCCCTCCATCTCCAGGCACTCCGCGACGGTGACGCGCTCGCGGTGCTCGTAGGAGATGTCCTGGGCCTGGCCGTCGATGAGCTTGCGGGTGGCGGTGGTGAGCCGGCGGGTGGCCCGGCCGGCCTCGACGGTGCCGAGCTCCAGCAGGATCTCGTTGGCGAGCGCGAAGAGGGCGTCGCCGACGAGGATGGCCTGGGCCGGCCCGTAGGCCTTCCAGACGGTGTCGCGGTGGCGGCGCTGCTCGTCGCCGTCCATCAGGTCGTCGTGCAGCAACGAGAAGTTGTGCACGAGCTCGACGGCCACCGCGCCCGGGATGCCGGTCTCGGCGGGGGCGCCGGCGGCCTCGGCCGACAGCAGGGCGAGGGCGGGCCGTACGGCCTTGCCCGGGTCGCCGTGGGCGGGCTTGCCGTCGATGTCGATCCAGCCGAAGTGGTAGGCGGCGACGGTGTCCATGGGTGCCGCGAGCCTGTCCACGGCGGCACGCAGCACCGGCGTGGCAAGCGTCCGTCCGCGCTCCAGCAGGGCGCGCACGCCCGCGGTGTCGACAGCTGGGATCGCCGATGTCACGGTCTCTCCTCTGGTGGTGGTCGTGCTCATGCGCGTCCCGCTCGCGGGAACGCGCGCCTTGAGGGCTCGCTGGTTCATACCGCCGCCTCCCGCGCGGAGCTCCGGCGGGGCAGGCCGAGCCCCGAGAGGGCCGCGTCGGCGGCGGCGAGGCCGCTGCGCACCGCGCCCTCCATGGTCGCGGGCCAGCCGGTGGCGGTCCACGCACCGGCCAGGTAGAGGCCGGGCGCGTTCGTGGGGGCGTGCGGCCGGAGCCGGCCGACGCCGGGGGTGGGGGCGAACGTGGCCGTCCGCTCGCGGGTGACGAAGAAGTCCTTCACCCGTGCCGTCCGGGCGGCCGGCAGCAGCCGGGCCAGCTCGGGGAGGTAGCGCTCGCGCAGCTCGGCGACCGGCCGGTCGATGTCGTCCTGCGCGGCGGACTGGGACACGGCCAGGTACTGCGCGGCCTTGTCGCGGGCGGCCAGCCCCGAGGAGTCGGTGCGGTCGAAGACCCACTGCACCGGGCTGCCGAGCGCCGCGAAGAAGGGCTGCCGCAGGACCTTGCGGTCGTAGACGACGTGGAGGTTGAGGATGGGCGCGGTGTCGATGCCCAGCAGCCGGTCGGGGTCGTCAAGGGCGTCCTCGGGCAGCAGCGCGTGGGTCTCGCGCTGGGGCACGGCGAGGACGACCGCGTCGGCCTCCAGCCGCTCGCCCGCGCCCGGCCCGGCCTCGGTGTCGACGTGCCAGCCGCCGTCGGGGCGGCGGGTGATCCCGGTGGCGCGGGTGCGCAGCGCGACGCGGACGCCGGCGGCGTCCAGCGCGGCCCTCGCCATGGTGTCGTGGAGCTCGCCCAGCGGCACCCGGGCCCAGCCGATGTCGGCGGCGCCGGGCTCGGAGAGCAGGCCGGTCTTGAAGACCATGGCGGCCAGGGCCAGCGAGGAGTCCCCGGCGGTGGCGTTGAGGGTGGCCACGCCCACCAGGTCCCACAGGGCCTCGACCGTCCGGGGCGACTGGCCGCGGCGGCGCAGCCAGGTGCCGAAGTCCGTGCCGTCCAGGGCGGGGTCGTCGAGGTCGAGGGAGCGCAGCGCCAGCGCGGCCCGCCCGACCGAGGCCCGCTCGGCGAGCGAGAGGTGGGGGTAGGTGGCGAGGCTGGCGGCCAGGTGGAGGGGGACGGGCAGGCCGGCGCGGCGCAGCCGGCCGAGGCGGGGCCGGCCCGAGGGGTGGCCGACGTCCAGGACGGGCACGTCGAGCCGGTCCTGGACGGGGGCCAGGTGGGCGCCGCCGATCCGGTCGAGGAACCACCGGTAGGCGGTGCAGCAGCGCAGGTAGACGTGCTGGCCGTTGTCGACGGTCAGCTCGCCGCGGCGGAAGGAGAAGGCGAGCCCGCCGAGGCGGGGGCGGCCCTCCAGCAGGGTGACGCGGAGCCCGGCGGCGGCGAGTTCGAGGGCCGTCGTGACGCCCGCGAGTCCGCCCCCGATCACTACCGCGGCCGCCCCGTCGGGGCGGCCTGCTTGGTCCGTGCGGAGCCGGTCGGGCCGGGTTGTCGTTCGTTCTGTCATGCGCCCATCCCCTCGGCTGCTGTCAGGGACGCGTCCGCCGGGCGGAGGGTTGCGCGCCGTTTGCGGGTGCGGTGGACCGCCTCGCCGGGCGTACGGCCGGTACGGGTCGTCATGGTGGGGGCGGGGGTCATCAAACGCGCCCCCTGGCGGTCTGCCGGTGGACGCTGCGCGCGTCGTACCCGGAGAGTCCGCGCACGGCGACGAGGGCCTTCTCGTGGCCCGGCAGCGAGACACGGCCGCGCAGCACCGCCGTGGGCTCCTCGGCGATACGGTCCAGCAGCCGGCGGTAGATGCCGGACATGGCCGCGACGCAGGCGCCGCTGCGCCGGTCGAGCATGGGCAGCAGCTTCATGCCCTCGGCGAACAGCGCGCGGGCGCGCCGGACCTCGAAGTGGACCAGGCCGGTGAAGTCCGCGCCGGCCGGGGGCAGGGCGGAGCGGAACCCGGCCGAGCAGCCGAACTTGGCGAGGTCGTCGGAGGGCAGGTAGGTGCGGCCGTTGGCCGCGTCCTCGCGGACGTCGCGGAGGATGTTGGTGAGCTGGAGCGCCAGGCCCAGCGTGTCGGCGTACTCCGGGGCGCGCGCGGCGTCCCGTGCGCCGGGCACGGTGCCGAAGATGCCCAGGGAGAGCCGCCCGATGGCGCCGGCGACACAGCGGCAGTAGTGGGCGAGGTCGTCCCAGGTCTCATAGGTCTCGCCGCGGACGTCCATCTGGACGCCGTCGATGAGCTCGTCGAGGCCGCCGAGGGGGATGGGGAAGCGGCGCGCGGCATGGGCGAGCGCGACGGCCACCGGGTCGGTGTCGTCCTCGTCGATGTCGCCCGCCCGGATCCGGTCGAGCGTGGTGCGGGCGTCCTCCAGCCGGAGCCGCTTGGACTCGGGGTCCAGGGGCCCGTCACCGATGTCGTCTATGCGCCGGGAGAAGGCGTACAGCGCCGACATGGCCCGCCTCTTGGCGGTGGGCAGCAGTCTGATCCCATAGCTGAAATTGCCGGCCTGCTGTCCGGTGACGGCTTCGCAGTAGCTGTACGCGGCGAGTACCGGCGGCGACGCTTGTGTGGTTCCAGTCACGTCCCGGCTCACCCCTCTCTTCGCAGTGTCGCCCCCACCTCGCGCAGCAGGCTGAGCTTGGTGGGCTTGGGCGGTCCGGGGAGAACGTCGTGCCCCGCGGCGGTGACCGCGGCGAGTGCGGCCCTCCCTCCGCCCACGAATCCCGCGAGCAACAGCTTCAGCCTGCCGTGGACGCTACCCACCAGGGGGGTGCCTTCATTCAGCAGGCGCCGGGCGCGTTCCGCCTCGTACGCGACCAGGGCGCGCACCGACGCGCCAGCGGTCGGGAGGGCGAGATCGGCCTCCGTGACGCGGAAGCGCGCCATGTCCTCGGCGGGCAGGTAGACGCGGTCGCGCCGGAGATCCTCGGCGACGTCCTGTAGGTGTTCGACGATCTGCAGGGCGGTGCAGACCGCGTCCGAGCGGCGGACCCGCTCGGGGCTGGTGGTGCCGGTGATGCCCAGGACGAGGCGGCCGACGGGGTTGGCCGACAGCTCGCAGTAGGCGAGCAGGTCGGCGTAGCTCCCGTAGCGGCGCACGTGCTGGTCCTGGCGGTTCGCCTCGATCAGCCCCAGGAAGGGCTCGGGGGTCAGACCGCACCGGCGGACGGTCGGACGCAGGCGGAGCAGCAGCGGGTGGCGCGGGCCCGTGCCGGTGGTGTCGAAGACGCGATGGAGGTCGGCCTCGAGGGCGTCGAGCATGGCGAGCCGGTCGTCCGTCTGCTCGCGGTCCAGGCCGAGCAGCTCGGCGTCGCGGCCGCCGGGGGCCAGGTCGCCGTCGCCGATGTCGTCGACGAGGCGGGCGTAGCCGTAGACCGCCATGAGATCGGCACGCCAGGCGCGCGGCACGAAGAAGGGCGCCACGGGGAAGTTCTCGTGCGCGGCCTTGTCGAGCACGGCGCGCGCGTGCGCGTCCGTCCCCGCGGTCATCGCGGGCTGCCCGGACCGGGGACGGCGTACGCGTCTCTGATCTGGAGAGTTCCCGTAACCATTGCCGTCACATCTCCCGTTCTACACTGCCGACCCAGAACATCCTATTTCGGACACGCCGCAGGGCGGGCCGCGCCCCGGCCTCCCTTCCGGGCCGCTCCCTCGCGGCCCCGGCGGCGGGTCCGTCCGCGTGGATCGCCACGCCCCGGACCGAAACAGCCGCAAAAGAGCAGGCTACAGCGTACGCCGCACAGGTGTCCGACGCTCGCCGGGGTATGTGCTTGATCCTCACAATGCCACGCGAGCGCCCAATCGGCCCTGACAATAAGCCAGTTGATCGTTACGGAACGGTCAAGGCCCCCGCCGCGACCGCACGGCGGGGGCCTCGCACATCACATCCGCGTCAGCGGGCCGTTTCCTTCTCATAGGCCCGGACGACCTCGTCCGTCGGCCCGTCCATCAGCAGCTCCCCACGCTCCAGCCACAGCACCCGGTCGCACGTGTCCCGGATGGACTTGTTGTTGTGGCTGACCAGGAAGACCGTGCCGGCCTCCTTGCGGAGCTCGCGGATGCGCTCCTCCGAGCGCTTCTGGAAGGCCCGGTCGCCCGTGGCCAGCGCCTCGTCGATCATCAGCACGTCGTGGTCCTTGGCGGCCGCGATGGAGAACCGCAGCCGGGCCGCCATGCCGGACGAGTACGTGCGCATCGGCAGGGTGATGAAGTCGCCCTTCTCGTTGATCCCCGAGAAGTCGACGATGTCCTGGTAGCGCTCGCGGATCTGCTCCCGGGACATCCCCATGGCCAGCCCGCCGAGCATCACGTTCTTCTCGCCGGTGAGGTCGTTCATCAGGGCGGCGTTGACGCCCAGCAGCGAGGGCTGGCCGTCGGTGTAGACCTTGCCGCGCTCGGTGGGCAGCAGCCCGGCGATCGCCTTGAGCAGGGTCGACTTGCCCGAGCCGTTGGAGCCGATCAGGCCGATGGCCTGGCCCCGGTAGGCGGTGAAGCTCACACCCTTGACGGCGTGCACCTCCCGCACCCCGACGCTCGGCTGCCGGCGGACGATCCGGTTCAGGGCAGCCGTGGCACTGCCCCGTCCGGTGTTGCCGCCGTAGACGCGGTAGACGATGTGGACGTCGTCCGCGATCACGGTGGGGACGTGCTCGGAACCCTTGGGGGTGATCTGCTCAGCCACGGCCGTACTTCTCCTCAGCCTTCCAGAAGTAGACGAAGCCGCCGACGCCGATCAGCACGGCCCAGCCGGCCGCCAGCGCCCATACGTGCGGCGGCAGGTGCTTCGCCCCGTAGTCGTCGATCAGCGCGTAGCGCATCAGGTCGATGTAGACGGCCGCCGGGTTGGCCCCCAGCAGATCGATCACCCACTGGGACGCGTGGGTCCGCTTGAGGTTGTCGACCAGGCTGTACATCACGCCCGACGCGTACATCCAGGTGCGCAGCAGGAACGGCAGCAGCTGGGCCAGGTCGGGGGTCTTGCTGCCCGCGCGGGCCAGGATCAGCGCCAGTCCGGTGTTGAAGAGGAACTGGAGCGCCAGCACCGGGACGATCATCAGCCAGGCCGTCGACGGCATGTGCCCGCAGGCGACCAGGACGAGGCCCAGCACGACCATCGAGTAGAGCAGCTGCTGGAGCTGCTGGAGCGCGAAGGAGATCGGCAGGGCCGCCCGGGGGAAGTGGAGGGCCCGGACCAGGCCCAGGTTGCCCGCGATCGCCCGGACGCCCGCCATCGCCGAGCTCTGGGTGAACGTGAAGACGAACACACCCGTCACCAGGAACGGGATGTAGGTGTTCGTCGGCAGGCTCCGCTTCTGGTCCATCATCACGCCGAAGATGAAGTAGTACACGACGGCGTTCAGCAGCGGCGTGGCCACCTGCCAGACCTGGCCCAGCTTGGCCTGGCTGTACTGAGCGGTCAGCTTCGCCCGGGAGAAGGCGACGATGAAGTGGCGCCGCTCCCACAGCTGCCGCGCGTACTCGGCCAGGGACGGCCGGGCGCCGCTCACCGCGAGGCCGTACTTCCGGGCCAGCTCGGCGGCGGGCAGTCCGTCGTCGGGTGACGACGGCACAGTCAGGGCGACCGCACTGTCGTGCGTTGTCTCGCTCACAGTTGACACTTTCGTCCTCAAGGCGCGCACCCGGGGCCGGGCCCCGGTGCGCGCCCGATGCTCTTCGACACGACTTCTCGGATACGAGCTTGTCAGATCACGGGCGGGCGACCCAGTCGGGTCAGGCGCCACACGGTACGCCACTTCATCGGGCGCCGTGGTCCGCACGGGGTCGTCCACCCCTCGCGGAAGCCGCCCAGCCACGCGCGCAGCGCGGGCAGGGAGGGCCGCCGGGCCAGGGTCAGCAGCAGCCAGACCCCGACGTAGACGGGGACCAGTGGCGCGGGCAGATTGCGGCGGGCCAGCCAGACCCGGTTGCGGGCCACCATCCGGTGGTAGACGGCATGGCGGCTCGGGGCGGTCGTGGGGTGGTGGAGCACCATGTCCGACCGGTAGTCGATCATCCAGCCCGCGTCCAGGGCCCGCCAGGCCAGGTCCGTCTCCTCATGGGCGTAGAAGAACTCGTCCGGCAGCCCGCCGACCTCGGCGAAGACCCGGGTGCGCGCCGCGTTGGCGCCACCGAGGAAGGTGGTCACGCGCGAGGAGCGCATCGGGTCGGACGCCCGCAGCCGGGGCACGTGGCGGCGCTGGGTGACGCCGGTGTCCGGGTCGGCGATCCGGAAGCTGATGATGCCCAGCTCCGGGTCGGCCGCGAACGCCTCCCGGCACAGCTGGGCCGTGTCCTGGTTCGGCAGGTGCCCGTCGTCGTCGAGGAAGAGCAGGACGTCGACGTCCCGGCCGGCGGGGCCGAAGGCCTCGATGCCGACGTTGCGGCCGGCCGGGATGCCCACGTTCTCGGGCAGCTCGACGGTGCGCACGGCGAGGCCGGGCACGGACAGCTCGGGCAGCGGGGAGCCGTTGCCGACGACGACGACCTCGATGGGGTCACCGGTCTGCTTGGCGACCGACTCCAGCAGGGCGCGCAGCTCGTCGGGGCGGTTGCCCATGGTCAGGACGACCGCGCCGACCTTCATGCGGTTCTCTCGGGTATCGGTCATTTCAGCCTGCTCGACGCCAGGATGGACACCAGGTGCAGCACCGTCTGGAGCAGCGCGATGCCGGCCAGCACAGCGGTGCCGAGGCGGGTGAAGAACAGGTCTCCGTGGGCCGCGTCCGCGATCGCGAGGACCAGGATCAGCAGGGACGCCTCGATGCCGAGGATCAGCCGGTGGAACTTCAGCGCCGCGGCGGCCTTGCGGGCCAGGGCCACCTTGGAGGAGCGCGGCTCGGCCGCGGACTCCTTGACCGGCGGCAGCCCGGCCTGGTGGCGGGCGACGCCGACGAGGTCGGTCTCGGCCTTGATCAGCACGGCGCCGAGCGCGGCGAGCGTGCCCAGGAAGGCCCACAGCCAGTCGATCCGGCCGCTCCCCCACAGGTCGGCGGCGCGCAGGCCCAGACCGGTCAGGACCGCGGCGTCGCACAGATAGGCGCCGACCCGGTCCAGGTACACCCCGGAGTTCGAGTACTGCTTCTTCCAGCGGGCGATCTCACCGTCGACGCAGTCCAGCAGCAGATAGAGCTGGACCATGACCACACCGAGGACGGCGCCCCAGATCCCCGGCACCAGCAGGGCCGGGAGCGCGAGGACGCCCGCCACGGTCATCAGGTAGGTGAGCTGGTTGGGCGTGACCCTGGTGTTCACCAGATGGCGGTCGACCCGCAGCGAGATCTCCCGCATGTACAGGCGGCCCATCCAGTGCTCGCCACTGCGCCGGTCCTTCACACCCGCGGGGTGGACGACCGGGCGGAGTTCAGCGACTGATGGTTTGTGCATAGTCGGCGTACGCGTCCCTGATCTGATCGGTGGAGAGGTCGAGGTGCTCCAGGATGGTGTACCTCCCGGGGCGGGTCTGCGGCGCGTACTCCACGACCGAGACGAACTCGTCGTCGGTGAAGCCGATGTCGCCCGGCAGCACGGGCAGAGCGTGGCGGCGCAGCACCTCGACCATGAGCGCGGATTCCTCACGGGCACCGCGCAGGTGCATCGCGAAGGCTGCCCCGAGGCCGCACTGCTCGCCGTGGCTGGCGGCGCGCCTGGGGAAGAGGAGGTCGAAGGCGTGGTTGATCTCGTGACAGGCGCCGGAGGCCGGCCGGCTGTCGCCCGCGACGGACATCGAGATGCCGGTGAGCACCAGGCCCTCGGCGAGCACCTGGAGGAAGGCGTCGTCGCCGACGCCGCCCGGGTGGCGCAGCACGGCCTCGCCGGCCTGCCGGGCCATGGCCGCGGCCAGTCCGTCGATGTCCTCGCCGCGCTCGCGGTGGGCGAGCTCCCAGTCGGCGACGGCGGAGATGTTGGAGATCGCGTCGCCGATCCCGGAGCGGACGTAGCGGGAGGGGGCCTCGCGGATGATGTCGAGGTCGATGACGACGGCGATCGGGTTGGGCACACCGTACGAGCCCCGGCCCGCGTCGTTGTCGAGCGTGGCGACCGGCGAGCAGAGCCCGTCGTGCGAGAGGTTCGTGGCCACGGCGACCAGCGGAAGCCCTATGCGGGCGGCCGCGTATTTGGCGCAGTCGATGATCTTTCCGCCGCCGAGGCCCACGACCGCGTCGTAGCGCCCCTTCTTCATGCGGTCGCCGAGCCGGACGGCGTCGTCGAGGGTGCCGCCGCCCACCTCGTACCAGGAGGCGCCCGGCAGCGCCGGGGCGAGCCGCTCGCGCAGCTGCGCCCCGGAGCCGCCGCTGATGGCGATGGCCAGCTTGCCGGAGCTGGAGATCCGCTGGTCGTGGAGGAGTCCCGCCAGGTTGTTCAGCGCTCCGGCGCGGATGTCGACGACGACCGGCGAGGGGATGAGCCTCGTCAGTACTGGCACGCGATCTCCCGGCCCTTGGCGAGGTCGTCGTGGTTGTCGATCTCGACCCACTTCACTTCGCCGATGGGGGCCGTGTCGATCTTGAAGCCGCGGTGGACGAGCTCCTGGTAGCCGTCCTCGTAGTACAGGTCGGGGTCGCGCTCGAAGGTGGTCTTCAGGGCGTCGGCCAGCTCGGCGGCGGCCTCGGCCTCGATCAGGGTGACGCCGATGTACTCGCCGGTGGCGTCGCCGGGCTCCATCAGCTTGGTGATCCGCCGGACGCCCTTGCCGGGCTCCACGATGACCTTCATCTCCTCGTCGGCGAGGTTCTTCACCGTGTCGAGGGCGAGGATGATCTTCTTGCCGTCGCCGCGGGCGGCGAGGAGGGTCTTCTCGACGGAGACGGGGTGGACGGTGTCGCCGTTGGCGAGGATCACACCGCGGCCGAGCACGTCACGGGCGCACCACAGGGAGTAGGCGTTGTTCCACTCCTCGGCCTTGTCGTTGTCGATCAGGGTGAGCGTGAGGCCGTACTTGGCCTCCAGCGCCTCCTTGCGCGCGTACACGGCCTCCTTGCGGTAGCCGACGACGATCGCGACCTCGGTCAGGCCGACCTCGGCGAAGTTGCCGAGCGTCAGGTCGAGGACCGTCAGCGAGTCCTCCGAACCTTCGGGCCCTACCGGCACCAGCGCCTTGGGCAGCGTGTCGGTGTAGGGGCGCAGACGCCGTCCGGCGCCGGCGGCCAGCACGAGGCCGATCATGCGGGTTCTCCTGTTTCGTCGTGGACTGCGGGCGCCCCGGAGGACACCCAGAACCGGATGCTCTCGCTGAGCACCACGAGCGCGATGGCGGCCGCCAGGACCGTCAGCGCGATGGTGAAGCCTCGGCCGTGCCACAGGGAGGCGGCGGCGGTGACCGCCAGCACGCGTCCCTCGTGCCCGCCGATGGCCCGTACGAGCCAGTGCGGGGGCGCGCCGGTGCCGCCGCGGATGCGGTACACCGTGTCGTAGTGATGGTAGGCGACCGCGGCGACCAGCCCGAATGCCGCGGGCAGGGCGCCGGGGGCGCCGGAGCGGGCGGCGAGCAGCAGGACGATCCCGTACTCGGTGGCCCGGAAGACGGGCGGGACCAGCCAGTCGAGCGGTCCCTTGAGGGCGTGCGCCACGGCGACGCCCGCGAGCAGCGCGTACACCACGGCCGGGGGCAGCCCCCGCCACGTGCCCAGGTTCCCGGCGGCCAGCGGCCAGACGAACAGGGCCGCGGCGGCGAGCAGCGCCCAGTAGGGCGCGCTGTACGAGCCGCCGGGCACCCGGCGGCCCAGGACGCGGCCCACGGCCTCGGCCACCGGGCCGGAGTCCGCGAGGTCCGCGAGCGCCCCGGCGGCGCGGTCGGTGCGCTTCGCCTTGCGGGTGAGCGAGCGCAGCACCCGGCCGGCGGTGGTGTAGCAGGCGGCGAAGGCACAGCCGATCAGCAGGACGACGAAGGTCACCCGGGGGGTGGTCAGCGCCGTGAGCAGCGCTATCAGCGCCCAGCGCTCACCGATGGGCA
Organism: Streptomyces sp. UNOB3_S3; assembly: GCF_020740895.1. Lineage (GTDB taxonomy): Bacteria > Actinomycetota > Actinomycetes > Streptomycetales > Streptomycetaceae > Streptomyces. Next base: position 16,351 of record NZ_JAILXP010000047.1, on the reverse strand, counting down.
GGATGATCATGCGCCGGACCCAGACGGTCCAGCCGACGCTGTCGAGCCGGCCGGAGAGGGCGGCGGTGGGGCTGGTGTTGGCGGTGGCGTCGTGGTTGGCCTCGTTGAAGGCGAAGTCGACGACATGCCGGCAGGTCTGGAGGACCATGGCGCCGAGCGCGAGGGCCCAGACGTCATCCCCGCCACGGGCGGCGCCGAGCGCCAGGCCCGCGTAGTAGGCGTACTCCTTGGCCCGGTCGAAGGTCGCGTCGAGCCAGGCGCCGAGCGTCGAGTACTGGAGCGAGTAGCGGGCGAGCTGGCCGTCGGTGCAGTCCAGGACGAACGAGGCGATCAGCAGCACGCCCGCCGCGACGAACCCGGGCCGGGTGCCGGTGGCCGCGCAGCCGGCCGCGATCAGCGCCGTCAGCAGGGACGCGGTCGTCACCTGATTGGGGGTGAGACCGCGGCGGGCGCACCAGCGGGCGATGTACCGGGAGTAGGGGCTGACGCAGAAGGTGGTGAAGAAGCCGTCGCGGGACTTCACGGCGGCGCGCAGCCGTACGGCTTCGTCGTCGACGGCGTCGACCTCCGCCAGCGCCTTCGCGCGGGCGTCCGCGCCCTCGGGCAGCTCGGCGACGAGCACACCCAGCTCGGGGCGGTGCACGGGGACGCCGGCGGCTTCCAGCCGGGCGGCGAGCTCGTCGGGCAGGCTGCCGCCGCCGGACGGCCGGCCCGCGCTCTCGGCACCGGTCTCGCCCGGCGCGGCCGGGCGCGAGGGCTCCCGCCGGGCGGCCGCGTCGGTGCCGTCGGCCCGAGCGGCCGGGCTCGCGCCCGTCGTCTCGGTCAGCGCCCGCGCCAGCGGGCCGCGTGCCTCGGCCTGGACCGTCAGGGCGCCGGTCACGGCGCCCGCCGGGAAGCGGGGGTCGGTCAGGGCCAGGCGCAGGGCGTGGACGTGTCCCGTGAAGCGGGGGTCGACGACGGCGACCCGCTCGGCGGCCGGGACCGCGGCGAGCTCCCCGGCCGCGCCGGCGGCACCGGTCGCGGTGCGCACGTCGAAGCCGAGCGCCCGCAGGTCGTCCTCCAGCGAGGAGCCGGCGGGCGGCGGACCGATGAGGATGGCGGTCGACAGACGAACTCACTCCTTGCGGCTGGCGTGGCCGCCGTGCGGCCGCGGGACGCGGCGGGCGGCTGGCGTACCGCGCCGGGCCCGGCTCTGCGGGGCGGCGCACGGCACGACGGCAGAGGCTATCGGATCACCGGAAGGCCGAGTTCACCGCACGTGCACCCGGGCGTTCCCGACCCGGGCGGCGGCCCGGGAACCGGCCCCTATCAGGACGTCCGGAACGTCCGGGCGGTTCCCACGGACGGACGAAACGTTTCCCGTCCGATGGCTGGAATAGGGTGCCGTCATGACGTGGCTGATCACAGGCGGAGCTGGGTACATCGGGGCGCATGTGGCGCGAGCGATGACGGAGGCCGGAGAACGGGTGGCCGTCCTGGACGATCTGTCCTCGGGCGTGGCCGGCCGGCTGCCGGAGTCGGTCCCGCTGGTGCGGGGCTCGGTGCTGGACCGTGAGCTGCTCGACCGCACGCTCACCGGGCTCGGGGTGACCGGGGTGGTGCACCTCGCGGCGAAGAAGCAGGTCGGCGAGTCGGTCGAGAAGCCCCTGCTGTACTACCGGGAGAACATCCACGGGCTGACCGTGCTGCTGGAGGCCGTGGTCGCGGCCGGGGTCCGCAGCTTCGTCTTCTCGTCCTCGGCGGCCGTCTACGGCATGCCCGACGTGGACCTGGTCACCGAGCGGACGCCCTGTCTGCCGATCAACCCGTACGGCGAGACCAAGCTCGCCGGCGAGTGGCTCGTCCGGGCCACGGGCGCCGCGCACGGCATCGCCACGGCGTGCCTGCGCTACTTCAACGTGGCGGGCGCGGCCCGGCCGGAGCTGGCCGACACCGGGATCTTCAACATCATCCCGATGATGTTCGACCGCGTCACCCGGGGCGAGCGCCCGCTGATCTTCGGTGACGACTACGCCACCCCGGACGGCACCTGCGTCCGTGACTACATCCACATCGAGGACCTGGCGACCGCGCACCTCGCCGCCGCCCGCCGGCTGGCCGAGCGGCCGGGCGCGGGCGACCTCACGCTGAACGTCGGCACCGGGCTCGGGGTGTCCGTCCGGGAGATGGCCGACCTGATCGGCGAGATCACCGGACGCCCGGAGCTGACGCCCGAGACCGCCCCGCGCCGTCCGGGTGATCCGGCGCGTGTCGTGGCGTCCAACGAGCTGATCGCGAAGGAGCTGGGCTGGAGCGCCCGCCACGACCTCCGCGACATGGTCGCCTCGGCCTGGGAGGGCTGGTGCCTCCACCACCCCGGGGCACGCCGGCCCTGATCCCCGCAAGGGGGCTTCATCGCAGGTCAGAGGGGTCGCTCGGGGGTGTCGGCGGGGCGTTGCCCGATACCCCGCCCGCCCGTAGTTGACTGGGCCCGGCCGGCGGGTGCCCGCCGGCCGGGCGGCGACGACGGCCGCCGACGGCTTCGGAAGGCGGCGGGCATGGGAGCGGGTCACCACCACGGCCACTCGCACGGGGGACCCCCGCCCGGTGCGACCGGCACGGCCGCGGCCGCCCACAAGGGGCGGCTGCGGATCGCGCTGGGCATCACCCTGACCGTGCTGCTGGTCTACGCCGTGGGCAGCGCGCTGACCGGTTCGCTCGCGCTGTTCGCCGAGGCGGGCCACATGGCCACGGACGCGATCGGGGTCTCCATGGCCCTGGTGGCGATTCGTTTCGCCGCCCGCCCGCCCACCGGCAGACGCACCTGGGGCTACGCCCGGGCCGAGATCCTCGCCGCCCTGCTGAACTGTGTGCTGCTGCTCGGCGTCGGCGGCTACGTCCTCGTCGAGGCCGTCGAGCGGCTCGCGGAACCCGCGCCGGTGCCCGGCGCGCGGACGGTCGTCTTCGGCCTGGTCGGCGTGGTCGCCAACGGTGTCTCGCTGGCCCTGCTGCTGCGGGGCAGCAAGGAGAGCCTGAACGTGCGGGGCGCCTTCCTGGAGGTCCTCTCGGATGCCCTGGGCTCCCTGGCCGTGGTGGCCTCCGCCCTGGTGATCATGGTGACGGGCTGGACGCGGGCGGACCCGGTCGCCTCCCTGCTGATCGGCCTGATGATCGTGCCGCGCACGGTGAAGCTGCTGCGCGAGGCGCTGGACGTGCTGCTGGAGGCGGCGCCGAGGAACGTCGACATCGACGAGGTGCGGGCGCACATCCTGGCCCTGCCCGGGGTGCGGGGCCTCCACGATCTGCATGTGTGGACGATCACATCGGGGATGCCGGTGCTCTCGGCGCACGTGGTGGTGGACCCCGGCGCGCTGGACTCGGCGGGGCAGGAGAAGATGTTGCACGACCTTCAGGACTGCCTCGGCGAGCACTTCGCCGTGGAGCGCTGCACCTTCCAGCTGGAGCCCGGCGGGCACGCCGGGCACGAGGCCGGTCTCTGCCACTGAGACCTGCCACCGGGCCCCGGCCGGCCGATGGCCGGTCCGATCAGTCGAATGATCGGACCGATGACTCATCCGCCGTGGTCGTGGGCATTCCGTACGGCAGACTTGAAGGTGGAAGACCGACAATGAGGATGGTCAATGCCGATCACATCTGCCAAGGGCCGCTCCGCCGACTCGGACGGGCGTCCCGGGGCCGCCGACACCGCCGAACCGATCATGCTGGAGCTGGTCGACGAGAACGGCAGAACCATCGGCACCGCCGAGAAGCTCTCCGCCCATATCGCCCCCGGCCGGCTGCACCGGGCCTTTTCGGTCTTTCTCTTCGACGACGCGGGCCGGCTGCTGCTCCAGCGCCGGGCGCTGGAGAAGTACCACTCCCCCGGCGTCTGGTCGAACACCTGCTGCGGCCACCCCTACCCGGACGAGCCGCCCTTCGTCGCCGCCGCCCGCCGCACCGGTGAGGAGCTGGGCCTGGCGCCCGCGCTGATGCGCGAGGCCGGGACCGTCCGCTACAACCACCCGGACCCGGCCTCGGGCCTGGTCGAGCAGGAGTACAACCACCTGTTCGTGGGCACGGTCACGACCCTGCCGGACCCGGACCCCTCCGAGATCGCGGAGACCGCGTTCGTCACCCCCGCCGAGCTCGACGCGCTGCGTGAGAAGTACCCCTTCTCGGCGTGGTTCATGACCGTCCTGGACGCCGCCCGCCCGGCGATCCGCGAGGTCACCGGGGACGCCGCGGGCTGGTAGGCCGGAAGCGCAGCGGCAGGGCGGCCCAGACCACCTTGCCGCCGGCGGTGTGCTCGATGTCGTAGCAGCCGCCGGCCTCCTCCACCGTCGCCTGCACCAGCAGCAGGCCCCGGCCGCCCGTGCGCGGCTCGTCCTCGGGGCACGCCTCCATGGGCGCGGGTCTGTACGGGTGGTTGTCCTCGACGGCCACCCGTACCCACTCCGGGCCCACGGAGACCTCCACGGCCACCTCCGGGGAGAGCAGCGCCGCGTGCCGCACGGCATTGGTGACCAGTTCGGAGACGATGAGCAGCAGCCCGTACAGCTGGTCCTCGCGCAGCGGCACCGCGCGACGCCGGATCAGCTCGCGGACCGCGCTCCGGGCCGCGGGGACGGACCGGTCGAGCGCGGGAGCGGTCCAGCGCCAGCTCCCGTCGTACTCGGCGGGCCTGCGGGGCGCGATCGCCCGCCCCGGCCCGGGCGGGAGTCCCCCGCGCATCTCCATCTCCGCATCCCACCCCTCGCCGTGGCCCGACCACCTGTGCCGAGTGTTGGGAACCCTGGCGTCCGCTCCGGTGAGCTGACCAGAAGTCATTGGCTATCGACGGATTCCGGCGGGGTTCGACCGATCACGCACGCGGCTGTCGCCCGGCAGACTGTTTGATCATGACTTCCTGGTCCCGGATAGCATCCGGCCATGGAGCCCGCACTGCGTCTCGAGCTCGATGGAGCCGTCGCCACCGTCCGGATCGTCAACCCCGCCAAGCGCAACGCCATGACCACCGGGATGTGGCGGGAGCTGCCCGGGCTCCTCGCGCGCTGCGCCGCCGACCCGGCGGTCCGGGTGCTGGTGCTGACCGGCGAGGGCGGCACGTTCTGCGCGGGCGCGGACATCGCCACGCTGGCCGCCGACGGCGGCGTGGGCTCGCGGGACCTGGCGGTGGCGGCGGAGGAGGCGCTGGCGGCGTTCCCCAAGCCGACGATCGCGGCCGTGCGCGGCCACTGCGTGGGCGGCGGCTGCCAGCTCGCGGTCGCCTGCGATCTGCGGTTCGCCGCCGAGGGCGCGTCCTTCGGGGTCACCCCGGCGCGGCTGGGCATCGTCTACCCGGCGACCACCACCCGGCGGCTGGTGGAGCTGGTCGGCCCGGCGACCGCCAAGTACCTGCTCTTTTCGGCCGAGCTGATCGATACCGAACGGGCCCTGCGCACCGGGCTGGTGGACGAGGTGTGGCCGGCGGACGCGCTGGACGAGCGGGTCGCCGCGTTCGCGGCGACGCTGGCGGCGCGCTCGCAGCTGACGCAGGCGGCGGCCAAGGAGTTCGCGGCGGGCCCGGCCGCGCCGGACCGCGTGGCCCACTGGGCGGCGCGGGAGCGCGGCAGCGGCGACACCGCCGAGGGGGTCGCCGCCTTTCTGGAGCGGCGGGTTCCACTGTTCGAGTGGACCGTCTAGACCCCCGTCCGGGACGGTCCAGCTCGCGCCCAGCGCTCCGTTGGAGGTGCGGTCCGGTCGGCCGCGGGCCGGTGGGGGCTGGTCGCGCAGTTCCCCGCGCCCCTTTGGGGCGCGCCGTTCAGCTCACGCCCCTTGCCGGGCTCGCCACTCGGCGACGAGGTCGGCGGGGGCCTTCTCCGGGGAGCCCGCGTCGTACGGCGGCTGCGGGTCGTACTCGATCATCAGCTGGACGGACTGGGCCGTCCGGTCGCCCGAGATCCGGCCGAGGAGCGTGAGGCCCATGTCGATGCCGGAGGAGACCCCGGCGGCCGTGACGTACTTGCCGTCGAAGACGACCCGCTCCCCCGTCGGCTCGGCGCCCAGGGAGCCCAGTTGCTCCAGGTGCAGCCAGTGGGAGGTGGCCCGGCGGCCCGTCAGCAGCCCGGCGGCGGCCAGGATCAGCGATCCGGTGCACACCGACGTCGTCCAGGTGGTGTGCTGGTCCACCGCCGTCAGCCACTCCTGGACGGGGCCGGGATCGAGCGGCAGGCTCCGGTCCGGCCCGCCGGGCACGACAACGATGTCGGGGCGGGGCACGTCCGCGAGGGAACGTTCGGCGACGAGCGTGAGGTTGCCGCTCTCGTTGGTCACCGGGCCGGGCCGCTCGGCGACGAAGACGGTCTCGGCGCCGGGGATACGGCTGAGGGTGTCGTAGGGGCCCACCGCGTCGAGGGCGGTGAAACCGGGGTAGAGCAGGATGGCGATCTGCATGGCAAAGCCTTCTTCCGCAGTCGTTCGTTGTCGTTCAGGTTCAGGTTCAGGTTCAGGCGAGAACGTGCTGAGGGGGGTTCACGGGCCGGAAGCGGCGCCGGTATTCGGCCGGTCCCGCGCCCAGGGCCCGGACGAAGGCCCGCCGCATCGCCTCGGGCGTGCCGTAGCCGCAGGCGCGGGAGACCTCCTCGACGCCCTGCCCGGTGTCCTCCAGCAGCCGCCGGGCGGCCTCCAGGCGCACCAGGTCGACGTAGCGCCCCGGCGTCGTCCCCACCTCGTCCCGGAAGGCCCGGGCGAAGTGCCGGGGCGACAGGCCCGCGCGGTCCGCGAGCGCCTCCACCGACAGGTCGGCGCGGAGGTGCTCCACGACCCAGTGCTGGACGTCGCGCAGCGTCGGCCGCCCGGCGGTCTGGGCGGCGAGCGGGACGCTGAACTGCCGCTGGTTGCCGGGACGCCGGAGGAAGACGACGAGATGGCGGGCGATGGTCAGGGCCATCTCCCGGCCGTGGTCCTCCTCGACGACGGCGAGGGCCAGGTCTATGCCCGCCGTCACCCCGGCCGAGGTGGCGACACGGCCGTCGCGCACGAAGATGGGCTCGGGGTCCAGCCGCACCCGCGGGAAGCGCTCGGCGAACCGGTCGCAGTACGCCCAGTGGGTGGTCGCGCGCAGGCCATCGAGCAGCCCGGCCGCGGCGAGCAGGAACGCGCCGGTGCAGACGGAGAGCAGCCGTCCGGCCCGGGGGCCGTTGTCGCGCAGCCAGGCCACGATCCGGGGATCGGGCTCCAGCGCCCCCTCCCCGCCGGGCACGACCAACAGGTCCGGCACGGCACAGTCGTCGAGAGCCGCGTCGGGGGCCATCCTCAGCCCGCTGGTGCTGCGGACCGGCTCGCCGTCGATCGTCGCGGTGCGCACCTCGTAGCCGCCCTCGGCACCGGCGGTGTGCCGGGCTCCGGCGAACACCTCCATGGGGCCGGTGACATCGAGGGGCTGGATCCCCTCGTAGAGGACGATCAGGACCGTGCGGGTTCTCATGCCGACCATGCTGACGGCCCGTCCGGCATGGCGGCAATGACGGGTTCCCCACCTTTCCTGCCACCCTCCGGAAGCGGTGGCGGCGGCTGTGACGCTCGTCCTTTCTCCCGTACCGACCAGTCCGTACGGTACGGGGCATGACCTCTCTGCCCGACGGCGCCGCACGGCGCTGCCATGCCTTCCTCAACCCCTACCACTCGGCCCAGTACTTCTCCCCGGAGCTCCAGCGGGAGATGAGCGCCATCGGCATCGGCGCCGGCGAGAACTGGGGCCCCGCCTACATCGCGGGGCGCGCCGCCGCCTTCGGCCGGGTCGGTCCGGGCGCGGTGACGGCCTCGTTCTTCAGCTTCAGCCACGAGCTGATCTCCCGGCACATCCCCGCCGTCTGGGACATCGCCTCCCCCGAGGACGTCCTGGCCGCGCGGCTGCGCGCCGCCGACGCCCAGCTGCGGCGGCTGCTCGGCGAGGAGACCGTCGCCTCCGCGGAGATGGCCGAGGCCGCGGAGCTCGCGCTGCGGGCCACCGAGGCCTGCGACCGGTCCATGCGCACGCTGTACGCCGCCCACGCCGACCTGCCCGTGCCGGACGCCCCGCACCTGGCGCTGTGGCACGCCACCACGCTGCTGCGCGAGTACCGCGGCGACGGCCACCTGATCGTCCTCGTCCAGGCCGGCATCGACCCGGTCGAGGCGATCCTGACCCACTCCGCCACCGGCAAGGGCATGTCCCACAAGTGGCTGCTGCGCACGCGCGGCTGGAGCGAGGAGGACCTGGCCGCCGGCCGGGAGCGGCTGGTGGAGCGCGGGCTGCTGAACGCCGACGGCACGCTGACCAAGGCCGGCGTCGCGCAGCGCGAGGAGCTGGAGGACGAGACGGACCGCCTGGACCGCGCCCCCTACGAGCACCTGGGCGCCGCCGGTGTCGCACGGCTGACCGAGCTGGCGCAGGGCTACACCACGACCCTGGTGCAGGGCGGCGCCTTCCCGTCCGACCTGCGGGGATAGCCGGCCTGCGGGGACAGCCCGCCCCGGGGGCGCCGCGCGGGCGCTGTCACCGGCACCTGCCACAATGCAGATCGCGGTTCGGCGCGGCGGGAACCCGCCGCGGAACAGGGAAAGCGGAGCGTGATCGTGACGACGTCGACGTCGGTCGAAGGCAGGATCGCCGAGGAGCTCGGCGTGCGGGAGCGGCAGGTGCGGGCCGCCGTCGAATTGCTCGACGGCGGTTCCACCGTGCCGTTCGTCGCGCGCTACCGCAAGGAGGCGACCGGGGCGCTCGACGACGCCCAGCTGCGCACCCTGGAGGAGCGGCTGCGGTATCTGCGGGAGCTGGAGGACCGCCGGGCGGCGGTCCTCGAGTCCGTGCGCTCCCAGGGCAAGCTGGACGAGGCGCTGGAGGCCCGGATCCGCGAGGCCGACTCCAAGGCCCGCCTGGAGGACATCTACCTGCCCTTCAAGCCCAAGCGGCGCACCAAGGCGCAGATCGCCCGCGAGGCCGGGCTGGAGCCACTGGCCGACGGCCTGCTGGGCGACCCCGGCGTCGAGCCGTCGGCGGCGGCCGCCGCGTTCGTCGACGCCGGCAAGGGCGTCGCGGACACCTCCGCCGCGCTGGAGGGCGCCCGCGCGATCCTCACCGAGCGGTTCGGCGAGGACGCCGACCTGATCGGCGAGTTGCGCGAGCGCATGTGGTCGCGCGGGCGGATGGCCGCGAAGGTGCGCGAGGGCAAGGAGGAGGCGGGCGCGAAGTTCGCCGACTACTTCGACTTCGCCGAGCCCTTCACCGAGCTCCCCTCGCACCGGGTGCTGGCGATACTGCGCGGCGAGAAGGAGGAGGTCCTCGACCTCGCCCTGGAGCCGCAGGCCCCGGAGGAGACCACCGAGGGCCCCAGCGCCTACGAGCAGATGATCGCCCGGCGCTTCGGGATCGCGAACCCCTGGCAACACCGTCGCCCGGCCGACAAGTGGCTGGGCGACACGGTGCGCTGGGCCTGGCGCACCCGGGTCCAGACCCACCTCGGCATCGACCTGCGGCTGCGGCTGCGCCAGGCCGCCGAGGACGAGGCCGTCCGCGTCTTCGCGGCGAACCTGCGCGACCTGCTGCTCGCCGCCCCCGCCGGCACCCGCGCCACGATGGGCCTCGACCCGGGCTTCCGCACGGGCGTGAAGGTCGCCGTCGTGGACGCGACCGGCAAGGTCGCCGCCACCGAGACCATCTATCCGCACGTCCCGCAGAACAAGTGGGACGCCGCGCTCGCCGCCCTGGCCCGGCTCGCCCGCGAGCACGACGTGGAGCTCGTCGCGATCGGCAACGGCACGGCCTCCCGCGAGACCGACAAGCTGGCGGCCGACCTGATCGCCCGTCACCCGGAGCTGAAGCTGACGAAGGTGATGGTCTCCGAGGCCGGCGCCTCGGTCTACTCCGCGTCCGCCTTCGCCTCGCAGGAGCTGCCGGAACTCGACGTCTCCCTGCGCGGCGCGGTCTCCATCGCCCGCCGGCTCCAGGACCCGCTCGCCGAGCTGGTGAAGATCGACCCGAAGTCGATCGGCGTCGGCCAGTACCAGCACGACCTGTCCGAGGTGAAGCTGTCCCGCTCGCTGGACGCGGTCGTCGAGGACTGTGTCAACGGCGTCGGCGTCGACGTCAACACCGCCTCCGCGCCGCTGCTCTCCCGGGTCTCCGGCATCAGCGGCGGCCTCGCCGAGAACATCGTCGCCCACCGCGACGCCAACGGCCCCTTCCGCTCCCGCCGTGCCCTGAAGGACGTGTCCCGCCTGGGCCCCAAGGCGTACGAGCAGTGCGCCGGCTTCCTCCGCATCCGCGGCGGGGACGACCCGCTGGACGCCTCCAGCGTCCACCCCGAGGCGTACCCCGTGGTGCGGTCCATGGTGAAGACCACGGGCGGCGACGTCGCCGCGCTCATCGGCAACACGACGACGCTGCGCTCGCTGCGTCCCGAGGACTATGTGAGCGACTCCTTCGGTCTGCCCACGGTGACGGACATCCTCCGCGAGCTGGAGAAGCCGGGCCGCGACCCGCGGCCCGCGTTCAGGACGGCCACGTTCAAGGAGGGCGTCGAGAAGATCGGCGACCTGACGCCGGGGATGCTGCTGGAGGGCGTCGTCACCAATGTCGCGGCCTTCGGCGCCTTCGTGGACGTGGGCGTCCACCAGGACGGCCTGGTGCACGTGTCGGCGATGTCGAAGACGTTCGTGAAGGACCCGCGCGATGTGGTCAAGCCGGGTGACATCGTGCGGGTGAAGGTGATGGATGTCGACATTCCGCGCAAGCGGATCTCGCTGACGCTCCGTCTGGACGACGACGCCGCGCCGGCGACGCGCGGCGGCGGTGGCGGTGGCACGCCGCGTGAGCGCGCGGAGCGCGGGAACGCCCCGCGTCGGGGCGGCGCCCCGCGGCCCCGCCGGGCGGAGGGCGGCCGCCAGGCCGCTGCTCCGGCGGCGGACGGGGCGATGGCGGACGCGCTGCGGCGCGCGGGGCTGCTGGGGCCGCAGGGCCGGTAAGCGGGGCGCGCGGTTCGGGTGCGGCCCGGTGGTCGGGTTGCGCCCAGCCGTCCCGCCTTGCGGGACGATTGCCCACAACCCGGGCTACCGGGAAAGCCAATCGCGCACCCGACCGGATGAATGAGTGGCGTTCCCGGTGAGACCCGCACTCCTACCGGCCATCGATCAGACGGGACGACGCCCGTCCACAGCGCGCGGCGTCGTCCCCCTGATGTCCCGTCCTCCACCGACCAGGGGCGGTTACCGGAACCGGAAGAGGAGGCGGGCTCATGGGCGGCTCGGACGGAGTGGCAGGGCGCAGCTACGCCGCTTGGCTGGTGGACGAGGTGTTCCCGGGTTTCGGGGCCCGGGAGGCCGTGGTGTACCGGGATGTCCGGATGACCTACACCGAGCTGGCAGAAACGATTCGCCGCATGGCCACGGCGTTCCGTTCGCTCGGCCTGGGCCCGGGCACCACCATCGCGCTGGCCAGCGGCAACCGCGCCGAGGCGGTGTGCGTGCCGTTCGCGGCGCATCTGGCGGGGGCACGGTTCCTGCCGATGCCGGTGGACCGGGGGCCCGCCGAGTACGCCAGCGTCGCCGCGAACGCCCCCGCCGACGCCCTGATCGTCGACGACCGGATCTCGGAGACCTGCGCCGACGCGGTCACGAGCGCCTTCCCCGGGGCCCGCCTGTGGTCGCTGGGGTCCGGCGGGCCGGCACCGGACCTGATGGACGCCGTCCGGCGGGCGCGCCCGGCCGACGACGCGGAGTGGGCGGACGCCGGGCAGGTGGAGACGGTGCTGTGCTCCGGCGGGACCACGGGGCTCACCAAGAGCATCCTCCACCGGCACCGGATGTACCGGACGATCCTGGCGCACCCGTTCCTGCCGGAGCCGGTGCGGCTGCTGGTGACCAGTCAGGTCGCCCACGTCGGCGGGCTGTACGCGCTGACGAGCCTGGCCCAGGGCAGCACGCTCACCCTCCTGGACCGCTTCACCCCGGAGGCCGTGATCGAGGCGCTGAAGAACGAGCCGATCACCGCCATGATGCTGATGCCCCCGATGCTCTACCGGCTGCTCGACCACCCGGCGCTGGCCGGCGTCGACTGCTCGCGGCTGCGCCGCGTCATGTACGGGGCCAGCCCGATCACCCCGGACCGGCTCCAGCAGGCCCTCGACCGGTTCGGGCCGGTGCTGTGGCAGCTCTACGCCCAGACGGAGGCGTTCGGCCTCACGGCGCTGGACTCGCCCGACCACCTCGTGGGCAACGGCAGGCTGCTGCGCTCGGTGGGGCGCGCCTTCCCCGACATGGAGACGGACGTCCGCGACGACCAGGGCCGGACCCTGCCGCCGGGGGAGGTCGGCGAGATCTGCGCGCGCGGGCCGCGCGTCATGGAGTGCTACCTCAACCAGCCGGAGGCCACCGCCGCCGCGTTCCACCCGGGCGGCTGGCTGCGCACCGGCGACCTCGGCTACCGGGACGAGGAGGGCTACTTCTTCCTCATGGACCGGCGCAACGACGTGATCATCACGGGGGAGGCCGGGTCCACCATCTACTCACCGCTGGTGGAGAACGCGCTGACCACCCATCCCGCGGTGCGGGCCGCCGCGGTGATCCCGGTGCCGCACCCGTTCTACGGGCAGGCCGTGCACGCCGTCGTCGTCACCGCTCCCGGGACGCGCGTCGAGCTCGACGAGCTGCGCAAGTGCGTCCTGAACGAGCTGGAGCGGCCCGTCTATCTGCCCGCGAGCTTCGAGTTCGTCGACGCGCTGCCGCTGACCCCCATCGGCAAGGTCGACAAGACCGCCCTGCGCACGCCCTACTGGGCCGGGCATCAGGGGCTGCTCCACGGGGACACGACGGCGCGGCCGGAGCCCGCGAGCTGACCGGCGGCGAGCTGATCGCCGGCAGGCTCGTCGCCACCGGACCCGTCGCCGGCGGGCCGGGTGAAGGCGACGGTGGCCAGGGTCTCGCTGCTGGTGCTGTAGCCGATCACGCCGCTCCCCGTGGCGCGCTGCGCGCGGATGGCGTTGCCGCCGTAGCCGTCGGGGGTGACGAACAGGCCCCAGACCGGCGTCCAGTCCTCGGTCGCACCCGTCCCCGGGTCGACGACCGGCTCCGGGCGGGGCACGACCCTGCGCTGTACGACGAACCCGCCGCCCGAGGCGGAGCGCAGGGCGTCACGCCACTCCTGTTCCGGGCAGGCCCAGCCCGCGACGACGCCCGAGCCCGCGAAGCCCCGGCAGGGCTTGAGGATCATCCGTTCGCGCTCCTCGACGCACCGGTCGACCAGCGGCCCGGTGAGCAGCCTGGTCCACGGCAGGATCCGTTCCGTCACCCGCCGCTCCCGCTCCGACAGCACGGCGTCGCAGCGGGGGTCCGACAGCAGGCCCAGGGCGCCCTTGTTGGTGAACAGGACGCTGTCCAGCCCGGTCCACAGGACCGCTGCCCCCTCCTCGTGGGCGCGCGTGATCGCGTCGAGGCCGTCCTCGTGCCCGACGGTGTCGTCGACCGAGAAGAAACGCAGCAGCACGTCGGCCCGGGCCGTGCCGACGTACAGCTTCCCGCCGTCGCCGCGCACGTCGCCCAGCTCGCCGAGGACCACCTCCAGCCCCTGGCCCTGCAGCACCTCGACGGTGCCGGCGACCGGCCGCCGGTACCGGGGCAGCGCCCCCGGGGCGAACACCAGGGCCACGACGGGGGACGGGCGCGGCGCCACGGCCCGCAGCGTCGCGGCCACGTGTTCGGCGGTCCGTACGTGCCGCAGCGCGTACCGCTCGGCGAACGCGGCGAAGGACGGCACGGCTTCGAGGGAGCGGGGCAGTTCGCCCAGTTCGAAGCCTCCCACTCCCCCGCCGATGTTGAACTCCAGCAGGGCGAAGCGGCCGTGCTCGTCGCGGTGGAGGTCGGCCCGGCCGAAGCGGTCCGCCGGGTGGCCGGCGCGGGCGTGGCGCCGCACCAGCGGGGCCAGCCGGGGCTCGCCGCCGAGGGCCGCCCAGTACCGCTCGACGTCGCCGTCGAAGAGCCGGTCGGGCAGGGTGACCAGGATGTCGAAGACGGCCAGCAGGTCGTCCGCCGCCGCCCGCAGCTCGGGCTCGCCGACGAACAGCGGGCGGGCCAGCAGCCGGGCGTCGCGCAGACAGGCCGGCAGCTCGGCCTCGGCCACGGCCCCGCTCAGCCCGCTCCCGTCGGCGCGGCACTGCTCCACGTAGCGCGCGGTCACCTCGTCCATGTGCGGCTCTCTCCCACCGGTCGGCGTCCTCCGGTGAGGGGGCCGGTCCCCTCACCGCACCGTTCGTCTTCGGCAGGAATCCCGCGCCACCTGAGTCGTCCGCGCTACGTGAGCAGCCCGTGCTGCGTGAGCAGCCCGCGCTATGTGAGCAGCCCGCCCTCCGTCAGCCGCCGGCGGACCTCGGCCACGGCCTCCTCGGACAGCGGCCGCTGGGGCGCGGCCGTCGCCGCGCAGTCGATGACCCCGAGCGCACGCAGCGCGGCCTTGAAGCCGCCGAGCGCGGCGGCGCCGCCGCTCATCGTGGCGGTGTCCCCCGCGTCGACGAGGGCGAACAGCGCCGCGAGCCGGTCCTGCTCGGCCGCCGCCGCCCGCCAGCGCCCGGCCCGCGCGTGGTCGTACAGCCGTACGTACCCGGCGGGGTCGACGTTGCCCAGCCCGGGGACGACGCCGTGGGCGCCCGCCAGCAGGGCCGCGTCCACGGTGAGTTCGGAGCCGGTGAGCACGGCGAAGGTGCGGTCGAGGCCGCGCTCGCGCAGGGCGACCAGCAGGCGGCGGAAGGCGCCCAGGTCGCCGCTGCTGTCCTTGAGCCCGGCGAGGGTGCCGTCCTCGGCGAGACGGAGGAGGACGGGCGCGGTGAGCTTGCTGTGGACGTTCCGGGGGATGTCGTAGGCGATCAGCGGGAGGCCCACGGCGGCCCGGATCCGGCGGAAGTGGTCGGCGGTCTCGGCGGGGTGCGTCCCGGCGTAGAAGGGCGCGGTGGCGACGAGCGCGTCGGCGCCGTGGGCGGCGGCGGACAGGGCCCGGTCGACGACCCGGGCCGTGGTCATGTCGATGACGCCGGCCAGCACGGGCACCCGTCCGGCCACCGCCTCGACGGTGACCCGCAGCACCTCGTCGCGCTGGACGTCGCTGAGGAAGGCGGCCTCGCCGCTGGTGCCGAGGGCGAACACCGCGTGGACCCCGGCGTCCAGCAGGTGTTCGACGAGCGAGACGAGGGAGCGGACGTCCACCTCGCCGCCGGGGGTGAGGGGGGTGCAGAGCGGAGGGACGACGCCGGTCAGGGGTGCGGGCAGGTGCGTCACGCGGTACAGCATTCCGTCCGGGCCCGCGCTGTCAAGACGGCGTGGCCGCCTCCACCAGGTCCGCCGCCTCCAGGGCGCACCCCCAGGAGACCGTGATGCCCGCCCCGCCGTGGCCGTAGTTGTGGACGAGCCGGCCGCCGCCCGGCAGGGGCTCGGCCTCCAGGCGGACGCGCGGGCGGGCCGGGCGCAGGCCCACGCGGTGGCCGAGGACACGGGCGCGGGCCAGGCGGGGGAAGACGCGGGAGCAGCGGCTGATGATCGCCTGGGCCGTGCAGGGCGAGGGGGCCCGGTCCCAGACGTGCTCCTGGGCGGTGCCGCCGAGGACGGCGCCGTAGGGCTGGGGGAAGACGTAGACGGTGTCGGCCCCGGTGTCGTCGGCGGCGGTGAACCACTCGGCGATGCCGGGGTTCTCGACCACGACGAGCTGGCCCCGCACCGGGTGCACCGCCGGGTCGGGGACCAGGTCGCGGGCGCCCAGGCCGGTGCAGTTGACCACGGCGGGCGCCGAGCGGGCGGCCTGCGCGAGCGAGGCGACCGGGCGGACGGCGACGGTGCCGCCCGCAGCGCCCAACCGCCGTGTCAGGTAGTCGAGATGGGTGGCCATGTCCAGCAACGGCAGGCGGGCGTGCACCCCCCGGTCGTAGCCGCGCGGCAGCTCTCCCGCGCCTGCGGCCCGCAGCCCCGGCACCCGGGCCGCCCACGCGCCCAGCTCCCCCGGGGCCTGGCCGGCGTGCGTCCCCTCGGCCAGGCGCACCCCGGTGCGTTCGGGCCGCCCGGCCAGGCCGGTCATGACCGCGAGGGAGGCGAGCGCCCAGTCGCCGGCCCGGTCGCGCGGTTCGATCCGGTACGGCCACCACAGGCCCCCGGCCACCGCCGAGGTGGTCTCCGAGGACGGCGAACGGGTCCACACCTCGACGCGCCGGCCGCGCTCCGCCAGCACGACCGCGCTGGTCAGGCCGATGACCCCGGCACCGACCACGATCACATCGCTTGCCATGCGCCGACGGTACCGGTGAACTCCCCACCGTCGGGCGGGAAGTGGCCGATAGGCGGCGGGGGCTGGTCCAGGGGGCGCGGTGCGCGGTTGCTGTGG
>NZ_JAILXP010000469.1 GCF_020740895.1 Streptomyces sp. UNOB3_S3 | reverse complement strand
ACCCCGCCGGGCCGGTTCCGCCACCCCCCGACCCGACCGCCTGGGACGAACCGCTGCCGCCGGATCTGGATCTCTCAAGGGCCACCGTCCCAGGAACGGTGGACGATGCTCCGGCCTCGAAGGACACGAACGCGCCGACCGTGGTCCCCGCAGGCCCGGTCCAAGCGGCACCGAACGGCGTCATCCCGGTCTACGCGGTGCTGGACGAGTCCGCGGCGACCGCCGGGTTCCTCGGCGATCTCAACGACGGCCTGGAAGAACTGCGCACCGCCCTGGCGGCGGAGCCTGCGGTCGCCGCCTCGGTACGGCTGTCCGTCATCGGTTTCGCGGAGGACGCCCGCCTGTGCGGCGAGCGGGACCGGCTACGGGCACGAGCCTCGGCCTCGTACAGTGCGGTCTTCGAGGAGTTGCTGAACCGCGTGCCGCGCGATGTGGACGAGCTGAAGGGCGAGGGGCAGCGGGTCCACCGGCCGTTGGTTTTCTTCTTCTCCAGCAGCACGCCGCAGAAGGGTGAGCCCTGGGCGGCCGCCTACCGGCAACTGGTGGACCGGGCCACCCAGCGCTACGCACCGAACATCGTCGCTGCCGGTCTGGGCGACGCCGACCCGGAGATCATCTCGCGGATCGCCACGGGGCCGGACACCGCGTTCACCGCGCTGCCAGGGGTGGCCCCGCGAACGGGGGCACGGCGGTTCGCGGCGTTCCTGACGGCCAGCGTCCTCGGATTCGGCCGCATGGTGCTCTCCGGCAGCCCGAGCCTGGCGATGGAGACGCCGCCCGGCTTCCAGCGCACGAAGACAAACACGACTCTCCTCGGGAAAGGAACCCTCCCATGAGCGATGTCCGCGGCCAGTTGCTTCCCGTCTATGTGCTGGCCGACGAGTCGGGCTCCATGGCACCGCACATGGACGACCTGAACGCGGGACTGGACTCCCTGCATCAGGCCCTGCTCGGCGAACCGATGGTCGCCTCCAAGGTCCGCTTCTCGGTGATCGGTTTCTCCGACGACGTCAGCGAACGGCTGCCCCTGGTCGACCTCCGGTTCGTCGAGGCCATCCCGCGGCTCACCGCGTCGTACACCACCAGCTATC
This sequence comes from Streptomyces sp. UNOB3_S3, assembly GCF_020740895.1. GTDB lineage: Bacteria > Actinomycetota > Actinomycetes > Streptomycetales > Streptomycetaceae > Streptomyces. Next base: position 3,826 of record NZ_JAILXP010000469.1, on the reverse strand, counting down.
AGGCCGCGTTCACCGACCTGCTCACCCGTATCCCCAGAGACGTGCAGGCACTCAAGGGGCAGCAATACCAGGTGCACCGCCCGGCCGTGTTCTTCCTGAGCGACGGCCAGCCCAACGACGAGGAGGACTGGCTCACTCCTCACGCGCGGTTGACCGACCGGACCGTCACCCGAGCCGCACCCAACATCATCGCCTGTGGCATCGGGGAGGCGGAGCCGGGCACGATCCTCAAGGTCGCCACTCGCCAGGAATTCGCCTACGTCTCGATCCCCGGAGCGAACGTCGGGGATTCCATCGCGAAGTTCTGTTCGGAGCTGACCAAGAGCATCGTCAGTTCGGTCCCCACACTGGATACCCAACAGCCACAGCTGACTGTCAACCCCCCTCAGGGCTTCACCCTTGCGATAGACGTGGTGTGACATGGGCCGCCGACGAAGGAAGCGTGCCGTCGACGTCGTGATCGGGCTGCTGTTGTTCCGCTGGGCCCGTTGCTTGTTCCGCAACAGCGGCCCAGAGGCCGACGCACACGAGGAGCCCGAGGTGGAGCAGCCGGCACGGCCGTCCCGGGGCTCACCGGGGCAAGCCACGATCCCGGAATTCCAGCCGGTCGTCATCGATCGGCCGATCATGGAATTCGAGCCCAAACCCTCCGCGTACGACATCGAGTATCGGCCTGACTTCCTGTGCGACGGCTGGTCGTCCGACACGGCGACGATTCGTCTGGCCTCCGTACGCGGGTACTCCCACCGCTACGGGGGGATACCCCGGCAGGACGACGCGGTGGTAGTGGCCCACCCGCGTACCGGGGCGGTGGTGTTCGCGGTGGCGGACGGCGTCTCCAGCGCCCCGTACGCACACATCGGCGCCGCCTCGGCGTGCCGGACGGTCGTGAGGCTGCTGCTGCGGCAGCTGGACTCGGGGACGGCACCGGACTGGACGGAAGCCATCGGTGACACGGCCTGGCATCTCGTCGAGTACGCGTCCCGGCTGCCGGGCGTGGACGGCAGGGACTCTGCGGCGACCGCACGGCTGCTGGCGACCACTCTGGTGGCGGGTGTGGTCACCCCGGCGGGTGACCGCCTGAAGGCGGAAGCGGTACAGATCGGGGACTCCGGCGCCTGGCTGCTGGACTCCTGCGGATACCGCCCGGTGCTGGGACGCAAGACCAGCGACGGTGACGTCGTGGTATCGAACGCGGTGAACCCGTTGCCCCGAGTGCCGGCCGAGGTGCTGCCGCAGCGGTTCAGCGTCACCCGCGGCGAGGTCCTGCTGGTGGGGACCGATGGTTTCGGTGATCCGCTGGGGGACGGACAGGGCCAGGTGGGGCAGCTCTTCGACCGGTTCCTGAGCCGCTCCTCGTGGCCTTCCCCGCTGGAGTTCGCCCATGTTCTGGACTTCTCCCGGGAGACGTTCGACGACGACCGCACGCTGCTGGCCATCCGGCCGCGACCATCCGTGCGGGGAAAGGCCCAGTGATACGGGATGACGGTGCCACGGCTGCGCAAGGATGAACTAGGGCCGCTCGCCGAGCTGAGCCAGGGTGGTCAGGGCACTGTGTGGAAGGCTCCGAACGTCCGTGTGAACCGTGTATGGCCCGCCGTCTTCAAGGAATATCACCCGCATGTCCTGCCAGATCTGGACGTCACCGCCCTGGAGACGATGGTGGCGTTCCTCGGCTCGCTTCCCGAGGCCGACGGCAAATGGATCGCCGACCGGTTGGCCTGGCCTGCGGGACTGGTGACGGATGCCGGCAAAGTATGCGGCTTCGTGATGAGGGAGGTGCCCTCGGAACTCCACATGGTCATCGGAAAAGGTGCGCATCGCCAGTGGAAACTGCAAGGCGTGCAATTCCTGCTCAATCCCGACAGCGTCAACTTGCTGCACGGGACCGGTCCGGCCTTCACCGACCGGCAACGGGTGCGGTTTCTCATCGACCTGGCCTACACCCTGGCCCGGCTCCACACATTGGGAGTGGTGGTCGGTGATCTCTCACCGCAAAACCTGCTGTTCAGCCAGGGGCCGGAACCGACCTGCTTCTTCATCGACTGCGACGCGATGCGCATCCACGGCCGGAGCGCGCTGCCCCAGGCCGAGACGCCCGACTGGCAGGCGCCCCCGGGCGAGCCCCGCGCCACCACCGGCAGCGATTCCTACAAGTTCGCGCTCCTGGCGATACGGCTGTTCGCCAGAACACTCACCGACACCGACAGCACCGCCATCGGGACGGTGTCGGGCCAACTGTGGTGGCTCGCCCAGCGAGGCTTGCTTCCGCAGCCCTCTCAGCGGCCGTCGCCGGGCGAGTGGATAGGGCCGCTGCTCGAGGCGGCACAGACGGCTTCGACGGTCACACCGGTGCCGGATCAGCACGCTTGGACCACGAGTGTCGTGGGAGCACGCGCTCCCACAGCCGGCAGCGACTGTCTGACAATGGCCTTGTTCATGTCGACGCCGATCATCGGCAGCCTCATCGGCGCCCTGCTCCCCTGGCTGTGAGCCCATGGGCTCAGCGCTTGCCACCCCCGCCCTCCGCCACGTGGGACTTCAACGCGTCGACATGTCTGATCAAGATCGTGCGGCGGCCGGTGAGTACCCAGCCGCAAAAGCGCCACTGCTCGAAGACCCGGCTCACCGTGCGGCGCGAGCTCAGCAACAGACTCGCCAGATCGTCCTGGGACAGGGGCAGGGCTATCCGTATCTCACCGAGGTCGGTGCGCACACCGTATTCCTCGCTCAGTTCGAGCAGCAGCGCGGCGAGCCGACAACGCACCCCTGCCGCCCCGGTCGCGGCACGATGACGGTCGGCCTCGCGCAGCCTGTCGGAGAGGGTGTGCTGCAGGGCACGGGAGACACTGTGCCGGGCCCTGACGACGACGGAGAACCGGTCAAGAGGGATGACCAGTGCACGGACATCGGTCAGGCAGGCGACGGTGGCCGACCGAGGAAGCCCGTCCAAGCCGGCTTGTTCGCCGAGGAGGTCCCCCGGGCCGCGCAGGGCCAGAATCGTGTCGTAGCCCTCGGCGGAGTGGACGACGACTTTCACGCAGCCTTTTCGAACGATCAGCAGGTAGTCGGACAGGTCGTTCTGACGGAAGATCACTTCGTCACGTGGATAGTGATGCGGCTGCCCGGCCTTGAGCAGTTCGACCCTGTCCGCATCGTCGAGCAGCGACCAGAACGTGGTTCTGGCTGCGCCTTGCCCTCCCATGCGATTCCCCCTAGTTCGGCGCCCGGTTCGGGTCAGGCCCCGAAGCCCGCGAGGACGACCAGGACCGCCCCCGCCGTCGCAAGAACCAGCGACCACTGCACACAGCGATGCTTCAGCCAGGCAATCCGGCTCATAATCACGATTTGGCGCGCAAGAGCCGGTAGCGGATCCTCCTCGGCGAGCCTCCGGGCGAGGAGGTGTGGATCCCACTGGCGTAAATGACCGAAGTAGATGTGGTTCCGGGGCCACTGCCGATCGGCAGGGCTCGCCCAGAGTCGTGGCATCACCGCGATGACCGCGGTCAGAGCGCCCAAGCAGATCATGACCACTCCCGCCCGCAAGGAAGCAACCGAGAAGAAGCCCTTCTGGACACCGAACGGCTCACGAGGCCCTGACATCGCGATGATCGCCGTCAACGCCGCCGACTCGATGGCGAGCGCGAAGGACGCCTTCGCGTCCGCCTTGCCTATGAGGTCGGTCAACGCGGTGTGAATTTGCCAGGCATCACGCACTGCGCCACGCTCGGCCATTGCCCTCCCCCGAACGCCTAGCACCCGCCCCGCTCGGCATCCAGGCAACCGTAGCACTGACCAACGCATATGACTCAGCGTTATTTAATAG
>NZ_JAILXP010000468.1 GCF_020740895.1 Streptomyces sp. UNOB3_S3 | reverse complement strand
GCCCTTGACCGTGCCGTCGGGCAGCAGGAAGGCGGGGCTGCCGCCGGGGATCATGCCCAGCTCCCGGGCGCGGCGCTCCAGCGCGTCGGGGGCGGCCAGCTGGTCGACCTCCTGCTGGAGCGCCTGCTGCTCGTCGGTCAGCTCGGTGGTGGTGCGCTGGAGCCGGCTGAGCTCGAAGGAACCCTGGTTCAGGGACGAGTTCAGCAGCAGCAGCGAGATGAGGCCGGAACCGAGGAGCACCACGACCAGCAGGACGAACGGCGTGCGCTTCGCCCCGGCGGGTCCGGCGGGCAGCAGCCGCACCAGGCGGCCGCCCCGGCGCCCGGCCGGGCTCACCGGACGTCCTCGCGGATCCGCTCGACGCCGCGCAGCCGGGCGGGGGCCGCCCGCCGGTTCTCGGCGATCTCCTCCTCCGTGGGCAGCTCGGCACCGCGCGTCAGCAGCTTCAGGCGCGGCTGGTAGCGCTCGGGCACCACGGGCAGCCCGGGCGGCGCGGTGCTCGTGGCACCGGCGGCGAAGACGCTCTTGACGATGCGGTCCTCCAGCGACTGGTACGACAGCACCGCGATCCGGCCACCGACGGCCAGGGCCGCGACGGCGGCCGGGATGGCCGCCTCCACGCTGGCCAGCTCGGCGTTGACCTCGATGCGCAGCGCCTGGAAGGTGCGCTTGGCGGGGTTGCCGCCGGTGCGCTTGGCGGCCTGCGGCAGGGCGTCGCGGATCAGCTCGACGAGGCGGGCGCTGTTGCTGAAGGGCTCCTTCTCCCGCTCGCGGACGATGGCCGAGACGATGCGTTTGGCCTGCTTCTCCTCGCCGTACTGGCGCAGGATGCGCACCAGCTCGCCCGGCGGGTAGGTGTTGAGGACCTCGGCGGCGCTGATGCCGGTCGTCTGGTCCATGCGCATGTCCAGCGGGGCGTCCTGCGCGTAGGCGAAGCCGCGGTCGGCCTCGTCGAGCTGCATGGAGGACACACCGAGGTCGAACAGGATGCCCTGGACCTCGGGGATGCCCAGCCGTGCCAGCACCTCGGGCAGCTCGTGGTACACGGCGCGCACCAGCGTGGCGCGGTCGCCGTAGGGGGCGAGCCGCTCGCCGGCGAGCGCGAGCGCGGTGGGATCGCGGTCGAGGGCGACGAGCCGGACGTCGGGGAAGGTCTTGAGCAGCGCCTCGCTGTGGCCGCCGGCGCCGAGGGTGCAGTCGACCACGACGGCTCCGGGCGCGGTCAGCGCGGGGGCGAGCATGTCCAGGCAGCGCTGGAGCATGACGGGGACGTGTCGCGCGTTGCTGCTCATGCGCCCTTCTGAGATATGGGGAGGCGCGGCGCGGCGTACCGCCGGGTCCCCGCCCGCTCGAAGGGGAACGGACGTTCCGGCGCCGGGGAAGTGACGCCGGGCGACCGGGAGCGGGAGGAGGCCGAGGGGTACGTACGCACCGTGCCACGTGGTGGTTCTTCGGTTCCGGGGAGCGTTCCGGGGAGCGTCACGCCTCCCACTTCGCGCCACTTTAGTCCACTCGTCCCCGCGGTCAATCAACCGGCCGGTGCGTGCGCGTCCCACCGCCCGCGCGGCGGGGACCACCCGGCCACCCGGCGGAACGACCGGGTCCGGACGCCGGGCGGGCGGGCCGGGTGAGCGGCCGGTTACCGGGCGCTGCCCTGGTCAGGGGCGGCCGCGCGTGCGCCGGAGCCGGTCAGCGGCTACGTTCATCCCTATGCCGATATCCGCGTCACCGTCGCACACGCCCGGCCCCGGCCAGGGCCGTACGGGCACCACGGAGCCCACCGTCACCGACCGGCTGGTGGAGGCCAACGCCCAGTACGCGGCCGCGTTCGCCGACCCGGGCATGGACGCCCGGCCCGTGCTGAAGGTCGCCGTGGTCGCGTGCATGGACGCCCGTCTCGACCTGCACGCCGCCCTGGGCCTGGAGCTGGGCGACTGCCACACCATCCGCAACGCGGGTGGCGTCGTCACGGACGACATCATCCGTTCCCTCACCATCAGCCAGCGCGCCCTGGGCACCCGCTCGGTGGTGCTGATCCACCACACCGGCTGCGGTCTGCTGGACCTCACCGAGGACTTCCGGCACGACATCGAGGCCGAGGTCGGCCAGCGGCCGGCGTGGGCCGTGGAGGCGTTCAAGGACCTCGACCAGGACGTCCGCCAGTCCATGCAGCGGGTACGGACCTCACCCTTCCTGCCCCACCGCGACGACGTGCGGGGCTTCGTCTTCGACGTGACGACCGGCCTGCTGCGCGAGATCGACCCGCGCTCCTGACCGCAAGGCCTGTGGACGACCGGTGCGGCGCGCGCCGACCAGTTGTCCACAGGCGGTGACGCCGCGCCGTGCGGACGGCCAGAATGCGTAGGGACGCCCGGCCGCCACGCGGCCCGGGTGTCGCAGCGGGGTGGGCCGGACCACGCGCCGCCGGAGCTTCCGGCGGGCCTCCGGCCCTGGTGAAGGGCCGAGGAGGGCCGGGTGACGACCTATGACGAGCGAGCCAGCCACGGGGGTCCGCCCGCTCCGGCGGAGCCGGGCGGAGCGGCAGGGCTGACCGCCACCGCGGAGCGGGTGCGCCGCTCGGTGGAGAGCGTGATCGAGGGCAAGCCGGAGGTCGTGCGGCTGGCGCTGACCGTGCTGCTCGCCGAGGGCCACCTGCTGATCGAGGACGTGCCGGGCGTGGGCAAGACGATGCTCGCCAAGGCGCTGGCGCGGTCCGTCGACTGCTCGGTGCGGCGCATCCAGTTCACCCCGGACCTGCTGCCCTCCGACATCACCGGCGTGAGCGTCTACGACCAGCAGCGCCGCGACTTCGAGTTCAAGCCCGGCGCGATCTTCGCGCAGATCGTCATCGGCGACGAGATCAACCGCGCCTCGCCCAAGACGCAGTCGGCGCTGCTGGAGTCGATGGAGGAGCGCCAGGTCACCATCGACGGCCACACCTACGAGCTGCCCAGCCCCTTCATGGTCGTGGCCACGCAGAACCCGGTCGAGATGGAGGGCACGTACCCGCTGCCCGAGGCCCAGCGCGACCGCTTCATGGCCCGGGTGTCCATCGGCTACCCCGGCCCGGAGGCCGAGCTGCGGATGCTGGCCTCGCACGGCGGGATCTCCCCGCTGGAGGACCTCCAGCCCGTCGCCCACGTCCACGAGATCGTCAAGCTGATCGACACGGTCCGCGCCGTGCACGTCGCCGAGCCCGTGCTGCGCTACGCGGTGGACGTGGTCGGCGCCACCCGGCAGCACCCCGAGCTCAGACTCGGCGCGTCGCCGCGCGCGACGCTGCACCTGCTCCGGGCGGCGAAGGCGGCGGCCGCGCTGGCCGGCCGGGAGTTCGCCCTGCCCGACGACATCCGGGCGCTGGCGGTGCCGGTGCTCGCCCACCGGCTGCTGCCCACGGCGCAGGCCCAGCTCGGGCGGCGCACCGCCGAGCAGATCGTCGTGGACATCCTGCGGCGCACCCCGCTGCCCGACCCGTTCGGCCATCAGCCGCCGGGCGCCCGGAGGCTGTGATGCCCGCCCCGGACGGCCCGCCGGACGACGGCGAGGCCCATGGCGGGCTGTGGGCGGCGTTCGGCGGGCTGACCACCCGGGGCCGCTCCTTCCTGGCGGCGGGCGTCGCCGCGACGGCCTGCGCCTATGTGCTGGGCCAGGAGGACCTGCTGCGGGTCGGGCTGCTGCTGGCCGTGCTGCCCGTGGTGTGCGTGGTGGTGCTCCACCTCACCCGGCACCGGGTCACCGGCAGCCGGCGCCTCGCGCCCGCGCGCGTGCCCGCCGCCGCCGAGGCCCGGGTGAGCCTTCGCGTCGACAATGTCTCGCGGCTCCCCACGGGCCTGCTGATGCTCCAGGACCGGGTGCCCTACGTCCTGGGCCCGCGCCCCCGCTTCGTCCTGGACCGGATGGAGCCGGGCGGGCGGCGCGAGGTCTCCTACCGGGTCCGCGCCGATCTGCGCGGCCGCTACCCCCTGGGCCCGCTCCAGCTGCGGCTGACGGACCCGTTCGGGATGTGCGAGCTGACCCGGGGCTTCAGCACGTACGACACCCTGACGGTCGTCCCGCGCGTCGACCGGCTGCCGGCGGTGCGCCTGGGCGGCGAGGCGGCGGGCCACGGCGACGGCCGGTACCGCGTCCTCGCCCTGGCCGGGGAGGACGACGTCATCCCCCGCGGCTACCGCCACGGCGACGACCTGCGCCGGGTCCACTGGCGCTCCACCGCCCGCTACGGCGAGCTGATGGTGCGCCGCGAGGAACGGCCGCGGCGCGCCCACTGCACGGTGCTGCTGGACACCCGGGCCGTCGCCTACGAGGGCGCCGGGCCCGGCTCGCCGTTCGAGTGGGCCGTCTCGGGGGCGGCGTCGGTGGCGTCGCACCTGCTGGAGCGGGGCTTCACGGTCCGGCTGCTGACCGACACGGGCAGCTCACTGCCGGGCCTCGACGCCCCGGGCGGCCGCACGGGCTCCTCCCCCGACCCGTCCGGCGCCGCCGGGCTGATGCTGGACGCCCTCGCCGTGATCGACCACTCCGAGGGCACCGGCCTGTCCCCCGCCCACGAGGCGCTGCGCGGCGCCGGCGGGGAGGGCCTGCTGGTGGCGTTCCTCGGCGACCTGGACGAGCCGCAGACGGCACTGGCCGCCCGGATGCGCCCACGCGGCGGCACGGCGGTCGCCTTCGTCCTGCCCACGGCCACGTGGGCGGGCGCCCCGGAGGACAGCCCGGCCCGCCGCGAGGCCGACGAGCGGCTGCGCGTCCTGCGCTCGGCGGGCTGGACGGCCCTGCCCGTCGCCCCGGACACGGCGCTGCCCGACCTGTGGCGGCTGGCGGGAGCGCCGGGGGCGACGGTCGGCGGGGAGGGCGGCCCGTACTCCGCGGGCGCGTACGGCGTGCCGGGCGGCACGACGGCCGGTGGCGGAGCACCGGAGACGGCGGACGTCGGCGCGGCGGAC
>NZ_JAILXP010000467.1 GCF_020740895.1 Streptomyces sp. UNOB3_S3 | reverse complement strand
GGCTGGTCGGGGGAGGGGCCGGTGGGGATGGGCGGGATCTGGCGGGACTCCGGCGAGCCGCAGACCAGGGTCATGCGCTCGCCGCAGTGGCGGATGTCCAGGCTGTCGCCGTCCAGCAGGGTGTACGTGGCGGTGGTCCCGGTGATCTCCACACGTACCCGGCGCTGCCGGAACTGGACGGTGAAGGCGAGGCGGCCCAGTTGTTCGGGCAGCCGGGGGTTGAAGGCGATGAGCCCGTCGTCCTCGCGCATCCCGCCGAAGCCGATGACGAGGGCGAACCAGGTGCCCGCGAGGGAGGCGATGTGGATGCCGTCGCGGGTGTTGCCCTCCAGGTCGGAGAGGTCCATCATCGCGGCCTCGCCCACATAGTCGTAGGCGAGCCGCATATGGCCGACCTCGGCGGCCATCACGGCCTGCCCGCAGGCGGACAGCGAGGAGTCGCGGACGGTCAGCTGCTCGTAGTAGGCGAAGTTGCGGGCCTTCTGCTCCGGGGTGAAGGCGTCGCCGCGCAGGCACATGGCGAGGACGAGGTCGGCCTGTTTGATGACCTGTTTGCGGTAGAGGTCGAAGTAGGGGAAGTTCAGCAGCAGCGGGTACTGCTCGGCGCGGGTGCGGGTGAAGTCCCAGAGCTGGTGGCGGGTGAAGCCCTCGGACTGTTCGTGCACCTCCAGCTCCGTGTTGTAGGGCAGGGTCATCCGGGTGGCCGCGTCCCGCCAGGCGGCGGTCTCCTCGTCGTCGACGCCCAGGGCCGCGGCGAGGTCGGGGTGGCGTTCGGCGGCGGCCGCGGCCTCCCGCAGATTGTGCTGGGCCATCAGGTTCGTGTAGACGTTGTCGTCCGCGATGGCGCTGTACTCGTCCGGGCCGGTCACCCCGTCGATGTGGAAGTCGCCGTGGTGGTCGTGGTGGCCCAGGGAGCGCCACAGCCGGGCGGTCTCCACCAGCAGGGGCAGCCCCACCTCGCGTTCGAAGGGGTCGTCGCAGGTGGCGCGGGTGTAGCGGACGACGGCGTCGGCGATGTCGGCGTTGATGTGGAACGCGGCGGTGCCGGCCGGCCAGTAGCCGGAGCACTCGCTGCCGTTGATGGTCCGCCAGGGGAAGGCCGAGCCGGCCAGGCCGAGCTGCCGGGCCCGTTCCTGGGCCTCGGGCAGGGTGTTGTACCGCCAGCGCAGGGCCTGTTCCACGGCCTGGGGGGCGGTGTAGGTGAGCACGGGCAGGACGAACGTCTCGGTGTCCCAGAAGCAGTGGCCGTCGTAGCCGGGGCCGGTCAGCCCCTTGGCGGGCAGGGCGCGGGCCTCGCCGCGGGCGCCGGTCTGGAGGACGTGGAAGAGGGCGAAGCGGACGGCCTGCTGGATCTCGGCGTCGCCGTCCACCTCGACGTCGGAGCCGGCCCAGAAGTCCTCGAGGTAGGCGCGCTGTTCGGCGGCCAGGCCGTCCCAGCCGGTGCTGGTGGCGGCGGCGAGGGCTGCGTCGACCTGGTCGTGGACGGCGGGCGCCGAGCGCACCGCCGACCAGCCGTGCGCGACGATCTTCTCCACGCGCAGCTTCTGGCCCGGCCGCAGCCGTGAGGTGACGGTGACACGGCCGAGGTTCTCGCTGCTCTCCGACGTGATCTCGGCCGGGGCGCCGCTGACGAGGTGCTCGGCGGCCGCGCCGACGCGCAGACCGCTGCGGGCGGTGCGGTGGAGCAGCCGGATGCGCGCCTCGTGGGAGAAGTGCTCCTCGGCGACCAGCGGGGACTCCAGGACGGCGGCGGCGCGCGGGTCGCCCTCGGCGCGGGGCAGTTGTTCGTTGGCGACGAGTTCCGACTGGACGACGATCCGCATCTCGTCGTCGAGGGGCTCGACCTCGTAGGCGATGGCCGCCACCGCGCGCTGGGTGAAGGACACCAGCCGGGTGGAGCGGACGCGGACGCTGCGGCCGCTGGGCGAGGTCCACTCGGCGGTGCGGTGGAGCAGTCCGGTCCGGAAGTCGAGGACCCGTTCGTGCTTGAGGCACTTCCCGTAGCGCAGGTCGAAGGGTTCGTCGTCGACGAGGAGGCGGACGACCTTGCCGTTGGTGACGTTGATGATGGTCTGGCCGGACTCCGGATAGCCGTAGCCCGCCTCGGCGTACGGCAGCGGCCGGAATTCGAAGACGCCGTTGAGGTAGGAGCCGGGCAGGCCGTGGGGCTCGCCCTCGTCGAGGTTGCCCCGCCAGCCGACGTGGCCGTTGGAGAGGGCGAAGACCGATTCGCTCTGGGAGAGCACGTCGATGGAGAGTTCGGTCTCGCGCAGGCACCAGGGTTCGACCATGTAGGACGGATGGGTGATCACGGGGCCTCCCCCAGCAGCTCCGCGAGGTCGTCGACGACGACGTCGGCGCCGTGCCGGCGCAGTTCCTCGGCCTGGTCGGCCCGGTTCACGCCGACGACGAAGCCGAAGCCGCCGGACCGGCCGGCCTCCATGCCCGCGAGGGCGTCCTCGAAGACGGCGGCCGCCCCGGGTGGTGTGCCGAGGTCATGGGCGGCGGCGAGGAAGGTGTCGGGGTGGGGCTTGCCCGGCAGGTGCCGTTCGGCGGCGACGATCCCGTCGATCCGCACCTCGAAGAGGTCCTCGATGCCGGCGGCGGCCAGGACCGCCCGGCAGTTGGCGCTGGAGGAGACCACGGCGCGGCGCAGTCCGGCGTCCCGGGCGGCCCGGGCGTAGCGGACCGAGCCGGGGAAGGCCTCGACGCCCAGCTCCTTGATCTTCGTAAGGACGAGGGCGTTCTTGCGGTTGCCGATGCCCTGCACGGTGTCGCGGTCGGGCGGGTCGTCGGGGGTGCCCTCGGGGAGGTGGATGCCGCGTGAGGCGAGGAAGGAGCGGACGCCGTCGGCGCGGGGCATGCCGTCGACGTAGCGGTCGTAGTCGGTGGCGTCGAAGGGGCGGAAGTCCGCTCCGTCGCGGCGGCGCAGGAAGGCGTCGAAGGTCTCCTTCCAGGCGGCGGCGTGGACGGTGGCGGTGCGGGTGAGGACGCCGTCCATGTCGAACAGGCAGGCGCGGACGGTGTCGGGGAGGCCGAGGCGGGTCACGGCGCGGTGCCTTCCCCGCCGCCGTCGGTGTCGTCGGTGTCGTCCGGGAGGTACCAGTGGTGCGGGGCGATCAGGTCGTCGACGGCGTCGGGTCCCCAGGAGCCGGGCGGGTAGGGGAGCACGTCGCCGGGCGCCTCCAGGAGGGGGGCGGAGACCTCCCAGAGCCGTTCGATGCCGTCGGAGCGGGTGAAGAGGGCCTGGTCGCCGAGCATGGCGTCGAGGATGAGCCGTTCGTAGCCCTCCAGGCCGTTCCGCTGCCGGACGGAGTCGGCGTAGCGGAACGTCATGCGGGCCGGGCCGAGCCGCATGCTCGGGCCGGGCTGTTTGACGAGGAAGCGGGTGGCGATCCAGCCGGGGTCGTCGAAGTCGACGACCATGGCGTTGGCGCAGGCCTCGGCCGGGTGCCGCACCTGGGGGAACATCCGCAGCGGGGGTTCCTTGAAGTGGAGGGTGATGACCTGGCGCCGGTGGGCGAGCGACTTGCCGGAGCGCAGGTAGAAGGGGACGCCGGCCCAGCGCCAGTTGTCGATCTCGGCACGGAGGGCGATGAAGGTCTCGGTGCCGGAGTGCGGGTCGACGCCGGGCTCGGCGCGGTAGCCGTCGTACTGGCCGCGCACGGCCCGGCGGGGGTCGAGCGGCCGCATCGCCTGGAAGACCTTGTTCTTCTCGTCCCGCAGGGCCTTCGCGCCGAGGTCGACGGGCGGTTCCATGGCGACGAAGCCGAGCACCTGGAAGAGATGGGTGACGACCATGTCGCGGAAGGTGCCGGTCTGTTCGAAGAACGCGGCGCGGCCCTCGATGCCGATGGACTCGGGCACATCGATCTGGACATGGCTGATGTGGTCGCGGTTCCAGATGGGTTCGAAGAGGCCGTTGGCGAAGCGGAGGGCGAGGATATTGTCGACGGACTCCTTGCCGAGGAAGTGGTCGATACGGAAGACCCGCTCCTCGTCGAAGACGGTGTGGAGGGTGTCGTTGAGGGCGCGCGCGGAGGCGAGGTCGGTGCCGAAGGGTTTCTCGACGATGACCCGGGCGCCGTTGGCGAGCCCGGTGCGGCCGAGTTCCTCGACGACGGAGGCGAAGGCGCCGGGCGGCACGGCCAGGTGGTGGAGGCGGCGGGGGCTGCCGCCGAGGTCGCGTTCGGCCGCCCGGACGGCGTCGAGGAGCGGCCGGGTGTTCCCGGGGTCGGCGGCACCGAAGCTCAGGGTGCGTTCGAAGGCCTCCCAGTCCTCGCCGACGGGCTTGGCGGAGCAGAACTCGGCGACGGCGTCCCGGGCACGCTCGCGGAAGGCCTCGTCGGTGAGGGCGTCCGCGGCGGGCGCGGAGCCCACGATCCGGTAGGCGTGGGGCATGAGGCCGGCCAGGGCGAGCCGGAAGAGGCCGGGGAGCAGTTTGCGCCGGGCGAGGTCGCCGGTGGCGCCGAAGAGCACGATGACATGGTCGTCGGGGGTGACGATCCCGGGCCCGGCGTCCGGCGCGGGCTCCGCGCGCGTGGGGGTGGCCTTCACACCCCCTACCTTCCGGCAGCCCCCGCCCGCGCGCGATTCGCGTCATCCGTTCGGAGGGCGCGCGGGGCTCGGAGGGCGCGCGGGGCGGGGCGGTCAGCGGACGGGCAGGGCGATTCCGGTGCCGGCGGAGTGGAGGGTGAGGGTGGCACCGGGCGGGTTGCGCGCCACGTACAACGGGTCGGCGCCGGTGACGACGAGGGCGAGGCGGTGGCCGGCGGGCAGGTCGTAGACGGTGGCGAAGAGGTCGAAGGACACCTCGAAGGCGGTTCCGGGGGCGCGGTGGGAGAAGGAGTACGGGGCGTGGGTGACGAGCGCGCCGGTGCCGGTGGGGTCCATGTCGTAGAGGCTCGCGACGAGGGTGCCCTCCGCCGCCGAGGGGGTGACCCGGGTGCGCAGGGCGGGGA
>NZ_JAILXP010000466.1 GCF_020740895.1 Streptomyces sp. UNOB3_S3 | reverse complement strand
CTCCTACACCCTGCGCCAGCCCCGCCTCCCGCGCTGGGCCCCCGCCGCCCTCGCGGCCGCCGCGGTCGCCGTCGGCACCGGCATCGGCCTGGGCGCGGGCCTGGACAGCCGCGTCCAGTGGGGCCTGATCGCGGCGGTGGTCTTCGTCGCCGGGATGTTCGCCCTGGCGGCCCGGATAGAGGGCCTCCGGCAGGCCAAGGACCGCCTCGCCACCAGCATGGTGTGGGTCTGCTTCCTGCTCGCGGTCGTCCCGCTGGTCTCGCTGATCTGGGAGACGGTCTCGCGCGGTGCGAAGGTCCTCGACGGGAACTTCCTCAGCCACTCCATGGCCGGCGTCCTGACCATCCAGCCCGGCGGCGGCGTCTACCACGCCATCATCGGCACCCTGGAGCAGGTCGGCATCGCCACCGCCATCGCGGCCCCCATCGGCCTGCTGACGGCGATCTACCTGGTCGAGTACGGCCGCGGCCGCCTCGCGACGGCCGTCACCTTCTTCGTCGACGTCATGACGGGCATCCCGTCGATCGTCGCGGGCCTGTTCGTCCTCAGCTTCTGGATCCTGATGCTGGACAACGGCTACTCCGGCTTCGCCGGGTCGATGGCCCTGGCCATCCTGATGATGCCGGTCGTCGTCCGCTCCACGGAGGAGATGCTCAAGCTCGTCCCCAACGAGCTGCGCGAGGCCTCGTACGCCCTGGGCGTGCCCAAGTGGCGCACGATCCTCAAGGTCGTCCTGCCCACCGCCATCGGCGGCATCGCCACCGGTGTGATGCTCTCGGTCGCCCGCATCGCCGGTGAGTCCGCCCCGATCGTCCTCCTGGTCTTCGGCTCCCAGCTGATCAACAACAACCCCTTCGAAGGCGCCCAGTCCTCCCTGCCGTACTACATCTACGAGCAGTGGGCGGCCGGCAACGAGGCCAGCTACGACCGCGCCTGGGCCGCGGCCCTGGTCCTCATCGCCTTCGTCATGATCCTCAACCTGGTGGCCCGCGGCATCGCCCGCTGGAAGGCCCCACGCGGAGGACGCAGCTGAGCCGCAGCGGAGGCTGGGGGTCATGCCCGAGGAACGAGGGCGTGGCACCCGGCCGTAGCGGAGGCGAAGCGGAGTCCGACCGTCCAATGCAGACCGGCCGCTGACGCGGTTTGATTTCCCGAAAGTAGTGATCCCCATGGCCAAGCGAATCGACGTCAGCGGCCTGAACGCCTACTACGGCACCCACAAGGCCATCGAGGACATCTCGATGACCGTGGAGCCCCGCTCCGTGACCGCCTTCATCGGCCCCTCCGGCTGCGGCAAGTCCACCTTCCTGCGCACCCTCAACCGCATGCACGAGGTCACCCTCGGCGGCCGCGTCGAGGGCAAGGTGATGCTGGACGACGAGAACCTCTACGGCTCCGGCGTAGACCCCGTCTCCGTGCGCCGCACGGTCGGCATGGTCTTCCAGCGCCCGAACCCCTTCCCGACCATGTCCATCCACGAGAACGTGATCGCCGGCGTCCGCCTCAACGGCGGCCGGTACCGCAAGTCCGAGCTGGACACGATCGTGGAGAAGTCCCTCAAGGGCGCCAACCTCTGGAACGAGGTCAAGGACCGCCTCAACAAGCCGGGCGCCGGTCTCTCCGGCGGCCAGCAGCAGCGCCTGTGCATCGCCCGCGCCATCGCGGTCGAGCCCCAGGTCCTGCTGATGGACGAGCCCTGCTCGGCGCTCGACCCGATCTCCACCCTCGCCATCGAGGACCTCATCGGCGAGCTCAAGGAGCGGTTCACGATCGTCATCGTGACCCACAACATGCAGCAGGCGGCCCGGGTCTCCGACCGCACCGCCTTCTTCAACCTGGCGGGCGTCGGCCAGCCCGGCAAGCTGATCGAGATCGACGACACGGAGCGCATCTTCTCCAACCCGTCGGTCCAGGCCACCGAGGACTACATCTCGGGCCGCTTCGGGTAAGCACTCGCGCCCCGCAGGGGCGCGGGGCTGTGTTCTCCGGGGGAATCCCCCGGACCCCCGGGCGCGATCAACCACAGACGGCCTTGCGGTGCTGCTTGGCGGTGCCACCGCAAGGCAAAGGGCCCGCCCCCTGTTCGTACCAGGGGGCGGGCCCTTACTCGTCCGGCGAAAGGTCAGCCGAACGCCAGGTTCACAACCCAGTAGCTGAGCGCAGCGACAATCGCCGCGGCCGGCATCGTGATGAACCACCCGAGGATGATGTTCTTGGCGACACCCCACCGCACCGCGTTGACCCGCTTCGTCGCGCCCACACCCATGATCGCCGAGGTGATGACATGCGTCGTGGAGATCGGCGCGTGGAACATGAACGCGGTCGTGAACATCACGGACGCACCGGTCGTCTCCGCCGCGAAGCCCTGCGGCGGGTCCAGCTCGATGATCTTCCGGCCCAGCGTCCGCATGATGCGCCAGCCACCCGCGTAGGTGCCCAGCGAGAGCATCACGGCGCAGGCGAGCTTGACCCAGACCGGGATCTCGTCGCCCTTGCTCTGCACATCGCCGATGACCAGCGCCATCATCACGATGCCCATGGTCTTCTGGGCGTCCTGGAGACCGTGGCCGAGCGCCATGCCGGCGGCCGAGACGGTCTGGGCGATACGGAAGCCGCGCTTGGCCTTGTGCGGGTTGGCCCGGCGGAACATCCACATGATCGCGACCATCACCAGATAGCCGAGGATCAGGCCGACGAACGGCGAGAGGAACATCGGCACGACGATCTTGTCGATGACGCCCGACCAGATGACGGTCGTACCGCCCGCCAGCGCGGCGCCCACCATGCCGCCGAAGAGGGCGTGCGAGGAGGACGACGGCAGACCGAAGTACCAGGTGATCAGGTTCCAGGCGATCGCGCCGATCAGAGCGGCGAAGAGGATGCCCATCCCCTTGTCGCCCACCGGCGTCTCGATCAGGCCCTCGCTGACCGTCTTCGCCACGCCGCTGCCCAGGAAGGCACCGGCGAGGTTCATGACCGCCGCCATGGCGAGGGCCGCGCGCGGGGTCAGCGCCCGCGTGGAGACCGAGGTGGCGATGGCGTTCGCGGAGTCGTGGAAGCCGTTCGTATAGGTGAATCCGAGCGCGACCGCGATGGTCACGACAAGTGCAAACGTATCCACCGGGGGTCAGGACTCCTTGACCGCGATGGTCTCGACGGTATTCGCCACGTGCTCGAAAGCGTCGGCGGCCTCCTCGAGAACATCCACGATCTGCTTGAGCTTGAGAACCTCGATGGCGTCGTACTTGCCGTTGAAGAGGTGCGCGAGCAGCTTGCGGTGGATCTGGTCGGCCTGGTTCTCGAGGCGGTTGACCTCGATCCAGTACTCGGTCAGATTGGTCATCGTCCGCAGGTTCGGCATCGCCTCGGCGGTCAGCTCCGCCGCCCGCGCGAGGACCTCGATCTGCTGCTCGACGCCCTTCGGCAGCTCCTCGATCTGGTAGAGGACGACGAGATCGACGGCCTCCTCCATGAAGTCCATGATGTCGTCGAGCGAGCCGGCGAGGGCGTAGATGTCCTCGCGGTCGAACGGCGTGATGAAGGAGGAGTTCAGCTGGTGGAAGATCGCGTGGGTCGCGTCATCCCCGGCGTGCTCCGCTGCCCGCATCCGTTCGGCGATCTCGGCCCGGGCGGAGGCGTCCGCTCCGAGCAGTTCCATCAGGAGCTTGGAGCCCGTGACGATGTTGTCCGCGGAGGCGGCGAACATGTCGTAGAAGCTCGTCTCCCTGGGGGTCAGACGAAAGCGCACGTGGGATCCTCGGGGTGCAGCGGATTCGGTCTCGTTGATGCTAGGCGCATCATCCAGCCACAGCTAACTGGCATTCCCTCAGTGTCGCCCATCGGGCAGAGTGCTCATGAAGGCGGTACGGGCCTCCGGCGGTGAATTTGGGTACGATATACCCGCCCGGGGTATGCAAATGGGGTAGGAACCGTAGGACGCCGACAAGCGTGACGTGTCCCCACGCCCCGCCGATGACCAGCGCGGACGCGTCGGCAGAACGACGGAGGACGCCATGACGGCCAGGGAGGCCACAGTGACCAGCGCCACTGAACCGGTCGGGGCGCCCTGCCACGGCGATCCGCACGACGCCGCCGGGTCCCCCGCCGGCCCGCACGGCTACAGCAAGCAGAAGGACCAGCACCTCAAGCGGCTGCGCCGGATCGAGGGCCAGATCCGCGGCCTCCAGCGCATGGTCGAGGAGGACGTCTACTGCATCGACATACTCACGCAGGTGTCGGCGAGCACCAAGGCCCTCCAGTCCTTCGCCCTCCAGCTCCTCCAGGAGCACCTCCGCCACTGCGTGGCCGACGCCGCCCTCAAGGGCGGGGCGGAGATCGACGCCAAGGTGGAAGAGGCCAGCGCGGCGATCGCGCGGCTGCTGCGCACCTGACGAGGGCGCGTGACGGGGCGCGGCTACTGCGCGCCCGACGTCGCGGCTACTGCGCGCCCGACGGATTGGTGGGCTCCGCCGTCCGCCGCACGGGCCGGACGACACGGAGAACCTCATCGATCCGGTCGGCACTGAGCCGCTCCTCGTCCGCCATGGACGCCGCGATCATCAACTCACCGTAGAGATCGATCTCGATGAGGGCCACGGGATCCGGCCCGCCGCACAAACCGCGTCGCGGAACCACGCGATTCACCTCCTCGGGTCCTCGGGGCTGTGGGACTCACCGGCCTGGGCCGTCACGTCACCGCTTTCCAGCGTAGTGATCGGTACACACACCGCGCATGGCACAGATGGACCATTTCCATGGCCAACCATGTCCTCCCGCGTTATTTCTGTGGCGAAGCGACCGTGCCCGCATAGATTTCGGCGGGTGCGGGAAGCTCGATGTCCGGCCGGAATCCAAAGGAGCCGAGCTCCACGGTCGACACCACGGTCATCGGCATGGCGGGCGGGGCGACCGGCGTCCCGGCCGGCTGCCGGAGGGCGCCCCCGCCGGGGGAGGACGTCGCGGCGGCCGTGGCGGCCCCCGCC
>NZ_JAILXP010000465.1 GCF_020740895.1 Streptomyces sp. UNOB3_S3 | reverse complement strand
GCCCCAGGCCCTCCCCCGCCACCCGATCTTCCGGCTCCGGGGGGACACGGATGGTCCGCCTGTCGCCGACAAGGCTCGCCTACGACGCTGAGACCGGCCAGAGCCTCCCCTCCGATCTTTAACGCCACGCACAAGCGGCCCCTGTCGCCGGAACCGAGTCCGGCGACAGGGGCCGCTTCGTGCGCTTCCGCACCCGTCGAGTGAGGCCTGCGGACGTACCTACCGGCTGGGCCGGCAAAGGATCACGTGGCGAAGGCCTTCTCCAACCGGGAGGCCAGATCCTGAAGGCTCGCCTCTCGGCAGGCCATGTTTGTTGTGGCCGCCGTCGCACCCCGTTCTCCAGTTCGATCCGTTGCCGTAGTCGACGAAGTAGTACGGCAGCCCCTGGGCCTTCATGTTCTTCGCGACGCTCTTGGACGCTCCCTCCAGCCAGAACTCCGGCTCGGTCGGCTTGCCGCGGCCATTGCCGACGTACATGGACACGCCGACCCCGGCGAACCGCTCGGTCACCGACCTACCGGCCGGGTCGGTGGATCAGTCCACCCAGGTGCCGCACAGCGCGGACTCGACCACCTGTTCCCGCTGCATCCCCCCTGCGTTGGACACCACGAGGTAGCCGTTGGTCACCACCGCCCCGCGTGCCGACCGTCGTCGGTGGCGAAGGTCCCGGACGAATGACCGGTCAGCAAGTCGCCCAAGTGACCCCAGGCCTGCCCGCCGCAGGACAGGTCGAGCCGAATCAGCCCGAGGCCGTAGTGCATGACGGCGGGAAACCCGAGCATGGGCACTGTCGTGCGCATCTGGGCCAGCATCGCCGGTGACACGAGCTTGCCGTCGGCCATGCCTGATCGAACGTGACCATGTCCTGTTCGGTCGAGGCCATGGCTCCGGCCGTAGCGAACGCGGTCAGCTCCACGGCGGTGGTCGCGTTGGTCCAGAGGAAGAACGGGCCCACCCGGCCGCCGATGTACCCGGGCAGATACGGGGCCTCGAGCTTCCTGTCGCCGCCGCGGGGGTAGGAGGTCCGGGTCAGGCCGAGTGGCTTGATGATCCTGGCGGTGATCGCGTCTCCGGCCGGCGTGCCGGTGATCTGCTCGATCAGCATGCCGGCCACCAGGAAGTTGGTGTTGGAATATTTCCAGCTGGTGCCCGGTGCGAACAGTGGCGGGTTGGTCAGACCGGCACGGACCGCCTCCCGCAGGCTGTGGGTGCCGTCCGGGTTGGCCCTGGGATTGCCTGCTTTGTCGCTGATGCCGCTGGTGTGCTGCAGGATCTGCCGTACCGAGATCTTGGTGCCGTCGTAGCCGTTGCCCGCGACAACGCCGGGCAGATACCGCTGGATCGGGGCGTCCAGCTCGACCTTACCCTCGAGGTTGGCCTCGCCCCGGGGCGAGCGGCGGTCCGGCCGGCGTCGAACGCTCATGGGATTCCCGCTCGCAGGGGCGACGTGCCCCTGCATGATCGCGTTCGCGCTGATCAGCAGGCCAGGCCAGGGACCGGCCACTCTTAGCCGGTCAGGGAGACAGAGTCGCCACGGCCAAGGTCGGCGGGGAAAAGCACGACGTTACGAGGGAGCTGGGCCTGCTGGCGCGTCAATGGCGCTGCGGGCGGGGATGACTCGGGAACAGCTCGCCGAGAAGTCCACAGTCGGTGTGCGGACCATCCGCAGAATGGAGACCGGTACGGGCAAGAGCTCCCTACTCGCCGCTGTCCGGTTGCTCGCTGCGGCCCCGGATCGACCGCGCCCCGGCTCGTCCCGGTCAGCCCCAGGACGGTGCTGAGGACGCACATCGCCTGGATCTGCCATTCCACCGCCGCCCTGATGGCAAGCCCACCCGGTTGGCCAGTCGCGTTTCCGCTCAAAACGCGGCCTGCCAGCCCGCGAGTCTTGCTCACGGCGTCAGATGTGTCCGTTCATGCCGGTCAGGTAGGCAGTGGTGGTATCGCTCCGCTCGTCCAATAGGTAGAAGGAGCCGGGCCCGCAGTTCCTCGATCCGTTCCCGCGCGGCAGCCTCCCCCCGCTCGATCTCCTCCAGTCACGACGCCATTGCCGACACCCCTGGAATCCGGTCGCCCGACACCATGACGATCGAGCAACACACCCAGGTCCCCAAGGCCGGCTCGGAGTAGGGACGCGGAGGGCCCCGCACGGAACCGGCAGGTCGGGGTTCACGTGCGGGGCCGCTCACTGGGTGTGGGCCGTCAGACTCCGGTCATGGTGTACGTACCCGTACCGTCCTGCCTGCCGCTGGAGAACTGGCGGATCAACTCCCCGTCCGCGTACCGGTCATGGCCCATCATGGAGCCGGTGTACTTGTTCTGCACACCTACCTTCGAGCTGCCGGGTACGTCGCGGTAGATGTAGAACCGCTGGAGGTCGTCCTCCGCGCAGTTGGCCGTCGTCAGGTAAGCCTGCTCCCGGTTGGCGATGTCCGCCGGGATGGTCGCGCATCCGCCGTTGCCCCAGTTCCACAGGGACGCCTCGATGACCCCGTTGTTCTGAGTCACGTTGCACAGGCGCCAGTTGTCCAGGTGGGCGCTGAAGATTGTAGATTGGCGCAGGCGGATGCCGTCGTTGGCCAGGAGCGGTGCGCTCCAGTTCAGGGGCTTGCCGGGGACGTCGATCCTGTAGGCGCCGGACTCGCAATTGAGAGCGGCCCGCGCGCTACGCCCGGTGGCCTTGGGCTGTTCGGCGGACGTGCCGCTGGTGGGAGCCGGGCGCTGCACGAGGCGGTCCTGGGTCTGCTTCGCTGTCGGGGCCACCGCGCCCGCCGGGTGCTTGGCCTTCGCGGCGGCCGAGCCGCAGTCGAGGAGGTTCTGCGCCTTGGCCATGATGCTGTTGGCGGGCACCTTGTCCTCGCAGCGCACCGCGCCTTCCTCAAGGGTGGTGTAGGTGGTGAAGCTGCCGCTTCCGGGCCCTTCGATCCACTTCAACGCCCAACTACCGTTGCCCTGTTGGACGCGGTTGCAGTTGAGGCTTCCGTACGTACCGGTGACCTTCTTGGTGCCCTTGTAGACGCCGTAGTAGCCGGGCCGGTTGAAGTTCCACGTGACCGAATTCGACTCGCTGCTGGTGGAGGAGTAGTCGACCTTTACGTTCAGGCCCAGGCTCGCGCCGACCTTGCCGAGGGCCTCGGTGCCGAAACCGCCCTCGATCTTGCCGTCGAGGCCGACGGAGACCGTGATGGTCGTCTGGGTGGTGGTGCTGACGGTGTGGTTGCCGGTTGTGCCCTCGGTGACGAACCAGCCCTTGAAGTGGGTGATCGTCGGGGACACTTCGGTGGTCTTGATGAACGGGTGGCGTGTGCCGAGGTCGGCGGAGGTGCAGGCGTCGCCGAGCTTCGGCTGGTCGGCGGTTGTGACGGATTTCGGATGCCCTGTCGCGGCGGCGGGGCCGGCCGCGGCAGTTATGGCGGCGAGCGTCGATGCGGCGGTCACGGTGAAGGCGACCAGCCCTCTGGCCCGGCGGCCGGAAGATCTTAAGTGGCTCATCATGCCCTTTCCCTGGCCGGGCGCCATGTCGCCCCAGGCCGGAACCCTGCCAGTTATGTGGTGGGGAGCGGTGGTCGATCAAGGCGAATTTAGCGTCGGCAGCGACGCAGTGACGATGACGGAACCAGCCGGTCCAAGGCGAAACCCATGCCCCTTCATGGGCTGTCAGGCAGCCTTGACCTGCCCGGGGCTCATCAGAATTTCATCTGCGGCGCTACGATCCGCCTCCACCGCCGCACAGATGGGCTGTTTCAGTCGTGATTCCGCTGCCATCACCTCGAGGGCCGGCGACTGCCAGACCGGCCTCTCATCATCCGCCGGCGCGGCCGACCGCTACCAAGCCATCACGATATTCGGCCAACTTGCACATTCTGAAACCGAGGACCTTCGGCAGCCGTGGCGCCTTGAATGTTTGCGCGCCGGCGTGAACGACCCTATGGATGATCGGGGGCAGACAATCATCGGCACGACAGAACGGAATCCAGCGAATCGAGCCAGACGGTGTCTGGCGGTGAGCCGGAAGCAGGAACGTCGATCCCGACGGCCGCCCTGGGCGTCCGCATGAGCCCCGAGCGCATCTGGTACGCGCGGACCCCGCGACCTCTGGAATTCGCCGAGTGCCCGTGGGGGCCTGCTCGTCACCGGCTGGCGGATGTCCCGTACCGCACGTCAACCGCACAGTGCACTGCCCGAGCTGAAGTCCACCCCCGTCGTACCGTCATCTTCGAAGAGCCCGAGCAGCCCAAGCAGCCCGTGCTGCCCGGGCTCTCGCGCTTTCCGAACATGAGGAACGAACCGTGAACAGCACACCTCCGTAGCAGCAGGACGAGAATCGGCTCGACCAGACCCTGAGGAACGTCACAGAGTCGCTCGGCAAGACGGATGGGAAGGCCACCCTGCTTACCCGACTCGACTGGTCAGGTGCGGGGAGGGAGGGGGCCCAGGGCAGCCCTGGCCAGTTCCTGGCGGGTCGCGAGATCAGCCTTGACGGCGGCCAGCTCCTTCGCGTTTCGCTCGATCTCCTGCCGCTGGTAGGCCACGTCGACCGTGAACCAGACACCCACCACGTTGTGTTCCGTCTTGCACCGCGCATCGGCCGTGGCCGCCTCCCGCTCCTTCGCGGACGGCTCGGGCGTACGCCAGGCCGGGTCGGCACCGGCCTTGAGCGGATCGGTGTACGAAGGGAAGCCGTGCTCCTTCATACAGGCCGCCCACTGGGCGAAGACCCGCATTACGCGCGGGTCGCGCTGCGACCGCTCGAAGCTCCCGATGTTGATCCGGTCGGCGACCGGGGCGTCTCCCCCGGCCTCCGCGTTGTCCGCCCGGAGCTCGGCCCGCGCCTCCCTCGTACAGCCTCCCGGGGGCACCCTGTGCCCGTTGACCCGCTGTCCGCCCTTCGCGGCACCGCTGCCGGGCTTCACCTTCGGATCGTCCGTACCGGTGAGAACGACCGTCGCCTCGGCGGAGAGGGAAGGCGGCGGCGCGGGCGGCG
>NZ_JAILXP010000464.1 GCF_020740895.1 Streptomyces sp. UNOB3_S3 | reverse complement strand
TGTATAAGAGCCAGCCCCAGTGCCCGCCGCCCGCGCGGGCCTGTGTGGGGCTGCTGACGCCGGGGCGGCAGGAGGAGTGGATCGCGACGGCGGCCCGCCGGGGCAGCCGGGTCTTCGCCGACGTCGGCTGGGACGAGACCGGCCGCTGGGACCCGGCGGACCTCGCCGACCTGGAGCACTGCGAGGCCTTCCTGCCCAACGCCGAGGAGGCCATGCGCTACACCCGCACCGACTGCCCCCGCGCCGCCGCCCGCGCGCTCACGGACAAGGTGCCGCTGGCCGTCGTCACGATGGGGGAGCGGGGCGCGTACGCGGTGGACGGGCGCACCGGCGAGAGCGCCGAGGTGCCGGGGATCGTCGTCGAGGCGCTCGACCCGACCGGCGCGGGGGACGTCTTCGTGGCCGGCTTCGTCACCGGCACCCTCGCCGAGTGGCCGCTGGCCGACCGGCTGGCCTTCGCGGGGCTGACGGCCGCCCTGTCGGTCCAGGAGTTCGGGGGGTCGCTGTCGGCGCCCGGCTGGGTGGAGATCGCCGCGTGGTGGCAGCACGTCCGGTCCTTCGACGACCAGTCCCCGGCCACACTGCGCCGCTACGCCTTCCTCGACGCGATCCTCCCCGAGGCCATCAGCCCCTGGCCGCTGCGCCGGGCCCTGCCGACGCTGGGCTTCCGCAGGCCGTCGTAGGACGTCGTGGGCCGTCGTGGGGCGGGTGTCCCGAGGGCCCGGGGAAAAGGCCTCGGGATTGCCGGGGCACGCGTCGTACCCTGGTATTCCAAGGTTGTTCGGACATGACAACGGCAGGAAGAGGTGATGAGCAGGCCTTCAGTGCCGGCCCATGACTCAGACACCCACACGACCGCAGGCGACGGCGCGGTTCACGGTCCCGGCGAAGCACCCGATGGTGACGATCCTGGGCTCCGGGGACAAGCTCCTGCGGGTGATCGAGAAGGCGTTCCCGGCCACCGACATCCATGTCCGGGGCAATGAGGTGAGCGCCACGGGGGACGATCGCGAAGTCGCCCTCGTACAGCGCCTGTTCGACGAGATGATGCTGGTGCTCCGCACCGGGCAGCCGATGACGGAGGACGCGGTGGAACGCTCGATCGCCATGCTGCGGGGCGAGGAGGGCGAGGGCGAGACCCCCGCCGAGGTCCTCACCCAGAACATTCTCTCCAGCCGCGGCCGCACCATCCGCCCCAAGACGCTCAACCAGAAGCGCTACGTCGACGCGATCGACAAGCACACGGTCGTCTTCGGCATCGGCCCCGCCGGTACCGGAAAGACCTATCTGGCCATGGCCAAGGCGGTCCAGGCCCTCCAGTCCAAGCAGGTCAACCGGATCATCCTGACCCGGCCGGCCGTCGAGGCGGGCGAGCGGCTGGGCTTCCTGCCCGGCACGCTCTACGAGAAGATCGACCCCTATCTGCGGCCGCTCTACGACGCCCTCCACGACATGATCGACCCCGACTCCATCCCGCGCCTGATGGCCGCCGGGACGATCGAGGTCGCCCCGCTGGCGTACATGCGAGGCCGTGCGCAGCCAGTCTTCACGAACGTCCTGACCCCGGACGGCTGGCGCCCCATCGGCGACCTCCGGGTCGGTGACCTGGTCATCGGCTCGAACGGCGAGCCGACCCCGGTCCTGGGCGTGTACCCGCAGGGTGAGAAGGACATCTACCGCGTCACCGCGCAGGACGGCTCCTGGACCCTGTGCTGCGGCGAGCACCTGTGGACGGTCCGTACCGCCTCGGACAAGCGCCGCGACAAGCCGTGGCGGGTCCTGGAGACCAAGGAGATGATCGGCAACCTGCGTGCCGCGCATGCCCGCCGGTACGAGCTGCCGCTGCTCACGGCACCCGTCCGCTTCCCTGAGCGCGCGGTTCCCATGGATCCGTACGCCCTGGGCCTGCTGCTCGGTGACGGGTGCCTCACAGGCAGCACGACACCCTCGTTCTCCACAGAGGACCCGGAGCTCGCCGCTGCCCTGGAAGCGGCTCTGACAGACGTCGAGGTGCGCCGGAAGAGTCGGGTCGACTACACCCTGAATCGGGTGAAGGCGCCGGGCGATGTGGTCACTCTGGAGAACCCTGTCACTCGAACGCTGCGTGTCCTGGATCTGCTCGGCACCCGGTCGCACTCGAAGTTCGTTCCGGACGACTACCTCCACAATTCCGCCGAGGTTCGCCTGGCCGTCCTCCAGGGCCTGCTGGACGCCGACGGCGGGCCGGTCGTCCAAGCCGGTCGTACGTGCCGTATCCAGTACACGACCACGTCGATCCTGCTGAGGGATGATGTGATCTCACTGGTGCGGTCACTGGGCGGTGTCGCGTACACCCGCCGCCGCGCGGCTGAGGGCCGGACACCGGGGATGGCGAAGGGCCGGGAGGTCACTCACCGCCATGACGCCCACATCGTCGACATCCGGCTTCCGGAGGGCATCGAGCCCTTCCGTCTCTCCCGCAAGCTGGAGACCTACCGGGCCGCCGGGGGTGGAGGCAGCCCGATGCGTTTCGTCGACAGCATCGAGCCTGCAGGCCGCGAGGAGGCCGTCTGTATCCAGGTCGCGGCGGAGGATTCGTTGTACGTCACCCAGGACTATCTGCTGACGCACAACACGCTCAACGACGCGTTCATCATCCT
The DNA here is from genome assembly GCF_020740895.1 of Streptomyces sp. UNOB3_S3. Lineage (GTDB taxonomy): Bacteria > Actinomycetota > Actinomycetes > Streptomycetales > Streptomycetaceae > Streptomyces. Next base: position 2,347 of record NZ_JAILXP010000464.1, on the reverse strand, counting down.
CGACGAGGCGCAGAACACGAGCCCCGAACAGATGAAGATGTTCCTCACCCGGCTCGGCTTCGATTCCAAGATCGTGATCACGGGTGATGTCACCCAGATCGACCTGCCCGGCGGCACCAAGAGCGGTCTGCGGCAGGTGCAGGAGATCCTGGAGGGCGTCACCGACGTCCATTTCTCGTACCTCACCAGCAGGGACGTCGTCCGGCACAAGCTGGTCGGCCGTATTGTCGACGCGTACGAGCAGTACGACAGCCGCAACGGAAAGTAAGCCCCGGTAACAGCATGTCTATCGACGTCAACAACGAATCCGGCACGGAGGTCGACGAGCAGGCGATCCTGGACGTCGCCCGCTACGCCCTCACCCGGATGCGTATCCACCCGCTCTCCGAACTCTCGGTCATCGTTGTCGACGCCGATGCGATGGAGCAGCTCCACATCCAGTGGATGGACCTCCCCGGCCCCACCGATGTGATGTCCTTCCCCATGGACGAGCTGCGCCCGCCGGCCAAGGACGACGACGAGCCGCCGCAGGGTCTCCTCGGCGACATCGTCCTCTGCCCGGAGGTCGCGAAGAAGCAGGGCGAGGAGGCCCCGACCGGGCACTCCATGGACGAGGAGCTCCAGCTCCTGACCGTCCACGGCGTGCTCCACCTCCTCGGCTACGACCACGAGGAGCCCGACGAGAAGGCCGAGATGTTCGGCCTCCAGGCGGCGATCATCGACGGCTGGCGCGCCGAGCGCGGCATCGAAGGGCCCTCCCCGGCTCCCACGTTCACGTGACCGGCCAGCTGATCGCCGCCGCGGTCCTGCTGCTCGTCGTCGCCTGGCTCGCCGCCTGCGCCGAGGCCGGCCTCGCCCGGACCACCCGGTTCCGGGCCGAGGAGGCCGCCCGGGCCGGGCGGCGGGGCAGCGCGCGGCTGATGGCCGTCGCGGCCGACCCCACCCGCTATCTGAACGTCGCGCTGCTGGTGCGCGTCGCCTGCGAGATGGCGGCGGGGGTCTTCGTCACCTATGTCTGCCTGGAGTCCTTCGACGCCACCTGGGAGGCGCTGACCGTCGCCATCGCGGTGATGGTCCTCGTCTCGTACGTGGCCGTCGGCGTCTCCCCGCGCACCATCGGCCGCCAGCACCCGCTGGGCACCGCCACGGCCGCGGCGTACGTGCTGCTGCCGCTCGCCCGGATCATGGGGCCCGTGCCCCGGCTGCTGATCCTCATCGGCAACGCCCTCACCCCCGGCAAGGGCTTCCGCATGGGCCCCTTCGCCTCGGAGGCGGAGCTGCGGGCGATGGTCGACCTGGCGGAGCAGGAGTCGCTGATCGAGGACGAGGAGCGCCGCATGGTGCACTCCGTCTTCGAGCTCGGCGACACTCTCGTCCGCGAGGTCATGGTGCCGCGCACGGACCTGATCGTCATAGAGCGCGGCAAGACCATCCGCCAGGCGCTCACCCTCGCGCTGCGCTCCGGCTTCTCCCGGATCCCGGTGACGGGGGAGAACGAGGACGACGTGGTGGGCATCGTCTACCTCAAGGACCTCGTCCGCAAGACGCACATCAACCGTGACGCGGAGAGCGAGCTCGTCTCCACCGCGATGCGGCCGGCGGTCTTCGTCCCGGACACCAAGAACGCGGGCGACCTGCTGCGCGAGATGCAGCAGCAGCGCAACCACTGCGCGGTCGTCATCGACGAGTACGGCGGCACCGCCGGCATCGTCACCATCGAGGACATCCTGGAAGAGATCGTCGGCGAGATCACCGACGAGTACGACCGGGAGCTGCCGCCCGTCGAGGAGCTCGGCGACGACCGCTACCGGGTCACGGCCCGGCTCGACATCGGCGACCTCGGCGAGCTCTACGGCCTCGACGAGTTCGACGACGAGGACGTCGAGACGGTCGGCGGACTGCTGGCCAAGTCGCTGGGCCGGGTGCCGATCGCCGGCGCGACGGCGGAGGTCCCGCTCTTCGAGCACGTCTCCGAACACGGCAAGGACCCCACGCTCACCGCTCTGCGGCTCACCGCGGAGGCCGCAGCGGGGCGGCGCAACCGCATCGTCACGGTGCTCGTGGAGCCGGTGCGGGGCCTCTTCCAGGAGGACTGAGCGGGGGAATCGTCCCGTTCGGGGGAATCCTCCCGCGAGGGGGAGGGAACGGTCCTGGAATGGCGGTTCTCAGAACTCTCGCGCGGCCGCTGCTGGCGTCGGCGTTCATCAGCGCCGGCGTCCAGACCGTCCGCCGCCCGGAACTCCTCGCGCCGGTCGCGGCGCCCGTCGCGCTCGCCATCGCGGACTGGATCCCGGTCCTGCCGCGCGACGCGCGGGCGCTCGTGCGGCTGAACGGGGCGGTGCACCTG
>NZ_JAILXP010000463.1 GCF_020740895.1 Streptomyces sp. UNOB3_S3 | reverse complement strand
CCGTACGGGTGTACGGACGAGGGCGCGCAGCAGCGGGGGGACGCCGGCGGGGGCGGAGGCGGCCAGGGCGCGCGGGTCGAGCCGGACCGGTACGAGGAGCGCGCTGTCGACGCCGGAGGCGGCGTCGAGCAGGTCCAGTCCCTGGCCGGTCGGGATCGGCAGCATGCCGGAGCGGGCGAAGCGGTCGAGGTCCACATCGTCCAGGGTGGCCGTCAATCCACTCGATTCTTCCCAGTATCCCCACGCGAGGGACGCGGCGGGCAGGTCCTGGGCGCGGCGGTGGTGGGCGAGGGCGTCGAGGAAGGCGTTGGCGGCGGCGTAGTTGGCCTGGGCCATGCCGCCGGCGACGCCGGCGAAGGAGGAGAAGAGGACGAAGGCGGAGAGCCCGGTGTCGCGGGTGAGCTCGTGGAGGTGCCACGCGGCGTCGGCCTTGGGCCGCAGTACCCGCTCGGCCTGTTCGGCGGTCAGGTTCTCCAGCAGGCCGTCGTCGAGGACGCCCGCGGCGTGGACGACGGCGGTGAGCGGGTGCGCGGCCGGGATCGCGGCGAGCACGCGGGCGAGGTCGGTGCGGTCGGCGGCGTCGCAGGCGACGACGGTGGCCTCCGCGCCCAGGCCGGCCAGTTCCTCGCACAGCTCCCGGGCGCCCGGGGCGTCGGGGCCCCGGCGGCCGGTGAGGAGGAGGTGGCGGACGCCGTGGCGGGCGGCGAGGTGCCGGGCGACGTGGCCGCCGAGCGTTCCCGTGCCACCGGTGATCAGTACGGTGCCCTCGCCGGTGGGGTTCCACTCCCAGACGGGGGTGTCCGTGAGGTCGGCCGGGGCCGTGCGGACCAGGCGCGGGACGGTCACCGTACCGGCCCGGACGGCGAGCTGGCTCTCCCCCGCCGCCTCGGCGGCGGCGAGGGCCGGGGCCAGGGCGGCGGTGGAGCGGTCGTCGCCGTCGAGGTCGGCGAGGACGAAGCGCCCGGGGTGCTCGGTCTGCGCGGAGCGGACCAGGCCCCACAGGGCGGCCTCGGCCGGGGCGGGCACCGTGTCCTCGGGGCCGGTGGCGACGGCGCCCTCGGTGACGAGGACGAGCCGGGAGCCGGCGAGCCGCTCGTCACCGAGCCAGGACCGGACGAGGTCGAGGCCGTCCCGGACCACCCGGTGGGCGGCCTCGGGCACGTCCTCGGAGCCTGCGGCGGCGAGCCTCAGCAGCACCGTCCGGGGTGCCTGCTCCCCCGCGTCGAGGGCCGCGCCGAGGGCGGTGAGGTCGGTGTACGCGCGGACGGGCGCCCCGGACCGTTCGAGCGCCGCCGTCAGCGGGGCCGCGTCGCCGAGGACGGCGAAGTCCATGGCCTCCGGCAGTGTTTCGAGGGCGAGCGGGGTCCAGCTCACGCGGTGGAGCGCGTCGTGGCGTGCGCCGCCGGCGGTGGTGAGCCGGCCGGCGGTCAGCTCCCGCGTCGTCACGGCGTCGACGACGGCCACAGGCGCGCCCGTGGTGTCCCACGCGGTCAGCGAGACGGTGCCGTCGTCACCCGCCGGGGCGAGCCGCACCCGGAGCCGGTCGGCGCCGGTGGCGAGCACGGTGGCGCCGCGCCAGGCGGACGGCGGCGCGGGCGTGCCCTCGGGGTCGCGCAGGGTCAGGAGCGCCTGGAACAGGGCCGGGTGGAGGCGGAGGCCGGTGGCACCCGCCCGGTCCTCGTCGGCCAGGGCGACCTCGGCGTACAGCTCCTCGTCGCCCTGCCAGAGCGCGCGGACCGTGCGGAACGCCGGCCCGTGGTCGTGGCCGTGCGCGGCGAGGGTGTCGAGGAGGTTGTCCGGCTCGACCGGGCGGGCGCCCGTGGGCGGCCAGGTGACGGGCATCGGGGCGGCGGGGGCGGCCGGTCCGGCGGTCAGGGCGCCGGTGGCGTTCCGTGTCCACGGCGCGTCCGTGCCGCCCGGGCGCGTGTGCACGGTGACCGGGCACAGCCCGTCGCCGTCCGCCGCGCCGACGGCCACCTGCACGCTGACGGTGCCCTGCTCCGGCAGGACGACCGGAGTGTGTTCGGTGAGTTCGTGGACCGTCGCGCGACCCGCCTCGTCGCCCGCGCGCACGGCCCATTCGAGCAGGAGCGTGCCGGGGACGACGGTGACGCCGTGGACGGTGTGACCGGCCAGCCAGGGGTGCGAGGCGAGGCCGACGGTGCCGGTGAGGACGGCGCCGTCGGCGGCGAGGGCCACGGCCGTGCCCAGGCCCGCCGGGTCGGCGTGGCCGGCCGGCTCCAGCCAGAAGCGTTCGCGCTGGAAGGCGTAGGTGGGCAGTTCGACGGGGCGGCCGCCCTCGACGGCGCCGGTCCAGTCGACGGGCAGGCCGTGGACGTGCGCCTCGGCCAGGGAGGTCAGCATGCGCTCGGCCCCGCCGTCGTCGCGGCGCAGCAAACCGATGGCGACGGCGTCGGCCTCCGCGTCGGCGACGGTGTCCTCGACGCCCATGGTCAGGACGGGGTGCGGGCTGCACTCGACGAACACGTCGTGGCCCTGGGCGAGGAGCGCCCGCAGCGCGTCCTCCAGCCGTACGGTGCGGCGCAGGTTCCGGTACCAGTAGGCGGCGTCCGGGCGGTCGTCGTCGCCGAGCCAGTCGCCGGTGACGGTGGAGAAGAACGGCACGTCGCCCGGGACGGGAGTGAGGCCGTCGAGGTCGGCGAGGAGGGTGTCGTGGATCCGTTCGACCTGGGCGGAGTGGGAGGCGTAGTCGACGGGGATCCGCTTGGCGCGGACGCCGTCGGCCGCGCAGGCGGCGAGGAGTTCGTCGAGGGCCGTGTCGTCGCCGGAGACGACGACGGTGGAGGGGCCGTTGACGGCGGCGACGGACAGCTTGTCGCCCCAGGGCGCGAGGCGCTCGGTGACGTCGGCGTGCGGGGCGGTCACGGACGCCATGCCGCCGTGGCCGGAGAGTTCCTTCGCGATGGCCTGGCTGCGCAGGGCGACGACCTTGGCGCCGTCCTCCAGGGACAGCGCCCCGGCGACGCAGGCGGCGGCGATCTCGCCCTGGGAGTGGCCGAGGACGGCGGCGGGGCGGACGCCGTGGGCGCGCCAGACCTCCGCGAGGGAGACCATGACCGCCCACAGCGCGGGCTGGGCCACGTCCACGCGGTCGAGCCCGGGCGCGTCCGCGTCGCCGCGCAGGACCGCGGTCAGGGACCAGTCGGTGTACGGGGCGAGGGCCCGTTCGCACGCGGCGATGCGGTCCGCGAAGACGGTGGAGGTGCCGAGGAGTTCGGTGCCCATGCCGGCCCACTGGGAGCCCTGGCCGGGGAAGACGAAGACGGCCTTGCGCTCGCGGGAGCCGGTGAAGCCGCCGTGGACGGTGCCGGTGGCGGGCTCGCCCTCGGCGAGGGCGCGCAGCCGCTCGGTGAGGCGTTCATGGCCGGCGCCGACGACCACGGCCCGGTGTTCGAGGGTGGAGCGCCGGGTGGCGAGGGAGAACGCGAGGTCGAGCGGGTTCGCGTCCGGGTGCCGCTCCAGGTGGGCGAGCAGGGCGCGGGCCTGGCCGCGCAGTCCGCGCTCGCTGCGGGCCGACAGCAGCCACGGCACCGTGCCGGCGGGTGCCTTGGGCACGCTCTGGTCCGGCGTCTCCGCGTCGGCGGGGGCCTGTTCGAGGATGACGTGGACGTTGGTGCCGCTGATGCCGAAGGAGGACACGCCGCCCCGGCGCGGCCGGTCGTTCTCGGGCCAGTCCATGGCCCGGTCCAGCAGGCTCACCGCGCCCGCGCTCCAGTCGACGTGCGGGGACGGCTCGTCGATGTGGAGGCTCCGCGGCAGCACGCCGTTGCGGATCGCGAGGACCATCTTCATCACGCCCGCGACACCGGCGGCGGCCTGGGTGTGGCCGATGTTGGACTTCACCGAGCCCAGCCACAGCGGCCGGTCCCCGTCGCGGTCCTGACCGTAGGTCGCGAGCAGCGCCTGCGCCTCGATCGGGTCACCGAGGGTGGTGCCCGTGCCGTGGGCCTCCACGGCGTCCACGTCGGCGGCCTTCAGGCCCGCGTTGGACAGCGCCTGGCGGATGACGCGCTGCTGGGACGGGCCGTTCGGCGCGCTCAGTCCGTTGGACGCCCCGTCCTGGTTGACCGCGCTGCCGCGCAGGACCGCCAGAACCGGGTGGCCGTTGCGCCGCGCGTCCGACAGCCGCTCGACCAGGAGCAGGCCGACGCCCTCGGAGAAGCCGGTGCCGTCGGCGCTCGCCGCGAAGGGCTTGCAGCGGCCGTCGCCGGCGAGGCCGCGCTGGCGGGCGAAGTCGGTGAACAGGCGCGGCGAGGACATGACGGTCACACCGCCGGCCAGCGCCAGCGTGCACTCGCCCTGGCGCAGCGACTGCGCGGCCATGTGCAGGGCGACCAGCGACGACGAGCAGGCCGTGTCCACGGTCACCGCCGGGCCCTCCAGGCCCAGGGCGTAGGCGACGCGGCCGGAGACGACGCTCATGGCGTTGCCGTTGTTCACGTACCCGGCGAGTTCCTCGGGGATCTCGGGGACGCGGGCGACGTAGTCGCTGGAGGCCAGTCCGGCGAAGACGCCGGTGCGGCTGCCGCGGACGGACCTGGGGTCGATGCCCGCGCGTTCGAAGGTCTCCCACGCGGTCTCCAGCAGGAGCCGCTGCTGCGGGTCCATGGCGAGCGCCTCGCGCGGCGAGATGCCGAAGAATCCCGCGTCGAACTCGGCCGCGTCGTAAAGGAATCCGCCCTCGCGGGTGCGGGAGGAGCCGGCGCCCTCGGGCACGGGGGCGTAGACGGCGTCGGGGTCCCAGCCGCGGTCCTCGGGGAAGCCGGCGATGGCGTCGGTGCCGGAGGCCAGCAGCTCCCACAGGTCCTGGGGCGAGCGGACGCCGCCGGGCAGCCGGCAGGCCATCCCCACGACGGCGATCGGCTCGTCGGCGGCGGACGCGACGGAGGTGTCGTCGGCTGCGGGGTGCTCGGAGAGGCCGTCGGACAGCTCGCCGTCGAGGTAGGCGGCGAGGGCGGCGGGGGCCGGGTAGTCGAAGGCGAGGGTGGC
>NZ_JAILXP010000462.1 GCF_020740895.1 Streptomyces sp. UNOB3_S3 | reverse complement strand
AGCTCAAGGTAGACGCGCCGTTCTTCCGTCAACGGCTTCGGGCCCCGGATGATCGACCGGTCACGGATCTCGAAGTCCATCGCAGCACCCCTGGGCTGGGGTGTTGCAACGACCACTAGAACCTAAGCGGTCCGCCGGGGGCCCTCGCGTCGTTCAGGCCGTGTGGCACCGTGCGGCCGCTAGCGGGCCGTCGCCTCGGCCTCGCGCTCGCGCTCCGCGCGCTCGGCCGCCTCCATCTCCGCGAAGACGTCGATCGGCGGCGGGGCCTTGGAGAGGAAGATCCAGGTCAGATAGACCGACAGCAGCATCGGCGGAATGCCGAGGGCCACCTTCACCCAGCCCAGCTGGGTGACGTCACCCCACCAGTAGAGGGGGAAGAGGACCGCCGACTTGGCGAGCAGGATCAGCCCCCAGGCCCAGCTGGCCTTGGTGTAGGCGACCTTCCGGCCGGGGTTGCGGGTGCGCCAGGAGAGGTTCTCCTTGAACACCGGGCCCAGGATCAGGCCCATCAGCGGATAGCCGGCCAGGGCGGAGACGATGTAGCCCACCGCCAGGCCCAGGGTGTAGAGCATGCCCGGCAGGTAGAAGTTCTTGGCGTCGCCGGACATCATCGCGAAGACCGCGCCGAAGGCCACGCCGAAGACACCGCTGAAGGCGTGCTTGAGGGTGTCCTTCCGGACCAGGCGGGCGACGCCGAGGAGGAGCGAGAGGCCCAGCGCGGCGATGGCCGCGACGTGGATGTCCCGCTTGACCGTGTAGATCGCGACGAAGACCAGACCGGGGACGGTGGTCTCCACCATGCCGCGCACGCCGCCGAAGGCCTCGAAGAGGGCGGCCTCGGTGGCCGCCCTCGAGTCCGCGCCGCCCTGCGCGTCCCGCGTCGCTTCCTGCTGATCCGTCGGCTTGTCGTAGGACGGCAACGGCTACTCCTGTCCGAGCGGTCGGAGTTCGTATCGGGGATTGAACAGCACCCTCCGGCCACGGCTCATGGAGATCCGGCCGGAAGCGATCAGCTTACGGCCGGGCTCTATGCCCGCGATGGAGCGACGGCCCAGCCAGACCACGTCGAGCGCGGCCGAGCCGTCGAACAGCTCCGCCTCCAGCGCGGGCACCCCGGCGCGGGGCCGGAGGGTGACCGTCCGCAGCGTACCGGTGACCTTGACGATGTCACGGTCGTCGCAGTCGCAGATGCGGGTGCAGCCCGTGGCCTCCGTGTCCTGCTGAAGCTCGGCGTGATGGAGCTCCTCCTGGGAGGAGGACAGCCGGTCGAGCATCCGGCGGAAACGGCCGGTCGGCTTCTCGGAACGGGGTACGGCACTCATGTCCCCAGCGTACCGGGGGCCCACGCGAACGGGATCAGCCTCGACGGGCCCGGCGCGGACGGGCTCACCCGGGCCGGGGCCACCCCCTCACCCCTCGAACCGGTACCCCATCCCCGGTTCTGTAATGAAGTGCTTCGGGTGCGAGGGGTCGAGCTCCAGCTTGCGCCGGAGCTGGGCCATGTAGACCCGCAGGTAGTTCGTCTCCGTCCCGTACGACGGTCCCCAGACCTCCTGGAGCAGCTGCTTCTGGCTGACGAGACGGCCCGTATTGCGTACCAGCACCTCCAGCAGGTGCCACTCCGTCGGTGTGAGGCGTACGTCCTTGCCGCCGCGGTTGACCTTCTTCGCCGCGAGGTCGACCGTGAAGCCCTCGGTCTCGACGATCGCGTCGTCGCCCGCCGCCGACACGCCCGTCGGCTCGGCGCGCCGCACGGCGGCCCGCAGCCGGGCCAGCAGCTCGTCCATGCCGAACGGCTTGGTGACGTAGTCGTCGGCGCCCGCGTCGAGCGCCTCGACCTTCTCGTCGGAGGTCTGGCGGGCGGAGAGGACGAGGATCGGCACCCGGGTCCAGCCGCGCAGGCCCTTGATCACCTCGACGCCGTCCATGTCGGGCAGGCCGAGGTCGAGGATGACCACGTCGGGGTGGCGCGCGGCGGCGAGCTGGAGTGCGGTGGCGCCGTCGGGCGCGGCGTCGACCTCGTACTTCCGCGCCTTGAGGTTGATCACGAGCGCGCGGACGATCTGCGGCTCGTCATCCACCACGAGCACCCGGTTCATACCGAACCACCTCTGCTGTTCATGCGGGCCCCGCCACGGGGTCCCGGGATTCCGTCGGAGTTGCTGCGGGGGCCGCGCCCCGGCCCGGGCCTCACGAGGTGGCCTGGGCCGGGAGGTCCGGCCGCACGGGCGGCCGGCCGGCGGCCACCCGCAGGGTCAGGACCATGGTCATCCCGCCGCCGGGGGTGTCCTCGGCGGCCAGCGTGCCGCCCATGGCCTCGGCGAAGCCGCGGGCGACCGCGAGGCCGAGGCCGACGCCGGCGCCGCGCGGCGCGTCGCCGTAGCGCTGGAAGGGCTCGAAGATGCGGTCCTTGGCGCTGTCCGGGACGCCGGGCCCCTGGTCGGCGACCCGCACCTCGACCCGGTCCCCCAGGGCGCTGGCGGACACCAGGACCCGGGAGCCGTCGGGGCTGTACTTGACCGCGTTCTCCACGATGTTCGCCACGGCCCGCTCCAGCAGGCCGGGGTCGACGGCCACCATCGGCAGCGTCTCGGGGATGTCCAGGACGACGCTGCCCTCGGGAACGCCGCCCAGTGCCATCGGGACCACCTCGTCGAGGTCGATCTCCCTGATCAGCGGGGTGACGGTGCCGGTCTGGAGGCGGGACATGTCGAGGAGGTTGCCGACGAGGTGGTCGAGCCGGTCGGCGCCGTCCTCGATGCCGGCCAGCAGTTCGGCCTCGTCCTCGTCCGACCAGGCGACGTCGTCGGAGCGCAGCGAGGTGACGGACGCCTTGATGCCGGCCAGCGGGGTCCGCAGGTCGTGGCTGACGGCGGCCAGCAGGGCCGTGCGGATGCGGTTGCCCTCGGCGAGCGTGCGGGCCTCCTCCGCCTTGTCCACCAGCCGCTGCCGGTCCAGGACGACCGCGGCCTGCGCGGCGAAGGCGGCCAGCACCCGGCGGTCCTCGGCGGGGAGCACCCGGCCGGAGAGCGCGAGGGCCATGTTGTCGCCGACGGGCATGTCGACGTCCGCGTCGTCGGGGCGCAGCAGGGGCTTGCCGTTGTTGGTGACGACGCTGCTCGCGCAGGTCCAGGGGTCGACCTCGCTGGCGCGCTCCAGCAGTGCCACCGACTCCATGCCGAAGGTCTCGCGGACCCGCTCCAGCAGGGCGTCCAGGCTCGTCTCGCCGCGCAGGACGCTGCCGGCGAGGAAGGAGAGGATCTCCGACTCGGCGCGCAGCCGCGCGGCCTGGTGGGTGCGGCGCGCGGCGACGTCGACGACGGACGCCACGGAGATCGCCACGAAGACGAAGATCGTGATCGCGACGATGTTCTTGCTGTCCGTGATCGTCCACTGGTGGACGGGCTCGACGAAGTAGTAGTTGAGCAGGAGCGAGCCGAAGGCCGCCGAGGCCAGTGCCGGGAACGCGCCGCCGAGCAGGGCCGCGCCGACCGTCGTGCACAGGAACAGCAGCATGTCGTTGGCGAGCCCGAGGTCCGGGACCACCCGCGTCAGCAGCAGGCTGAGCAGCGCCGGGCCGGCCACGCCGACCAGCCAGCCGGCCACGATCCGCCCCCGGCCGAGCCGGGCGCCGCGGGCGACGGGCAGGCCGCGGCCCTTGGCGACCTCGTCGTGGGTGACGATGTGGACGTCGAGGTCGGGGCCGGAGTCCCTGGCGACGGTCGCGCCCACGCCGGGCCCGAAGATGTACTGCCAGGTCTTGCGGCGGCTGGAACCGAGCACGATCTGGGTGGCGTTCACCCCGCGCGCGAACTCCAGCAGCGAGGCCGGGACGTCGTCCCCTATGACGTGGTGGAAGGTGCCGCCCAGGTCCTCGACCAGGGTCCGCTGGACCGCCAGCTCCTTCGGCGAGGCGGAGGTCAGCCCGTCGCTGCGGGCGATGTACACCGCGAGGATCTCGCTGCCGGAGCCCTTGGCAGCCATGCGGGAGGCGCGGCGGATGAGTGTACGGCCCTCGGGGCCGCCGGTGAGGCCGACGACGATGCGCTCGCGGGCGTGCCAGATGGTCGAGACGTCGTGCTCGGTGCGGTACTGCCGCAGGTACTCGTCGACCCGGTCGGCCGTCCACAGCAGGGCCAGTTCGCGCAGGGCGGTCAGGTTGCCGGGGCGGAAGTAGTTGGAGAGGGCCGCGTCGACCTTGTCGGGCTTGTAGATGTTGCCGTGCGCCATGCGGCGGCGCAGGGCCTGCGGCGACATGTCGACCAGCTCGATCTGGCCCGCGCGGCGCACGACCTCGTCGGGGACGGTCTCGCGCTGGCGGACGCCGGTTATCGACTCGACCACGTCGCCCAGCGACTCCAGGTGCTGGATGTTGACGGTCGAGATCACGTCGATGCCGGCCTGGAGCAGCTCCTCGACGTCCTGCCAGCGCTTGGTGTTGCGGGAGCCGGGGACGTTGGTGTGGGCGAGCTCGTCCACGAGGGCGACGGCGGGGCGGCGGGCGAGGATCGCGTCCACGTCCATCTCGGTGAAGCGCGAGTCCCGGTAGACGAGCTCCTTCCGGGACACCTCCTCCAGCCCGTGGAGCATGACCTCGGTGCGCGGGCGGCCGTGGTGCTCCACGAAGCCGACCACGATGTCGGTGCCACGCTCCGCGCGACGGTGCGCCTCGGAGAGCATCGCGTACGTCTTGCCGACGCCCGGTGCCGCGCCGAGGTAGATCCGGAGGTTGCCGCGTCCCATGGCCCCTATTGTCTTTCACGAGTCGCGGCGGTGTGCAGGCTGCCGCGTATTCATGACCTTACGACCAGGGTTTTGGACATTTCGGGCGGGAGCCGGTCGGGGGGCAGGTATTGACGCAGTCCTGACGCGGCGGGCCGTAACCGTCCGTCCGCAGGTCGGAGGCGCGACGGCGGCCGGGAGGACGGAAACCCGGTGCGGCGTTCCGGGCGCCCGGCGACAATGACGCGGCCGGGATCCCCGGTACACCGCCGCAACGGGTTTCCGTCCTCC
>NZ_JAILXP010000461.1 GCF_020740895.1 Streptomyces sp. UNOB3_S3 | reverse complement strand
TCCCCACGCTCACCCCCACCCTCACCCTCACAAGACCTGGTTCGTCACCGGCACCTCCTCGGGCATCGGCCGCCAGCTGGCCGAACTGCTGCTCGTCCGGGGCTGCCGCGTCGCCGCCACGGCGCGCAGGACCGAGACCCTGGACGACCTCGTGGCGGAGCACGGCGACCGGCTGCGGGTCCTCTCCCTGGACGTCACCGACACCCCGGCGGTCCGGCGCGTCGTCGACGAGGCGTGGACGGCGTTCGGCCGGATCGACGTCGTGGTGAACAACGCGGGCTACGGGCTCTTCGGCGCCGCCGAGGAGCTGACGGACGAACAGATCGCCCGGCAGCTCGCCACCAACCTCACCGGCTCCATCCAGGTGGCCCGGGCGGCCCTGCCCCACCTGCGGGAGCAGGGCGGCGGCCGCATCGTCCAGATCTCCAGCATCGGCGGCCAGATCGCCTTCCCACTGCTGAGCCTGTACCACGCCACCAAATGGGGCATCGAGGGCTTCTTCGAGTCGCTGCGCCAGGAGGTCGCGCCCTTCGGCATCCAGACCACGATCGTCGAACCGGGCGCGATCCGCACCGCCTTCATCGACCGGGGCCTCGACCAGGCGGCCCCACTGGCGGCGTACGAGGACACCGACCTCGGCGAGTTCCGCCGCAGCATGCTCGCCGGAACCGCGATCGACCCCATCGGCGACCCGGCCCGCCTGGCCCGCGCCGTCATCGACAGCGCCGACCAGGACCCCGCCCCCGCCCGCCTCGTCCTCGGCAGCGACGCCTACGAGATGGGGCGCGCGGCACTGGGACAGCGGCTGGCCGACCTGGAGGCGCAGCGGAACGTGGCGTACTCGACGGACGCGGAGGGCGCGCGGGGCTGAGGGGATGTTCGGCAGGGGCTGAGGGGGCGGCCGGGGCCGACTGTCACACCCGCGTACCGAAAAACAGGTGTGTCAGTCGGTTATGGCAGGGTGTCATACACACACATCGAACATCGAACATCGATGGTGCGGCAGGGATCGGGGACAGAGGGCAGGGGACAGGGGGATCCATGACGGCGTGGGACATCCGTCCGGCTGAGGTCGGCGGAGTGCTGAGCAGGACGGCGACGGCGGCGGAGGGCCTGTCGAAGGCGGGCCAGAGCGTGCAGAAGACGCTGCCGAGCGCCGCGACGGCGGCGGGCACGATCAGCGGCATGGTCTGCGGCCCGGTGCCGAGCGGCCCGGTCTCGGGTGCGCTGGGGGAATTCGTCAAGAAGTGGTCGAGCGACCTGACCTACATCGCCAAGCGCACCGCCGCCTCGCTGAACGGCGCGTCCGAGGCCACGCGCCACTACGTCGAGGGCGATCTGGCGATGGCCCGGACCACCCAGAGCGACGCCCTGAAGGAGCCCAAGATAGACATGCCCGGGCAGGGCGGTGACAAGAAGTGAGCGACGAGGATCTCATCGTCCCCTCGGGCATACCCCAGTTCACCGGCAACCTCGACACGCTGGATTCCGACGTCAAGACGATGACCTCGGACGCCAAGCTCTTCCGCGACTCGGGCGCGTCCGTCCACTCCACGTTCCAGGGCCTCCAGGCCTGCTACAAGGCACCGGAGGCGGAGAAGCTCTTCGCGACGACGGCACCGGTGGCGACGAAGGCGGGCGCGTTCGCGAGCGACCTGGAGAAGGTGTCCGGCGCGCTGAGCGCGTACTCGACCGAGGTGCGCCCGCTGGCCAAGAAGCTCAGCGACCTCAAGGACGAGGCGGTGGCCTTCGTCGCGAGCGTCGAGGGCGACGACCACTGGCGCCGGGACAAGAAGAAGGTCGATCACAACAACAGCCTGTGGCGCAGCGTCAACGCCACCGTCTCCGCCTTCCACGACGCCGAGCGCACCTGCTACAACAAGATCGCCGCACTGTGCTGCATCACCCCGCTCACCGTCGACGACGGCTCCCACAAGCCGGGCATGTACGGCTACAAGGCGAGCGACCTCGACCACGCCGAGTCGACGCCCTGGGGCGCGATGGCGGAGCGCGAGTACACCGGCCTCGCCTGGCTGGGCCACCAGATCAAGAGCTTCGTCTGGGACGGCTTCATCGTCGACGGCGTCTGGGGCACCATCAAGGGCCTGGGCACCCTCGTCGGCACCGACGGCTGGGACAAGGCCGGCCAGGCCTGGACGGGCCTCGCCAAACTCGCCACGGGTCTCGTCATCACCGCCTCGCCACTGGGCGCCGCCTACTGGATGACCCCCGACGACAAACTCCCCAGCTGGCTGCGCGACTCACGCACCGCGATGAAGGAGACCGGCAAGGCCCTCGTCGCCTACGACCAGTGGGGCAAGAACCCGGCCCGCGCGGCGGGCGGGGTCACCTTCAACGTTCTCACCACGGTTTTCACGGGTGGATCGGGCGCGGCGGCGAAGGGTGGCGCTGTCGCGAAGACGGTGTCGGCGCTGGGCAAGGCGGGCCGGATCGTCGACCCGATGACGTACGTGGGCAAGGCGGGCAAGTTCACCTTCGTCAAGGTCGGCGACCTGATGTCGGGCCTGAAGAACCTCCGGGTGGGCTCGACGGTCCACCTCGCCGAAGAAACGTTCAAGCTCCCGGGGGAGGGCGCGGCCCTCCCAAAACGCCCGCCAAACCTGCCGGAGACCGCGGTCCCGTTCCTCGCCGACGGCAACAAGGTCGTCTACCTCGACAAGGGAAGCAGCCGCTTCTTCGACGCACAGGGCAAGGAGCTCCAGGCCGCGACGAAGGAACTCTCGGCGGCGGAACGGGCCGCCGAAGCGCCGAAGGCGCCCGAGCAGCGACCGCACTCCACGACCGCGATCCCAGAGCACGAAAAGGTCCCGGCCGCCTCGGGCGCCCGCACGGGCAGCGACGCGACGTCGGCGGCTGGACGCGGCAGGGAGCACATGCCGACGGGCGAGGCAGGCGGCCACACGTCAGGCAGGACCGGGGGCCGCATACCGGGCGGGTCTGCCGAGCACATACCGGGAGGCACGACGCACGACCTCGGTCGTGGCCCGTCTGCGAGCCACGAAACTCCGAGCGGAGGCGGAACCCACACCACTCCGCACGCCGGTGGTGGTAGCGGCAGCCACGACACGCTGTCCTCCAACCACGGCACGCCTACCCATGGGGGGCACGATTCCCCGTCAGGCCCGCATGACCACGATGCGCCCCGACGCACGGATGACGCACCACCGCACCACGGCGACAAGCCCCACTCACAGCAAGACCATGGCGAGTTCTCCGGCCATGACAGCGACAGGGCTCCTGCACACGACGCAGGTGACTCCCCTGAGCACTTCGACAGCCATGAACACAACGCGGTCGATGGTGGTGACGTGGCACCCGGCCAATCAGGTGGAGCCATTCGTCCACCAGACACAGGCACAGTACGCAGCTACATGCTGACTGAAGAGTGGTCAATCGAGGCATACGATGCCATCCGAGCTGCTGATGATACGGCTGCAATGGCTGGACATTTGCAGGACGTCCCCCGCCTTGATGGGTCACGCGGTTTCTCCACAGCAGATATTGAAGCCATCAAGAATCATGTCTTCTTTGAAGAACATCCCCTCGCTACACACGATGGAGGGATAGTCCACGCCCGCTACGATCCAAACCCTGACATGGCAGAAGCATGGATCCGCCTACGGTCCGGGCGGCACACCAAGGCCGACTTGCTGCTCATGGAACATGAGCTCGCAGAGCATCAGTACTATGTGGACCACCCGGGCTCTACATACGCCGAAGCGCATGCGGCAGCCACGGAAATCGCAGACTGGGCAAGCAGCCCAGAGCCGCCGACCCGTGAAAATTACACTTGGGAGCAATAATGGCCCTCTATGCGGAAGTTGAAAAGCTAGAGGAAAGCGATCAATTGGTTCGCTACAGGTTCACGGACATCAAGGGGGTAGAGCGAACCATGACCCTGAATAAAGTCACGGAGGACATGTCCGTTGAGGACGGGGTGGAGGACATGCTCTACAGAGCCGTGGCACGAAAAGTCGCTATCGCTTGGACGCGAGAGGGATCGGCCCCAGACCGCCTGCTCGTGCAATCTTAGAAGTACGTTTCGAGCAAGCTCACTCCACTATTAGGACGCCCGTTGAAAGACGTCATAGCCCTCACCCCCAAGATGCCCGACTCCTGGGCCGTCGTGGCCGGGCTCTACGCGGGTGGGCCCGATGTCGAGGCGGCCGGGGTTCATGACGGGGCGGTCGTGCAGTTGCGGGCGGCGGACGGGCGGCCGCTGGTGTCCGTCGAGGCGCCGTTGCTCGTGCACGTGCCCGGGGAGGCGGAGCGGCTGCTCGGGGACGGGGTCGGGGCGCCGCCCGTCCCGTACTGGTGGACCGATGTGCGGGCCTCGACCGCATTGCCCGAGGCCGCGCCGCTCGCCGGGTCCGTGGCGGGGCGGCTGAGGATGCTGCTCGGCGGGGCGGTGTGGCCGGCGGAGGCCGCGTCGCTCGACGTCGTTCCCGTGTCCTCCTCGCCGGGCGGTGTCACCGCCGAGGCCGGGCTCGCCGTCGACGTGCTTACCAACTCCACCGCCGTCGTGCTCGTCGACCGGCCCGTCGTCCCCCTCAACGCGTGGATGTCCGAGATCCTGCGCACGGTCGGCGCCGCCGGCCTCGCCCTGCAGATCGTCACACCACCCCACGTACGTCTCACCCTCCCCCTCCGTACCGCCCTCGCCGGTGCGCCCAACCGCTGGGTCGTCCAAGACAGCGGAAATCGCTATTACGACGGGCTCTCCGGCGCTGAACTCCGCTGGCAAGAGGGGACGTTCACCCCGGCCCGGACGGAAGCCGGCGAGACCCCGGTCGCCAAGGCGTTCGCGGACGCCGCTCCCACCACCGACCGGCAGCTGATCGTCTCCTTCCGCGTCCTGCACGAGCACGTCACCGACGAACTCGTCCTCGGCGGCGCGCTCCGCGCCGCCTGGACCGCGCTCACCGGCGCGGGACCCGCCGGCTGGGGCACCGCCGAGCCCGTCAACCTTCCCTGGTCCACCGGCCAGTTGACCGCCCTCGCCCGCGAGCGCTCCCCCGAACCCACCCACCTCCTCGCCGT
>NZ_JAILXP010000460.1 GCF_020740895.1 Streptomyces sp. UNOB3_S3 | reverse complement strand
CCCCGGACCCCCGGTCCTCAAACGCCGGACGGGCTGAAATCAGCTCGGCACCAGCGCCGATTCCCGTTCCGCCGGCGGTTCCGGCTCCCCCTCCGGCTGGTGAGCTTCGCTCACCGTTTCGCGCCACAGGCGCGAACACGCCACCACCGTCGCCGCCACCAGCAACGCATTGCGCAACGTAAGCGTCGCCACCCCGAACTTGTCGCTCGCGACCACATGCGAGAACCAGATGGGGAACTCCAGCTGCGTCAGCGGCGCGGCCAGCAGCACCAGCAGGATCGGCAGCCGCTGCCGCGGCGTCCGCATCGTGACGCAGACCGCCGCCAGGCCGATCAGCCAGATCATGTACTGGGGGCTGATCACCCGGCTCGTCGTGGTGAAGAGCAGCACCGCCGCGAACGCCGCGTCGTACGGCGTCGTCGGCGTGAACCGGCGGGCCCGCAGCCGCCATACGAGCAGCCAGGCGAACGCCAGCACGCTCAGACCCAGGGCCAGCGCGCTCACCGCGTGGACGTGCCGGCCGAGGAACTCCACCGAGCCGTAGTTGAGGCGCGCCTTGCCGTGCCAGCCGACGTGCCGGGCCAGATGGAAGACCAGCGAGCCCAGGGACTCCACCTCGGTGCCCCGGTCGCGCTGGAAGGTCAGGAACGCCAGCGCCCCCGGCATCGCGGCGGTGAAGAACATGCCCAGCACCGCCGCCGTCACCACGGCCGCGCTCCAGACGGACCGGGTGGCGCGGCCGCGCGGGGTGCCGATGAGCAGCAGGACCGGCCAGATCTTGAGCAGTGCGCCGAAGCCCATCAGGGACCCCGCCAGCCGGGTGCGGCGGCCCACCGTCAGCAGGGCGGCGACGGCGACCGCGGTGACCATCACGTCGTAGCGGGCGTAGACGATCGGCCCGAGCAGCGGTACGCCCGTCACCCACACCCAGACGCCCAGCGGGCCGCGCCGGCCGCCGCGCACCGAGTAGAGCAGCATTCCCATGACGGCCGCGTCGGCCGCGAGGCAGAGGAAGAAGAACGCGGGCGCGTAGCCGAGGAACGGCAGCAGTCCGGGGGCGAGCACGGCCAGCGCGGCGGCCGGCGGGTACTGCCAGGTCACGTCGTCGTACGGGAAGATGCCGGAGCGCAGGACGCCGTACCAGCCCTGGTAGATCACCTCGATGTCGACGGACACGTCCGAGCCGGGCATGTCCCACACCCGGAACACGCACATCATGAGAACGGCCCGGGTGACGGCCCACACCCCGATCGAGAGCCGCAGACCAGTGCCCGCCACCATCACTTCACCTCATCCCGCCGTAGGCGCGTGGTAACTGAGAGGAATCATGCCGGTCGAGGGGGCCCGCGCGCGCGGCGACGCGGCGCGGTTGACGCCTGTTCGAACCCGGTACTGTCGGCGGCGATGCACAAGACCCTGATCGTCACGAACGACTTCCCGCCCCGCCCCGGCGGCATCCAGGCCTTCCTGCACAACATGGCGCTGCGCCTGGACCCGGCGAGCATCGTCGTCTACGCCTCCACCTGGAAGCGGAGCGAGGAGGGCCGCGAGGCCACCGCCCGCTTCGACGCCGAGCAGCCGTTCCCGGTGGTCCGCGACCGGACGACCATGCTGCTGCCCACGCCCCGGGTGACCCGGCGCGCGGCCGAGCTGCTGCGGGAGCACGGCTGTACGTCGGTGTGGTTCGGGGCGGCCGCCCCGCTGGGCCTGATGGCGCCCGCGCTGCGGCGGGCCGGGGCCCGCCGGCTGGTGGCCACCACCCATGGGCACGAGGCCGCCTGGGCCCAGCTGCCGGGCTCCCGGCAACTGCTGCGCAGGATCGGCGAGGGCGTCGACACGATCACCTATCTGGGGGAGTACACGCGGTCCCGGATCGCCTCCGCGCTCACGGACGAGGCGGCGGCGCGGATGACGCAACTGCCGCCCGGGGTGGACGAGAAGACCTTCCACCCCGCCTCCGGCGGCGCCGAGGCCCGGGCCCGGCTCGGGCTCGCGGACCGGCCGGTCGTGGTGTGCGTCTCCCGGCTCGTCCCCCGCAAGGGCCAGGACACCCTGATCGAGGCGATGCCCCGGGTCCTCGCGGCCGTGCCCGACGCGGTGCTGCTGATCGTCGGCGGCGGCCCGTACGCCGACGAGCTGCGCGAGCTCGCCGCCAGGACCGGTGTCGCCGACGCGGTCCGCTTCACCGGGCCCGTCCCCTGGGAGGAGCTGCCCGCCCACTACGGCGCGGGCGACGTCTTCGCGATGCCCTGCCGTACCCGCCGGGGCGGCCTGGACGTCGAGGGGCTCGGCATCGTCTACCTGGAGGCGTCCGCGACGGGCCTGCCGGTGGTCGGCGGTGACTCGGGGGGCGCCCCGGACGCGGTGCTGGAGGGGGAGACGGGCTATGTCGTCCGCGGCGGCTCCGCCGAGGAGGCGGCCGAGCGGATCGTCACCCTGCTGAAGGACCCGGAGCTGCGCCGCCGCATGGGCGAGCGCGGCCGTGCGTGGGTCGAGGAGCGCTGGCGCTGGGACCTGCTGGCGGAGCGGCTGAAGGAACTCCTCTGAAGGAACTCCTCTGAAGGAACTCCTCTAGCAATGGGTAAGGGGCTCGCGCCTTGGCGCGAGCCCCTTACCCATTGACCGTTGACGGCGGCTCAGCCGTGGTAGATCGCCTCGATCTCGTCCGCGAAGTCCTTCGCGACAACGCTGCGCTTGAGCTTCAGCGACGGCGTCACATGGCCGGAGGCCTCCGTGAACTGCGCCGGAAGGATACGGAACTTGCGCACCGACTCGGCCTTGGAGACCGCCGCGTTGCCGTCGTCCACCGCCTTCTGCACATCGGCGAGCAGCTCCGGGTCGTCGGTCAGCTCGGCGGCCGTGAGCCCGGCGGGCTTGCCGTGCTGCTCCAGCCAGCGCGGCAGGAAGTCCTCGTCCAGGGTGACCAGCGCGCCCACGAACGGGCGGCCGTCGCCGACGACCATGCACTCGGCGATCAGCGCGTGCGCCCGGATGCGGTCCTCGATCACGGCGGGGGCGACGTTCTTGCCGCCGGCGGTGACGATGATCTCCTTCTTGCGGCCGGTGATGCGCAGGAAGCCGTCCTCGTCGAGGGTGCCGAGGTCGCCGGTGTGGAACCAGCCGTCGGAGAGTGCCTCGGCGGTGGCCGCCTCGTTGTTCCAGTAGCCGGTGAACAGGTGCTCGCCGTGCAGCAGCACCTCGCCGTCGTCGGCGATCCGCACCACCGAGCCCGGCAGCGGCTGCCCGACCGTGCCGATCCTCGGCTTGTCCCACGGGTTGAAGGCGGTGGCGGCGCACGACTCCGTCAGGCCGTAGCCCTCCAGCACCGTGAAGCCGATGCCCCGGTAGAAGTGGCCCAGCCGCTCGCCCAGCGGGGCGCCGCCGGAGATCGCGTGCGTGGCCCGGCCGCCGAGCACGGCGCGAAGCTTGCTGTAGACCAGCTTGTCGAAGATCTTGTGCTTGAGCCGCAGGCCGAAGGAGGGGCCCGAAGCGGTGTCCTGCGCCCGGCTGTAGGCGATGGCCGTCTCCGCGGCCTTGTCGAAGACCTTGCCCTTGCCGTCGGCCTGGGCCTTGGCGCGGGCGCCGTTGTAGACCTTCTCGAAGACGCGCGGTACGCCGAGGACCAGCGTGGGGCGGAAGCCCTGGAGGTCGTCGGTGAGATTGCGGATGTCGCTGACGAGGCCCAGCCGGATCGGGGCCATCACCGAGGCGATCTCGACCAGGCGGCCGAAGACATGGGCGGCGGGCAGGAACAGCAGCACGGACGACTCGCCCGTGTTGAACAGCGGCTTGAGCCGCTCGACGACATTGCCGCACTCCGCGAAGAAGCTGCGGTGGGTGAGCACACAGCCCTTGGGGCGGCCCGTGGTGCCGGAGGTGTAGACGATGGTCGCGGGCGAGTCCGCGGTCGCCAGCGCGCTCCGCTCGTCCACCGCCTCGTCCGGCAGCGCCTCGCCCGCGGCCCGCAGCCGGTCGAGGGCGCCGCGCTCGATCTGCCAGATGTTGGCGAGATCCGGCAGCCGGTCGCGCACCGACTCGACCGCCGCCTCGTGCGCCGGCGTCTCCACCAGGCAGGCCACGGCACCGGAGTCGCCGAGGATCCACTGGATCTGCTCGGGGGAGCTCGTCTCGTAGACGGGCACGGTCACCGCGCCCGCGCTCCAGATGGCGAAGTCCAGCAGCGCCCACTCGTAGCGGGTGCGCGACAGCAGGCCGATCCGGTCGCCCGGCTTGATCCCGGCGGCCATCAGTCCCTTGGCGGCGGCCCGCACCTCGGCCAGGAAGCCGGCGGCGGTGACGTCCTCCCAGCGGTCGTCGACCTTCCGCCCTATGACCGCCACCTCGGGGTGGAGTGCGGCGTTCCGGCGGATGAGATCCGTCAGATTGCCGTCGGCGGGGACCTCGTACAGGGCCGGAAGGCTGAACTCGCGCAAGACTGCTGCTCCTCGTCGGGCGCCGGCGCCGCCGCGTCTTCGAGGGGCGCTGCGTCGGCTGCGGTCCATTGATCAGGCGTAGGGGGTGCTGGACAGCGTGGACTGCCCGGACGTTACCCACCAGTACGGATTTCGAATAGAGGGTCGTGCCCAGATGTTCCATGCGTCACATGCCACGGGACCGCTTCCCGCACCCTAGCCCCTCGGCCAGGTGACCGGGAAGTAACCGCAGGTCGGGACCCTTCCGGAGGCCCCGCCACAGCGCCTAGGGTGATCCGTATGCGAGTCCATGTGGTCAGCGACGTGCACGGCAACGCCGAGGGGCTGGCGCGCGCCGGCGACGGCGCCGACGCCCTGGTCTGCCTGGGGGACCTGGTCCTCTTCCTCGACTACGCCGACCACTCGCGCGGCATCTTCCCCGAACTGTTCGGCGTCGAGGCCGCCGACCGGATCGTCGAGCTGCGCACCGCCCGCCGCTTCGAGGAGGCCCGCGCCCTCTCCCGGGCGCTCTGGGAGGGCATCGACCGCGACAGAGCCGTCGAGGAGGCGGTGCGCAAGCAGTACGCCGAACTCTTCGCCGCCTTCCCCACCCCCACCTACGCCACCTACGGCAATGTGGACATCCCCACCCTCTGGCCGGAATTCGCC
>NZ_JAILXP010000046.1 GCF_020740895.1 Streptomyces sp. UNOB3_S3 | reverse complement strand
GGCCAGCGGCCACCCCGCCGCCGACGCCCCGCACTGCGCCAAGGCCGTCGCGCCCGGCCCCCCCCGCGCCCGCATGGTCCCGCCGCACGCGGTGGCGGCGCCGGCCCACCGCCTAGCCCCGGCCGGCCACCAGGACCGGCTCGGCGCCCCGCTCCTCGGCCTCGCCCCGCTTGACCAGGACGTACCGGCCGTCGCCGGTGTCCAGCGCCACGCTGTGCCAGGGCGTCAGCCAGTTGTCCGGGGTGTCCACGAGGTGGATGCCGAGCTTCTCCGCGCCGCAGGGCTGCGGATGGATGGACAGCCGCACGGCTCCGGGGAACCGTTCGGCGAGCAGGTCGCCCCACGCCTTGCTGCGCTGCATCACGGTGTAGGCGCGGGCCCGGGCGTCGCGCTGGAGGGCGGCCCTGCTGCCGGAGTATCCGGGGGTACTGCCGTCCTCGAACAGGAAGCGGGTCATGGCCCGGTAGAGCGCGACCTCCTCGCCCGCCCGCACCCGCTCCCGGAGCGACTCCAGGGGCTCGGCGTGCCGCTCGGCGAGGAGCTCCCGCATCCGGTCGTGGCCGAGCCCGGCGAACTCGGGCACGTCCTCCAGGTTGAACAGGCCGATCCCGCTCGGTTCCGGCAGCGCGTCGATGAGCCGCTGCATCTCCCGCTGGTAGCCGGTGATGTGCTCGTCCGGGATGCCGACCGCGTCGCTGAAGACCCGGCCGTCGGAGCAGATGAGGATCTCGGCCCCCGGCGCGTACACCGCGCGGATCCGCGCGGTCAGCCCGGCGAGGAAGTCCAGCGCCAGCCGCTCCGCCATGTCGGGCAGTGTCCCCAGCACCTTGGCGGTGTTGGGGGACTTGCCGGGGAAGGCCGGCAGCACGAACCGCACCGGTTCACCGGCCCGGACGTACCGCGTGACGCGGGCGAGATGGGCGTCCCGGCAGTCCGGGCAGGGGGTCAGCGCGCAGCCGCCCGTCCGCTGGCCCTTGCGCTGGTGACGCAGGACCAGCTCCATGACTCGGCGCGCGATGAGCGCGTCGCCCCTGTCGGTCATCGGTGTCCTCCCGGAATCCCGTTCGATGCTGTGCGGTTCGTTGCCGCGCGGAGGGACCATCCTGACAAGAGCTAAAACTTTCAAGTAATCGCATTGATCCATAGGATGCGCGTTATGGATCTCGAAGTGCGCCACCTCAAGGTGGTCTGCGCGATAGCCGACGCCGGCAGCATCACCCGCGCGGCCGCCTCGCTGGGCGTCTCCCAGCCCTCCCTCACCGCGCAGATCCGGCGGATCGAACGGGTCCTGGGCGGCGCCCTGTTCGCCCGGTCCCGGCACGGTGCCGCGCCCACCGCGCTGGGCGAGTTCGTGCTCGCCCGGGCGCGCTCGGTGCTCCCGTCGATCGAGGCGATCCAGCGCGAGTCCGCGCTGCACACCGGCTCCACCGAGGGCCGTCGCCCCCTGCGGTACGTGGCCACCCCCGGCCCGCTCGCGGTGGGCCTGGTGCGCGAGCTCCAGGAGCTCTTCCCCGGCGCCCTGCCCACCCTGCGCACCGAGCCCAATCTCGCCACCGCCGCCGACCTCGTGGTCAGCGGTCAGCAGGACCTGGCCGCCGTGGCCGAGTACGTCCGCCCGGCCTCCGAGCTGCCGTCCGACCTGCGCTCGGCGACCGTCGCCACCGAACCGGCCTTCGTCCTGCTGCCCCAGGTCCACCCCCTGGCCGCCCGGCCGGAGCTCCGGCTCGCGGAGCTGGCCGACGCGGAATGGACCCTTCCGGCGAGTCAGGGCAACGGTCTGTTCGACTCCTTCACCGCCGCCTGCGCCCGCGCGGGCTTCACGCCCAGGGTCCGCCACGACGCCGAGGCCGGGGCCGCCCGCGAACTCATCGCCGACGGCCAGGCGGTGGGCCTGGGCCAGGCCACCTTCCGCGCCACCCCGGGCATCGTCCCGCGCCCCCTGGCGGGCACCCCGCTACGGCTCCGGCACCTGCTGCTGTGGCACCGGCAGGGCGCGCTCAGCGCGCACGCCCCCGCCATCGCCGCCCGCGCCGACCGGGTCTACGCCACCGCCGTGCGCCGCAGCCCGCACTACCTCGACTGGCTGGCCGAGAACCCGCCGCTGGAGGAACGGCGGCGATGCTGAGGCCGCTCGCAGCATGCTTGGAAAGCGTGTTGGGGGCACCCCCTCACGAGTTCGAATCTCGTGTCCTCCGCACTCGCCCACCTGGGCAAACGAAGGTCCCGACCGCTCAGCGGCCGGGACCTTCGTCGTTCCGTGGTTGCAGTTTTGGTTGCGGTTGACCGGCGGCGGCACCGATGAGCGCGGCCGACGCGACTGCGGGGACGTGGACGACCATCCGAAGCGGCCTCACCAGAGGAGAAGCCGCGACGGCCTGCAGTAAACGCCAAGCAGCGTCGACAGGCGCACTGGCACCGTTGGCCGGCGGGCGGCTCCACAGGATCCGGCCACCGCTACGCCAGAGAAACCGAGTTTCGCAGGTCAACGCCCTACCGGACCGGATGCGGTCCGCCGGAGGCGGGGACCGGTCCCCGCCTCCGGACTGTTTCAGGGTTCGACTCCCCTAGGTCCGCGCAATCCAGGGGGACCGGGTCCCCGCGCGGGCAAAGGAGGAGCCGTCCCCGAAACGGACGTCGGCCCGCCCCCGACCCCAGACGGCACCCGGATGGCCCGCTTGACCAGGGACCGCAGCCCGCATCATTTGGCCGCCTCAGCCCAAAGCGCAGCAAGTTATCGGCGAAGACACTCTTCGCCGGGTCGCCCGAGGGTGAGCAAGTTGGGGCGGAAGCGAAGCTTCCGCCAAGCACGGGCGCGGCCGAGCAAGCTATCGCAAGAGCATTGCTGTCTCCGCCCCAGGGGTGGCGGAGACAGCCCAGTGGCGGCAGTGCCGGTAGGCGTCAACGCATCCTTCAGACCGCGCCTTCCCGTGTGCGTCAGCGGCCTACAGCTCGCGGAACGCCCGATCCAGGTCGGCGATGGGTTCGGCACGGCGGGCCATGAGGTAGAAGCGGTGGTGGGTGCGCTGGACTTCGTGGACGAGGGTGAAGCCCTGGCTCTCGTTGTAGGTGACGAGTTCGGGGAAGTTGCAGCCGCGGCGGACCCAGGTCTTGCCCTCGGACACAGCGCGGTCCACCGCCCACAGAGCCATGGCCGTACCGGGCTTGTGCTCGCGGTAGGCGGGGTCGGTGACGCTGGAGTACAGGTAGTGGGCCGGTTCGGCCAGTTCCTCGGCCGTCCAGCCCCACGGGGGTGTCTGGTCCTGGATCGTGGTGCATCCGATGATCCGGCCCGTGTCGTCGGCGAGGACCCATACGTCGCCGTCGGGGTTCTCTGCCTGCCCGGCGAGATCGGCGGCGTTCTCCCGCCAGCTCGGCAGTCCCCGTTCCTCCAGCCATGCAGAGCGGGCGAGGATCATGGTTTCGACGGCGGGGATGTCGGCGGCCGTGGCCGGTCGCATGGCGAACATGTCGTCTCCTCGGTTCATGGGGCAGGTCAGAGGAATGTTTGGGCGGCGAAGTGGAGGTCCAGGACTTCGAGGAGCTGGGCGTCGCCGTCCTCCCGGTAGGGGCCATCGGCCAGCCTCCGGACGGCCAGGCGCAGACCGTCGGGGTCCACCACCTTCTCTTCGAAGAGCGGGGAGCCGTCGTGGAGCATGCGGGCAAAGAGGGGCCGGGCGTGGGTGGTCAGGGTGTGCTGGACGACTTCGGCGAAGGATTCGCGCTCGCGGGATTCGGTGACGTCCGGGCTCAGGCCCAGGGCGGCGAGCCGGCGGCGCTGGAGCTGTTTCAGTTCGCGCCAGTGCATTGGTAGCCACTCGCCGAGCTGGACCATGCCGGGGTCGGCGAAGGGGTGCACAGGCCAGATGTCCGCCCGCATCAGCGCGGGAGCCGTAGTCTCCAGGGACAGCAGCGTCATGCTGTTGACGGCGGCAGGCGGGGCGATGCTGTCGTCCACGTACTCCAGCGCGGCCCGTGCGCGGGGTCCGATCCAGGGCAGGGCGTCGCTGATCTCTCCCATGGACTTGTGCGGGTACTCGTCCTGGGACAGGGCCACCATCTCGTCGCCGCCGAGACCCGTGACAACCACACGGGCTCCATGCTCGGCCAGGACTTCCGTCAGCCGGGTGAAGGGGCGGTGCAGCGGTTCCTCGTACGGGCTGATGCGCTCCCCGCGTACCCGCGCGCACTCCGGGCTGAGCGGGGCGTGTTCCATGGCGTCGACGAGGTGGTCCGGCCCGGCGAACGGCAGGGCCTTGAGGATCTCGGTGCGCCGGCGGATCTGGTGAGCGCGTCCCGGGCCGCCGATGAGGAGGGCGGAGGTCGGGAAGCGACCGGGGTGGCGCTCGGCGAGTCGGGTCGCGACCGTGCCGGAGTCGAAGCCGCCCGTCAGATGGAGCACGGTCTCGACCTCGTCCAGGGGCCGCAAGTCGAGAGCATCATCCATGGCGGCCACGAATGCGCCGAGCACGTCTGCGTCGGGGACGAGTTCACGCGGGCTGCTGTGGAGGGCGGATTCGGGGTAACGCAGGGAGAGATGGCCTCCGAACGTGGCGGTCGCGCGTTCGGTGAGGCGGTGAATCCCTCTGAACACGGTCTCCGTGCTGTAGCGGGGGCGGTAGATCAGCAAGCGGACGACTTCGCGGGGACTGAGGCCGGCGGCGTGCTCGCGGAGGTCGGCCATGTCCCACGACCCGTACAGGCTCGCGGTGTCGTGGGCCAGGTAGAGCGGTGCGATCCCACCCGGTCCGGTCGTCACGCGACAGGGGTACCGGGGTGCGGTCTCGACGAGGACATAGTCCGCGGGCCACTGCTCTGCGAGGCTACGGGCGGCCTCCAAGTCGGCCGGGCTGACGCTGCGGGGGCCCGGGTGAGCAGCAGGGCGGCCGCTCACCCGTTCCCGTACGACGAGCAGGGTCCGGGTGCCGTCCGTGACAGCGGTCCGCTCAATCATGGGGTGGTCGAACGGGGTGATCTCACTGGTGCCATCGCTGGTGACATACCGGCGGCCGTCCCACCGCCACGAGGTGCTCGCGTACGGGGTGAGGCGCAACGTGATCAAGGCGTTCCCTTCCCTTGCGGTCAGGCCCGGGGCCCGGCAGGTGCGCCGGAGCCCCGGGAGCGGGGCGTGATCAGGTCAGGTGGCCGTCGTGTCGTACGTCTTGGCTCCGTCCGAGGAGCCGGCGACCTTCTTGTACTCGTGGCACTCGCCCGGCGTCTGAACCCGGCGATGAGCCTTCGTCGTGAACAGCTTCTCGAAGCTGGTGGTGCGCCTGGCCGGTGGTACGAGGTCGTCCACTGTTGCCTCCACAGCGCTGTCCGGCACGGAGACGGTCTCCATGCCGTCGTGCACTTGCTGACCCGCCCCGGGGAAAGGGACCTCAGCCCAGGGGCCGGGACGGGAGTCTAAGAGTCGGCTGCACCTGAGCGGCGGGTGTGACGGGGACCGCCCCGCCCTTCCGCTTCGTGCCGCCGAGGGTGAGCGTTCCGGTGGTGACGCTCGTACGCCCTGTCGGCGGGTCGGGCCGGCGCTCGGCGATGTCCAGCGCCGCGCCTCCGAGTGCCCGGTAGTCGGGGAAGACCCGGGCACCGCATTGGCAGGCGATCACCCCGCCCTCGCTCCTACACAGCTCAGGCGGGTGCAGGCACCTCACAGGGCCGGGACAACTCAGCCGGGGTCCGCTGGCCACAACCCCGTCCAGCCGAATGGGTACGCTCACACCAGCAGCCCATCAGCGCGGCCCGCCATGTACGCCCGGTACGGGCGAGTGATGATCACGTCGTAGGCCAGATGGCCCGGGTGCTTGGCCAGGTGACCGAACACCCACTGCTGCGCGGCTTCGGGATCGTCGCTGGCCGGGCTCTGCGCGCCGGTCTGGACCGGGTCACGGTCCTGACCCCGAATCTCCTCCATGCAGACCACACAAGTCCGGGCATGGGTCATGGGCCGGGCGTCCGGCTCCGTGTCCGGGGTGAGAACCCACTGGCCGTAGAACAACAACGCCTTCGAGGTCACAGGATCGCTCCGCCCCGCCTCCGGCTGGCGGCGTTCGCCTCGGCGACCCTCGCTGTCATCCGGTCTGCGGCAGACGCCGGCTCCATGTCGGCCGCAGCGGCCTCCCACTCCCGTCCGCCAGCAGGAGGTCTGAGTTGGTAGTTGGGACCGACCTTGTCCATGACGACACCGATGCGGTCCTTGCGAATGTCGCGGACGACCTCGTCACATTTGAAGGCACGGACCTCTTCAGACCGTCCTGCCGCATTCGTACGCTGCGGGCGCTCGTTCCGTGTTCCCCAGGGGCTCATCAACAACCCCCAGCCGACAGGTGCCTCCGGGCCTGCGCGAACCTCCGGTGTGCATCAATGGTCATGGCTGAAGGGCCTTCTTCCGCGATTCAGGATCCAGGGATCAGCACAGGGCCTGGCCGTCGCCCCTGCGTCAGGGGCTCCCTGAACCAGCGCCTCCGGGATCACCACGGGGGTGTTGACCTCCACAGAACTCCCCGCCCGGAGCACCGTCCAGGGCAGAATTGACGCGCTTGTGCGGCATCCGTGTGGCATACCTGGGCGCGGCCTGGGAAGTTGCCCTCTGACGGAGATCGAGGAGATGACGTCATGGCGCTGAAGCGGCACCGGCTTGCCCAGCAGCGGGAGTCGAGGGGCTTCACCCAGGAGGCGCTCGCGGAGCTGATGCAGGTTGACCGCTCCACCGTGGTGCGGTGGGAAAGCGGCAGAGCAGATCCCCGGCCATGGATGCGCCCTCGCCTCGCCCGCGCATTAGGGGTCACCGCCGCCGGACTGCAGGAGCTCCTCGCAACCACCGCGACGGACACCGATCCACAAGCCGACCGGCGCCAGTACGCCATGCAGCATCCAGAACGGTCCGACCTCCAAACGTGCGCCATGCTCCGCACCGACTTCCAGAACCTGGCCGATCGCTACGACCAGGAGCCCTCCGCCAGCCTCCTGGCGGAAGCCGGCCGCCAGCTCGGGCACGTGACCCTTCTCGCCGATGAGGCCCGCCGGGGCCGTGTGCAGCGGGAGCTCCGCGTCCTCCAAGCCGACACCGCCACCTTCATGGGCCAACTCGTATGGGACGCCTCCCAGCGCCGCGACCACGACACCGCGAAGTCCTTCTACGACCAAGGCGCCAGCGTCGCCCGCCATCTACGTGATCACACACTCGAAGGCCACGCCCTTCTCCGCACCGCATACGTCGCCCTCTACGGCGACCGAGACGCAACAGCCGGCCTGAGCCTCTGCCTCCGAGCAGCCACCACAGCCGCGGACTCCAGCCGAGCACTCGCAGGACTCGCGATGCTCCACGCGGCGGAAGCCCACGCCATGCTGGGTGACGCAAGTGACTGCGAACGTGCTCTCGCGAAGGCCGAAGGGCATCTAAGCGGAACCGACCCCACGGACGCGGCGGCAGAGCTCATCTCTCCCAGTCAGCTCGGTCGGCTCACCGGAGCCTGCTACCTCTCCCTCGGACAGCTCCACCGAGCGGAGCAGGTCCTCACAGCCACAGCTGCGGAGCTGCCGGATCGCCGGAAGTCACGCGCGATCGTGCTGGGGAACCTCACGCTCGCCCACATTCGTCAGGGCGAAGTCGACGCGGCAGTCCACGCTCTCGACCAGGCCATCACGGATCTGGAAGAGACGCGAGGAGGCGGTGGCATGAACATCGTCTTCGGAGCCGCCCGAGAACTCCGCCCCTGGCGCCAGCAGCCGCGCGTCCAAGACGTCCACGACCGCCTGCTGGCGCTCATGGCGACAACCTGAAGGTAAGGAGAACCACTGGTGCCCACCGAGTACAACGAGGCCAAGCAGCAGGTGCGTCAGCGCGTCTGGGACGCCCTCGACGCCGCCTCCGCCACCTACAACGACACCGCCCACGGCCGCATCCCGAACTTCAAGGGCTCCGACCAGGCTGCCGCCCGACTCGCCGCTCTCCCA
Organism: Streptomyces sp. UNOB3_S3; assembly: GCF_020740895.1. Lineage (GTDB taxonomy): Bacteria > Actinomycetota > Actinomycetes > Streptomycetales > Streptomycetaceae > Streptomyces. The sequence goes on along the minus strand of NZ_JAILXP010000046.1, from coordinate 20,493 downwards.
TCGTGGAAGGCGGCCACCACCATCAAGGCCGTGCCCGACAAGGCCCAGCTTCCCGTACGCGTCCGTGCCCTGGAAGAGGGCAAGACCGTCTACATGGCCGTGCCGAAGCTCGCGACGCCTCGCCCGTTCTACCTGCTTGACCCCGCCACCCTCACCGTCCCACCCACCGAGGCCGCCTCCAGCCGCGTCGCAGCCTCCGTCGCCCCGACCGCCGACGTCGACGGCCTAAGCCCCATCCAGCTGGTGGTCCTGGGCAGCGTCGCGGTCAACAGAGACGGCATCCGCATAGGCAAGGGCGCCGGCTATTCCGACCTCGAATTTGCCCTCCTGGCCGAGGCCGGGCTGATCAGCCCCGACACGCTGGTGGTCACCACCGTCCACCCCCTCCAGGTGGTGGACGGCGCCATCCCCTCCACCGAGCACGACGTCAGCGTGGACCTCATCATCACGCCCGACGAGGTCATCACCTGCCCCGCCCCACACCGCCCGAGCGGCATCCTGTGGGACCACCTGGCCCCCGAGAAGATCGCCGCGATCCCAGCACTGCAACACAGGCACGCCAGTAGATAACGGCAGTGTCTCCATGCTCGGCGTCCCCCTTCACTGCCAGCTCGCCACCTCAGAAGATCGAGCGTATCCGTATCTACAGTGATCATTGCGCGCCTGACAATGGCGGCCAATGGTCATCAACAGGCCGAGGAGTCGTAATGTGCCGGATGTCACGAGTGTTGTTGGGAATCTCCCTGACGGTTCTCAAAGCGGCAGGTTGCTCAGCTTCCCGGGCAGGCGCACCTCGCACCCGACGTGGCCGATGAGCCCCTCGGTAGTAGGTGAGCGAGGCTCTGACCTTCGCGCCGAGGTGTCGCCGATGTCTTCCTCCTCGCCGCGCTTCGCGACAGCGGCTCCGCCCGGGTTTCCGAAGCAGAGCCGTACGCTCACGCCCTCGTCCGCCCGCTCCACGAGCATCTCCGCGACCCGCGGATTCCCCTATGACGTCTGGTGCTCCGGAGGATCTCAGTCCGACTCGGATTGCCAGCCAGGCGCCGGGTTGCTCTCCTTACCGTTGACAGCTGTCGGCCCGGCTCCTGTACTACGCACACCAAGGTAGTCGAGGGTGCGGTTCATGACTTGCAGTGCGAGCGACAGAGACTCATCATCTTCGATGACGCTGAACACTTCCTCGATCTTCCGGCGGACGAGAAGCTTTTCATCCGTGGTCTGATCGATCTTCGCAGTATGGAGTGTTTTCTGTAGCTCAGCGAAAGCACCAAGGACCGACTGGACCTTTGCTTCGGGGTCTCCAGCGGCGAACTGAAGGTCGGCGTACCGGTTAACCCACCAGACAGGCCCGAGGGCCGTGTCCGTGAGCCGATCGAGTAGCAGTTCGAGTTTGACCGATTCTCGGGCGTAGGCAGAGCGCAGAGCCGTTTCTTCTTCGGCCCTCTGTAGCGCTATGCGCCTTGTAGGCATGGGAATTCGAAGCCGTACGCATGCTTCCGTCCGGACTCGCGCCTCATTGTCCCAGAGTTCCCGGCTGAGCAAAGCGTTCATAGCGTCTTGTGCGGCGAATTGGTCCAATAGCCGGTATCTGCTAGCCACACTCGCCAGCTCTTCTCTCAGGAGGTTCCTCGTCAGCGCGTCCGGAAGGAGCGGCTGGGGAACCGAAGAATCGAGATTGAGCCACCAACGGTAACGAATTACCGCATCGTAGTACAGCCCGCGGTCCCTGCTTTCCAAAGATGCGGAGAAGGAGCGGCGATTAGAGATTCGCCGCTCCTTCGACCAGTTGAGAATCCGAATCACTGTGTTCCGGTCTCCGGATCACTCGGGTCGTGAGGACGCGACTCCGCAGGCTTAGTCTCCTGCGGCGCGGCCAGAGGATCGTGCTCCACCTCGACATCCTGGAGGAAATCGGTGAAGAGGGCGTCAATCAAAGCGTCCTTCAGCGGCCCCTTGGCCTTGACCACGGCCTTGATGAAGGAGCCGCCAATCCCCGTAGACCTACCAAGCGCAACGATGAGATCGACCACCGGCCCCGACGGCAGGCAGTCAGTTTCCGCGCCCGCTCGCCAGCCCAGAAGAATTCGTTGAACCTGGGAAGGGTCATCGCTATGCTGAACAACCTGCTGCCAGGCGTCGAACAAGCGCTGACGGATCGCTTCACCGGCTTTTCCGGGCTTCGTCAGAGCCACGGCGAGTGGTTCGTTCTCCAAACGATCCGCACTTGGCGGGACGCTGAAGACGTCGAAGAAGACCTTCCGATCCGTTCCGATCGGCTTCCCCGCGTTCGTGATCCAGGTGACGACGGTGTCGGTTACAAGAGGCGCAAGGTCGTCGTCAACAGCCAGTGTACGTACGGCATTGATGGCTTCTTTTCGCGCTTCCTCTGTGCCCGGGGAGTAGAGGATATAGCGTGCCCGAGTCAGGGCCTGGCTGGGGTACGCCGTTCCGAACGGTCCTGAGCAGGCTTGGGCGACGGCACACTGGCGTTCCGGCCGCGTCTTCCCGGTTGCCCAAGTGGCTAGTTCAGCCCTTGCCTGACTTCCAAGTACAGGATGCACTGCGAGTTCGGACAAGAGGTCGCCAACGAGCCCTTGGTGCCGCTTTCCTCCGTCGCGAAGCCACCCTTCTGCCAGATTGAATATTGGGGTGACACCTACGGTCTCCGCGAGGTGTGTCAACGCTGCAGCAATTGCGTCAAGATGGTTCTTGGCCGGGCCTTGGCTGATGTCCTGGAGCCATTGCGTCAGAACTTCTTCGGTCAGTTGCCGGTGCTTCGTCCAGAGGTACCGCAGGATCGCCGGCCCTTGCGATTCGTGGACGAGAGACGCAGTGCCGGTGGCCGCATCGAAGGACATCCCTGCTGGGTCGAGTCGCTTCGGTGCGTCCGGCATCGCAAGGAGCCCACCCTTGGGCTTGGGGAAGTTGATCTCCGGGGTGGCAAGGAGGAGATCCGCGCTGTTGAGCACTGCCACAGCGGGTGCCTTATCCAGGAAGGCGCCAGCGATACGGACGGCTCTGGTCTCGACCCCCTCGCTGCCTCCGACGAACCAGTCAGTACTCAAGTGACTTTCCCAGCCCTGGTACTCGTCGAGGGCTTCTGCGTCCCTGATGCCCTTGGCCTTCGCCATGATGGACGCGAGCCGAACCGCCTCACCGGGGGCACAGTCGCCTGGCAGAAGGCCGTGGAACACGCTCTCTTCGTTGTCGATCCACCCGGAGCGATCCCGCGTCCGCTCGTCACTTTCCAGGTACTTCCTGACGACGGCTGTGGGGTCGGGGCGCTCGATCTCCGTCACAAGGATCTCAGGCTGGAGCCCACCAGCCCGTGCCTGGGACCAAGCGGCCTTCGTCGTGGCAATAACCATGCAACTGCCTACCTTGCGCAGGGTAGACGCGTAGGTCACGAGGTCACTGTAGAAGGCCTCGGGGAGTGGCTGCGTGACACTGCGCAAATTGAGGAGGTAGCCCGTGCCGCGCTCCTCCGGCAGACAGGCCACATCCGGCTCGTCCCAGTCGGGCAGCAGCTCGAACATACGATCGCCCGCAACGTTCGCGGCCGCAAGCAACCGCAGCCCGGCGGACCGGCAGCCATATTTTTCGGGCGCGAGCAGAACCACAATATGGACGTTGGCCATGCCTCCGAAGTGCAAGCGGACGGCCTGTGAGGCCTTGTCGAAGATGTCGCCCGGACCCACGAAGCGGTTCGCCGGCATCAGTTTGTCCGGGTTGACCGGGCGAGGCCTGAGATGTCGCAGCCCGGTCAGGTAGTTCGTGATGTTGTTGTCCCGGCCGGCGATATTCTGGTCACCGAGGACGACGTTGTCCTTGATGTTCTGCTTCATCGCGGGGTCGGCCGGAGTCGGGATCGGCGACGGCATCAACGAGCGCCTCCGAGGTTGTTGTCACGTCCCGCGACATTGATGCTGCCGAGGGCAAAGTTCCCGGTCACCGTTTGCTGCGCGATCACCGGGGCCTCCACGCCCTGGGCTTTGAGAGCATCGATGAACTCCTGGAGTGCTTCCGGCTGGTCTTCGCCGAAGCAGCTGGCCAGAATCTCGCGCACCGGTGCCTGCACGCCCGTCGCCATCAGAGGTCTTTGGTCAGGCTCAAGCGCCGCCACCGCCTGTTCCAGTGAGTCCAGCCGCCCCAGCACCTCGGCCTCCCCTGTTGCCCCTTCACCACGGTGGCGGCGGAAGAAGTCGACGAAGCTCTGTCGGGTATACCCCCAGACGTCGGTGCCCATGGCTCCTGCCATAGCAGCACTGGCCGTGATCAGAAGGTCGGTCGGTGTCGACACGTCAGCTCCCCCCATGTGTGCCTGACGCAGTGCGGCAGCGTCGAAGTCCGCACTCTTGTCTCTGACTTGTACGGGGATAATATGTCCATGATGGTTGCGCGAGGCTTCAGGTATGCGCGGGTGGCCGGATTCCGTCGACGGCACTTGTTCCTCGTCGTCCAGCGGACAGCATGGCGCGCATCACCTCTTCAAGATGGCCTTAGCCGCGCCTGCCTCCTTGCCGCGAGCGGACTCTAGCCTGGCCGCCATGACGACCGATGACGTTCCCTGACGCACCACAGCGGCGAGGAAGCTCCGTCGCTGCTGAAGGAGTTGTGTGACACGTATGCAGACGCGTACGGCGTCGACCCGGGTGAGGAGAAGACGGCCGCGTTCCACCGACGGGCGGAGAAGCAGTTCTCGCGGCCAGGCTTTGCCCTGGTCGCGGCCCGGACCGTGGGCCGACTGGCCCCTTCTCCGACCCGCGCCCTGCGAGCACCATACAGTCCACAAAGCCCGAAAGATCCAGGCCAGAAGGACGCCCGACCCTTGCCTCAAGATCGTTCGGCAGCGAGGGTGGGCGACATGTCCTCTTCCTGGGTTGCCATCGACTTCGAGACCGCGAACGAGCACCGGGGCAGCCCGTGTGCCGTAGGCATGGCGAAAGTCGTCGACGGCCGCATCACCGATACCTGGGGCACGCTGATCCAGCCGCCTGCTGGCCTGAGCCACTTCAGCGCGTTCAACGTCGCTGTTCACGGCATCACGTCGGACGCGGTGGCAGGCGCGCCCAATTGGAAGGCCACGCTGAGCGAGATCCTCGCGTTTACCAACGATCTCCCGCTGGTGGCACACAATGCCGGCTTCGACATGAGTGTCATACGAGCCGCCTGCACCGCTGAGGGCTTGCCCTGGCCCGAGCTGCGATACACGTGCTCACAGGTCATTGCCCGCCTCACATGGAAGCTACTCTCGTACAGCCTGCCGTACTGCGCTGATGCTGCCGAAATCGTCCTCGGCAACCACCACAATGCCGACGCGGACGCGACAGCATCGGCTGAGGTCATGCTCGCCGCAATGCGCACTGCCGAGGCGGATTCTCTTGACGCCCTCCTGTCCGGCCATCAGGTCCGATGGGGCTGGATGGCACCGGCAGGTGAATGGCAGGGCAGCCACCACAAGGGCCGCAGTGTCGGGGCCCGCACACCCCTACCCGGCGTGAGCCCGGACGCCGACCCGGACGGCGAGCTGTACGGGGCGGCTGTGTGTATCACTGGCACGCTGACATCCATGACCCGTGACGAGGCGTTCCGCAAGCTCGCCGAGGTTGGAGCCCAGCCGGAGAAGAACGTCACCAAGAAAACGAGCATCCTCGTCTCCGCCTCCCAGACCCAGCTCAAGCCCGGCGACGCCCTGAGCGGCAAGGCCAAGAAGGCCCAGGCCCTCCTGGAAACCGGCCAGGAAATCGAGGTCCTGGACGAAGACGAGTTCCTGCGCCGCCTGGGCAGCTGATCCCAGCTGCGTGCTGTAGCCGCTGTCAGGGACCACCCTCGTGCCTTGACCTGCGAGAACAGGCACCGCGTGGTCTCAGATCTGGTCTCATTCGCCCCCGTCCGGTGGGGTCCAACGAGCCACCCGCCAACTGGTCCGCCCCGGGTCAGAACCACCCCGCACCCGCCCGAACCCCCAGAGGAGCATTTGGAAAGCGTGTTGGGGGTAGCCCCTCACGAGTTCGAATCTCGTGTCCTCCGCCAGCCCAGAGGGCCGGACCGCATCAGCGGTCCAGCCCTCTGGCGTTCCCGCGTCGCCGACTTCCCTCTCCGTCGGGGCGGCTTGATCCGTTCCGGGGCACACGGCGTCCGGAAGTGCGGCGTTCGGCCTACCGCGGTTGCACCGGCCGGGCGTGCGGTGCCTCATTGGTTCCAGCGGCCGCCGCCGGCCGGTAAGGAGACCAGGTATGCCACGGGTCGGAGTGAACGGCGTCGAACTCTTCTTCGAAGTGGGCGGGGACGGCGATCCGCTGGTGCTCGTACACGGTTCCTGGAGCGACCACGACAGCTGGGCCCCGGTGCTGCACGCCCTCGCGCTGAGGTTTCGGGTGCTCGTCTACGACAGGCGGGGGCACAGCCAGAGCGAACGCCCACCAGGGCAGGGATCCCGGTTCGAGGACGAGGAAGACCTGGCCGCACTGATCGAGACCCTCGGGTTCGCGCCGGCGTACGTCGCGGGCAACTCCTTCGGCGCCTCGACCGCACTCGGCCTGGCGGCCCGGCGGCCCGAGCTCTTCCGGGGCCTCGTCGCCCACGAGCCCCCGCTCATGGGCATCGTGGCCGGTGATCCCGAGCTGCTGCCGCTGATGGCGGCCACCGGAGAGAAGATCGAATCCGTCCTCGCCCACCTGCGCGCGGACGAGACCCTCGCGGGAGCGCGCCAGTTCGCGGAGGAGATCGCCCTCGGGCCCGGGGCCTGGGACCGTCTGCCGGAACAGCTCCGCGAAACGTTCATCACCAACGCCCCCACCTTCATGGACGAGCAGGCCGACCCGGGGTGGGCGAACCTCGACCTCAGCCGCCTCTCCGGCTACACCGGACCGGCCCTGCTGACGAAGGGAACGGAGAGCCCACCATGGTTTTCCACGATCACCGCCCGACTCTCTCGAGCTCTGCCCCAGGCGGAGACGCACACCTTCGAGGGAGCCGGGCACATCCCCCACATCAGCCACCCGGACGCTTACGCGGAGCGCGTGACCAGCTTCATCGAAGGGAACAACCGGCGTTCATAGTCCCTGCGGCACCTGCCACCCCAGCAGAGGGACACTCCGCGGGATGGTCTGCGGGCGGGGGCCCGTCGGGCGTGCCCAACGGCAAGGCCGACAGAGTCAGAGGAACGCGCGCCGAGTACGACGGAGTCGTCAGCAGTGATGGCAGCGTCCGGATGCCCATACGGCCTGACCGAATGGGCCTAAACAGCACAAAGTGTCGGGAGCCTCTCAGAACCCGCTGTTCTGCGAGATGCTCCGTGCGAGCTGCCCCACAACGTTGAGTACCCCTTGTCCGAAGCTGGTCGGAGCGATCAGCACTCCGAACACCAGCACAATGATCACGGTGAGCTTTTCGTCGAACCGGCTCCGGGCTTCTGTGCGTCGGCGCAGTCGCACGACGATGATGATGGCCAGCAAGAGCGCCACGTTGATGGTCACCCGACGAGTCCCCTCCCCCAGCACTTGCCTTCCCCGCCTTCCTGCATAGCCCGAAGTGGGCACTGCGGCGGCCCTATCAGCAGCGGATGGCGACAGAGCGCCGGTCCAGTGGCTGGATATACGGCACGCCCGCGCTGCATCCCACCGCATCCGTCATCCCGCCCCGCGAGTCAGGACAGGGCAGTCGGGCGACGTGCGGGCGGGATGCGATCCAGCAGATCCCACAGAGGACGGGAGCCTGCCGCCCACTCGCCGAGCAAGCGGCGATCAACGAGGTGGATTCGGTGTTCCTGTCCCCAGGGGACGGCCTTGGAGGTGAAGCGGCCGTTGGTGAGGACGACCGCTATGTCTGCCCCGTGGATCTGTCGAGCGGTGCCATTGACCTGCTGCAGCACTCCGACACCGACGGCGGAGCCCCGGTCTCCGTCCCGCCGGTGTTTGCACTGGATCGCCCAGACACGACCGGCAGGGTCGACAGCACGCACGTCGCAGGCGTTGTCTCCCGCACCCCCCAGCCGCTCTGCCCGACAACCATCCCGCCGCATCAAGTCCCGTATGGCGAACTCGAAGGCGCGGTGATCCAGTACGTCGAGCTCGGCGATGCGCATCCGCAGGGCCTGCGTCCGGGCGCGTTCCCACTCGGCCCGCTGCCGCGCCTGCTGCAGCCAGAGGCCACCGGCGACAGCGGCGCCCACGGCCGCGAGAAGGAGGACCCACCAGTGCGCGAGCAGCCACTGCACAGCTGCAGCCACCATCCCGACCGCCATGACCGTGGCCACCAGCAGGCCAACCCGCTCGTCCTTCTTCCTGGCCCGGCGGGACGCCCGCCGCCGGGCCGTACGCCGTACCGGACGGCGGCTCACCGGACACCGTCGGGCTGAAGAGGGACACCGCCCCACCCGTGTGCCTTCACCCGCACCGCCATGAAGAAACTCCCCCACCAGTTACTGACGTTGGCATGTCACCGCGCAGGTTGTATGAGAGCACGCACCACCGACAATCTGTCCGGACGCGATCACCGGCAGTAGTGGGTTTTCGGTCACTGAAACCCGCAGTCCCATATGGACGACCACCGACTACCAGCGCATTCGCTTGGCCGCCCCATCGGCTTCAGCCGTTTCTCGGCGCACGCCGAACATGGTGCTCTGACTGGCTTGCCGACGGCGGGAGCTGCTTCGACGCTCTCTCGAAGAGTTCACCGGCGCCGGGTTCGCCATCGAACGCCTGGGGGAGGGGACTTCGGGCATGACCACGGCCTCGAGGGCGACAGCGCCACGCTGGCTCCACGTTCATGAGGGACTTCTGTGGCACCGAGTTGCCTGGGCTGCTGACGGGGGCCGGCGTCCATGAAGCGGGAGCGGCCATGGTCGCCCGCGACGTCGCCGATCGCGCCAGGGCTATCGCTGCACTTCCCACCGACTACTTCGATGCACTGGTCACCCCCTTCGTGGAGGAGGTGACCGAGCACAGACCGCTCAGTGCTCCGGCCTGACTCAGGGCAGCAGTAGTCGTTGTCGTATGTAACAGCGCGCTGAAGACTTCCACGCCCTGGACGGGTTCTGGAGTACCCACCTCAGGCTGTGGCCGACAATCCTCTCGCTGGGTTCGACAGGTGCTACCCCAGGGCATGGGCGTGCATGAAGGCCCTGCCCGACCTCATGGCCTCCGGCCAAAGCGAAGCACCTACGAATCTCCGGGCGCCGCTGTCCTGCCCCTGCCAGGGCCTGACGAGAGAGTGCAGGCTAAAGAGAGCACCAACGTCAAGGGCGCCAACGGCTCCGAATCGGTAGTGGCCTCCGCAGTGGATCCGCGAACAGTTGGCGGGCGCGCTGCCGCGTGGGCGGATCCCGTGCCGCGCGGCCCCTACCGCGCCGGCTCCGCCAGTGCGGCGAGCGCGGCGAGCACCTCGGGCCAGGCGGCCGAGCGTGGGTCTATCAGCGCGAAGTGCTCCACCCCCGGCAGCTCGACCAGCGCCACCGGATCCCCCAGCCGCCGGGCCCGGGAGGCGAACGTCCGGCTCATCGCCACCGGAATCTGCTCGTCCGCCGTGCCGTGCACCAGCGTCACCCGCACCCCGGTGGGCAGCAACCACCCCGGATCGGCGGCGGCGTAACGTTCCGGTACGCCCTCGGGCGTCCCCCCGAGCAGCGCCCTCGCCGCCCCCTCGTCGAGGTCCCACAGCGCTGCCAGGGTCGGCGATACACAGCCCGCCAGGCAGAGCACGGCCGCCTCCGTGCGCGCGGAGTGCCATGGCGCGCCCTCCGGCAGCCGGTGCCGGGACGCCGCCCACAGCGCGAGATGGCCGCCCGCCGAATGGCCGACCCAGACCTGCCGGCGTGGATCAGCGCCATGGCGCGCGGCCAGCCCGGCCGTCGCGTCCGCCACCGCCGCGATGTCGTCGAAGGTGCCCGGCCAGCCCCCGCCGGGCGTCCCCGTGCGCCGGTACTCGGCCGCGGCGACCGCGTACCCCGCCGCTGCCAGGGCGTTCGCCATGGGGCGGATGTGCCTGCGGTCGTACTCGGCCCGCCAGAAGCCACCGTGGACGATCAGCACCAGGGGAGCGCCGTCCAGGGGCGCGGGCCACAGATCGACGACCTGGTCCGGGTGGGTCCCATAGGCCAGGGTGCGGTACGGGCGCGGGGCTTGCCGGAAGAGGACCTCCCGGTTCATGGCGCGTCCCCTGTTGATGGCGCCTCGCAGGTTCATGAGGTGTCCCGGCTCATGGCGGACCCACCGGACCGTCCCATTCATGGCTCTTCACCGCATTCCTCCCCGGTCGTCGCGGCCGTTCCGGAGCAAGCCGCGTCCGATCTGGGGTGGACCGCGGCCGTGTGGGTGCTACGTTCCCTGGTTGACAGATCCTCAGTACGTCAAGCCGTCGTCCAGGCGGCGTTTTTGTCACATCAGGAGAACTTGTTTACATGACCGCCACCACCACCGACACCGTCCGCATCCTCGCGATATCCGGAAGCACCCGTACCGCCTCCGTCAACGCCGCCCTCCTGCGCGCGGCCGGTGAACTCGCGGGCACCGAGGTGAAGCTGGAGCTGTGGGACGGCCTCGCCGCCGTCGAGCCCTTCAACGAGGACGACGAGGCCGCGCCGGGCGCCGGTGTGCGGGCGATGCGCGAGGCCATGCTCGCCGCCGACGCCCTGCTGTTCGCCACCCCCGAGTACAACTCCTCGCTGCCCGGCCAGCTGAAGAACGCCCTCGACTGGGCCTCCCGCCCGTACCAGGCCAGCGCCCTGTACGGCAAGACCGCCGCCGTCATCGGCGCCAGCCCCAGCGGCTACGGCGCCAAGTTCGCCCAGGCCGAGCTGCGCAAGGTGCTGACCGCCTGCGGCGTCGACGTCGTCGGCGACGAGCTGTGCGTGGCCAAGGCCCACACCGCCCTCGGCGAGGACGGCCTGCCCGTCGAGGAGGAGCTGCGCGCCTCCCTGACCGCCCTGGTCACGGCCGTCGTGACCAAGGTCCGCGGCTGACCCTCCGCCGACCGGACCCGCCGGGCCGGGCACCTGCCCCGGACCCCGGCCCGGCGGCGTCCGCGGGACGGGCATCCGGCCGGGAATGGCGTGAATCATTCGGTCGCCCCCAGAGGTTGGCCGGATCGTCGCACGCCGTAACCGGCACGGTGGGAACATCATCGGGTCGTCGCGGTGCGCGCTGAGTGAAAGCTGTCGAGCCGAGTGGGACAAGCGCTCGGTCCGGCGCCGCCGCCCGCGCTTCTCGGCGCAGATGTCGCAGGTGTCACGAAGGCGCGGCCGCCCCCTTGAGTTCGGAAACCGGGAGCCGACGTGGCACTGGACCAGGCGTCCATCATCTCCGAGTGGGTCCTGCCCGCCGCCGTCTGCGCACCCGTGGCCTGGGTGTGCCTGGTGTTCCGCTTCCGGGAGGACGGCAGGCTGCTGGGAACGGTGCGCTCCTCGGCGCTGGCGCTGTGCGTCGTGCTGTGGACCTCCGGAATGGCCGCCCTGGCCAGCGGAGTCCTGCTGCCCCTGACCCCCAGCGTGCCCCCGATGGCCGTGGGCGTCGCCACGGGCTGGGGGGTGAGCCCCCGGGGCCGGGGCGGCGAGCGCAACGGCGGCGGCCCCGCCATGGCCGTCCTCACGCTCGGCAACTCCCTGCTGCTCCACCAGCTCGCGCTGCGCCTGCGGGCGGACCGGGCCGACTGGTGCGAGCGGATGGCCGAGGGCTTCCGGGACTGCTGGCACCTCGACTACTTCGCCGACGACATCAGGACGCACCTGCTGCTGCGGGTCGACGTCCAGGGCCGCACGGGCCGGGCCCGGGCCCTCGCCAAGCGCGAGATCAACGAGCGGCACAAGGAGGTGCGGGCGGCGGCCCAGAAATGGATCAACGTGGAGACGAAGGTCAAGAAGGCCGCCCGGCTCCAGGACCGGCTGCCGGAGCCCGATGAGATCCGCCAGGTGAAGCGGGCGTTCGGGGAGGCCGAGTGGTATCTGCGGCATCTGCTGGAGCTCGCGCACGCGCACGGCAAGCGCAGCGACGGGGAGAAGATCCTCGCTCTCAAGGAGCGCTATCTGGTCCCCTCGGACATGGACGAGGCCATGGGCGGCGGGCCGGGTGCGCCGGACGCGGACACCCGGGGCGTTCCCCAGCGTTGACGGGCCCAGCGTTGACGGGCCCAGGGTTGACGGGCCCGGCATCGACGGGCCCGAGGCTGACGGGCCCGGTGCGGCAGGCGGTCGCCCGGTCGCTCAGCGGTGGCGCGTGCGGGCCAGGGGAGAGGCGGGGGCGGTCTCCAGACGGGCGGAAGCGGCGTCGTCGTCCGCGCGGTGGGGCTTGTGGGCGCCGGAGGCGTCCCGGAAGGTGATCTCGATCGTGGCGTCGAGGGATTCGGCGACGGCGGCCAGTGAGCGCAGGGTGAGGTTCTCGTCGCCCGAGAGGATCTGACTGACCCGGCCGGGGGAGACGCCGAGCTGCTCGGCCAGGTCCTTGCGGGTCATGTCCCGTTCGGCGAGCAGGCCGGCCAGCGAGGCCGTCGTCTGCCGGGCGAGCCGGGCTCCCGCCGGCGCCGCGTCGTGTCCGCCTTCGTGACCGCTCCTGCGCCAGGCCATGTCGTCCCCCAACCAGCTCTGTTTCCGGGCTTTCCTTGGGTGCAGCATGCCACCTTTAGCCCTAACTAAAAGACCAGTCTGGCGCAAAGGCCCGTCCGCGACAACCGGGCGGGACCGGTTCCCGCCCGGTGACCAGGCGATACGGGGTTGACGACAACTTTCGGCCAGATCCCGGGAATTCACCCTGGCGGAGGCGTCGCGGGGGCCGCCGCCGGGCGGGGACGGAGACTCTGGTCAACCCCCTTCCCGCCCCCTACGATGCGAACGCTCCCAGTCCTACGGGCCCCGGAAGAGGGCGTGGATTGTCATGCGCATGGCTTGTTTGGGTCGTGTCGCGACCCTCACCGCCGCCAGCCCTCCCGGCCGTCCGGCACAGAGTTACGTCATCACTCCCGCCGCCCAACCGATTGGAGCGCCATGCCCACCGGACTCTTCACCGCGGGCGCGATCGCGACCCTGCTCGCGGCGCCGCTGTCCACGCACAACGCCTCCTCCGTCATCACCAACCCGCCGCCGGACAAGATCGTGATCGAGGTCGCCACGGTCAACGGCTCGGGATGTCCGGCCGGGACCGCCGCCGTCGCGGTCTCGCCCGACAACACGGCCTTCACCGTCACCTACAGCGAATACCTCGCCCAGGTGGGCCTCGGCTCCAAACCCACCGACTTCCGCAAGAACTGCCAGCTCAACCTGAACGTCCACGTCCCCCAGGGCTTCACCTACGCGATCGCCGCCGCCGACTACCGCGGCTACGCCAAGCTCGAGCACGGCGCCTCGGGCACCGAGAAGGCGTCGTACTACTTCCAGGGCTCGCCCGTCACCACCCCGAGCAGCCACACCTTCAAGGGCGCCTACGAGGACAACTGGCAGGCCACCGACAGCGTGCCCATCGCCGCGCTGGTCTGGGCGCCCTGCGGCGAGCTCCGGAACTTCAACATCAACACCGAGCTGCGGGTCAACGCGGGCACCTCCGACCCCACCAAGACCACCAGCTTTATGACCATGGACTCCACGGACGGCAGCCTCAAGACCATCTACCACCTCGCGTGGAAGGAGTGCCCGGCCAGATCCTGACGGGACGCCCCGCCGGGTCCCGCGCCCCGCGCGGGCCCCGGCGGCTCCTGCGACCCCGAGGGACGGCATCGGCCGGGCCGTGGTCTCGCTCACATCGACTTTGCACCCCCGGCACCCCCTCCGGCCTGCGGTTATCGCGTTCCGTGCGGAAGTGGTGACCCATAGGGTATAGACCTGTGACGGAAACGGGGCGAATGTTGGGGGAATCCCTCGCGAAGACCGCCCGCACGGCGCCCCCCGGGCCGTGGCGGGGCACAGGACGACCCGTCGTCCGGCGCCCTTCGCACACCCTCGAACGTCCAGAGCCCGATGCCTGCATTCCGACGCGACACCATGAGTCACTCGCATACGGCCGACGCCATCCCGAGTGCCCACGAGCCGATCGCCGCGTGGACGACCCGTCCCTGGGGATTCCTCGGCGAGTGGGGCCACGGGGTCCCCTGGTGCGTGCACAGCCCGCCGTCCTTCCGGACGGCCCGCCTGACGCCCCCGGGCCCGCCGCCCTCCGGCGCGGTCTCCCTGCCCTCCTCGCCCCGCTCCGTCGCGGCCGCCCGCCGCTTCTCCCGGGGCCTGCTGGCCGAGTGGGGCCTCGACGAGCTCGCCGACGACACCGTCCTGCTCCTGTCGGAGCTGGTCACCAACGCCATCGTCCATGTGCCCGAGGGCGCCGGAGAGGTCCGGCTCGCCCTCAGCCGCACCCCCGCCCAGCTGGTCGTGCAGGTCACCGACGGCGGCGGCCGGCTGCCGCTGTGCGCCGAGGCGGGCCTGGACAGCGAGAACGGCCGGGGTATGTGGCTCGTCGAGCAGCTGGCCGCCGAGTGGGGCCATCACACCTCCGGCGGCGGCAAGACGATCTGGTTCACCCTTCCGCTGCCCGGAGCCGTTCCCCTCGGCTGACCCTCCTGCCCCTTCCCCCCCGCGGCCGCGGCTGCGCGGTGGGCGGGTTCGGAGAGAACATGGAAGACGCTGCGGCGCGGCACGAGGCGAGGCGGGCGAGACGAGGGAGGACCGGGAGACGGACCGGGCGCACACCCGGGCGCGAGGCCGCCGCACCACCCCGAGCGGGCGGAAGGAGGACCTCGGATGGGTACGACCGACGCGTTCCGGCCGGACCCGGGCCGGGCCAGAGGCACCCCCTACGCGCCCGGCAGCCTGCTGGACGTGCTCAGCGTCGCCGCGGTGGTCCTCGACGAGGACGGCCGGATCGTCCTGTGGAGCCCGCAGGCCGAGGAGCTCTTCGGCTGGACCGCCTCCGAGGCCCTGGGCCAGTACGCCGCCCAGCTCCTGGTGGACAAGGAGAACCTCGACGAGGTCCTGCGCCTCTTCGCCAAGGTCATGGGCGGCGGCGGCAGCTGGGCCGGGGTCTTCCCCGCCCGGCACAAGGACGGCGTCACCCGGCTGCTGGAGTTCCGCAACATGCGGCTGGAGGACAAGGACGGCCGGGTCTACGCCCTCGGCATGGCCACCGACCAGGAGATCCTGCGGGACGTCGAGCGGGACCTGGCCCTGTCGCTGCGGCTGGTCGCCCAGTCCCCGATCGGGCTCGCCATCCTCGACACCGAACTGCGGTACGTCATGGTCAACCCGGCCCTGGAACGCATCCACGGCCTGCCCGCCCGGGCCTACGTGGGCCGCCACGTGCGCGAGGCCCTGCCCTTCCTGCCCGCCGCCGAGGCCGACGCGGTGGAACGGGCCATGCGCCGGGTCCTCGCGACCGGCGTCCCCCTGGTCGACCACTTCAGCGTGGGGCCCACCGCCGACGCCGCCGAGGGGGAACGGGCCCGGCTCGTCTCCTGCTACCGGCTGGAGGACCCCGCCGGCCGCCCGATGGGGCTGGCCACCTCGGACGTCGACATCACCGACCGCCACCGGGCCGCCACCGAGGCCCGCCGCAGACTGGCCCTGATCGCCGACGCGTCCGTGCTCATCGGCACCACCCTCGACCTCGACCAGACCGCCCGGGAACTGGCCGAGGTCGTCGTTCCCGGCCTGGCAGACGTGGCGGCCGTCGACATCCTCGACACCGCCCTCCACGGCAACGCCACCCCGCCGGACGAACGGGCCGCCGTCTTCCGGGCCCTCGCCGTCGCCTCGGCCGGCGGCGGTGTCGTCGCCGACGCCGTCGCCGACGCCGTACGGGCGGCCGACCCGCCCGGCGAGATCGCCAGATACGACCCCGACCGCCTGGTCGCCCGGTGCGTGAACACCGCCCGGCCCGTCCGGCTGACCCACGTGGCCCCCGCGGACCTGCGCCGGATCGCCCGCGACGCCACGTCCGCCGAGCTCCTCGGCCGCGCCGGGCTCCACTCCTACCTGGCCGTACCGCTGATCGCCCGGGGCGAGGTGCTCGGCGCCCTGGACCTCAAACGCATCACCAACCCCGAGCCCTTCGGCGAGGACGACGCCGTCCTCGCGGGCGAGCTCGCCGCCCGCGCCGCCGTCTGCATCGACAACGCCCGCTGGTACCAGCGCGAGCGCGCCACCGTCCTCACCCTCCAGCGGAACCTGCTGCCCCAGCGGCCCCAGAACCTCGTCGGCCTGGAGGTCGCCTACCGCTACCAGCCCGCCGGGGCGGCCGTCCAGGTCGGCGGCGACTGGTTCGACGTCATCCCGCAGGAGGGCGCCCGCAGCGCCCTCGTCGTGGGGGACGTCATGGGCAGCGGCATCAACGCCGCCGCGGCCATGGGCCAGCTGCGCACCGCCGCCCGTACGCTCTCCGGCCTCGGCCTCGACCCCGGCCGGGTGCTCCACCACCTCGACCGCACCGCCAGTGGTCTCGACCAGACCATCGCCACCTGCGTCTACGCCGTCTACGACCACCGCGAGGCACGCTGCCGCGTCGCCAACGCCGGCCATCTGCCCCCGGTCCTGATGCGGCCCGGGCTCCGGCCCGTCCTGCTGGACCTGCCCACGGGCGCGCCGCTGGGCGTGGGCGGCGTCCCCTTCGAGAGCGTCGGCGTGCCGCTCGCCCCCGGCGACCAGCTCATCCTCTACACCGACGGACTGGTCGAGACCCGCGACGAGGACATCGACACCCGCCTCGAGGTCCTCGTCGACCTCCTCGACCGCCACCGGCTCGACCTGGAGGCCACCTGCGACCTGCTGCTCACCGAGCTCCGCGAGGACAACGACCAGGATGACGTCGCCCTGCTCATCGCCCGGGTCCGCAGCTCGTTGTAGAGTGAAGGGACAGCCCTTGACCTGCAACAACGCGGGCAGGGAGCCGAGTTCCAGGAGTAGCCGAGCATGCCCATGCTGCGCACCATGATGAAGTCCAAGATCCATCGCGCCACCGTCACCCAGGCCGACCTCCACTACGTCGGTTCGGTGACCATCGACGGCGATCTGATGGAAGCCGCCGATCTGCTGCCCGGCGAGAAGGTCGACATCGTCGACATCGACAACGGCGCCCGTCTGTCGACCTACGTCATCGAGGGCCCGCGCGGCTCCGGCGTGCTCGGCATCAACGGCGCGGCGGCCCGGCTGATCAGCCCCGGCGACCTCGTCATCATCATCGCCTACGGCACCATGGACGACGCCGAGGCCCGTACCTTCCAGCCGAGCGTCGTCTTCGTCGACGAGCGGAACCGGGCCGTCGACCTGGGCAGCGACCCGGCCGCGGTTCCGGAGGGGTCGGGGCTCTCGCGGGGGGATCTGGTCGCGGGCTGAGGTTCTACGCCTATTGCGTTTCGGCGGCCCGGGCTATCGCCCGGGCCGTTGCCCGTCCGGCCGCGAGTACGCCGGGGTTCTCGCTCGACCGGCAGCGGCCCGCCGCCGGGTCGTACTCCGTCATGATCACGCCCGCGTGGTCCGTCACCGGCTCCTCCAGTGCCACTGGCCAGTGGCGTGCGGCCAGGGCGTCCCGCAGCTCCCGTGAGCGCGCGGCCGGGATCAGGGCGTCCGCCGTGCCGTGCACCAGGGTGATCATCGGTGCGGGTGTCGCCTCGGCGAGGCCGGTCGCCTCGGTCAGGTCGGTCAGGTCGGCCAGGGGGACCGTGCCCGTCGTCCGGTTCGGGAGGTCATAACGCGAAGCGATGCTCACCACGGCCATCGGACGGTGGCCGGCGGCGACCTCGGGACGCAGTGCGACGCCCACCGCGGCCGAACCGCCGGCCGACCAGCCCGCCAGCACGAGCCGCTCCGGATCGCCCCCGAGCTCCGCCGCCCGCGCCCGCGCGAACTCCAGCGACGCCAGCAACTGCGCCCGGCCGCCGTCCGGCTCGTCGGAACGCCAGTCGGGCACGAGGACGAGCAGCCCCTCGCGCGCGACCGCCTCGGCCAACGGCCGCATGACGTCCCGCTCGTCGGGGCCGACCCCGTGCCAGAGCAGTACGACGGGCGGCCGGCCGGCACCCGGCGCGGGGCGGTGGACGTCGAGGGACTTGCCGTGCGGCATGGTGACCGTCTCGGCGCTCGGGGCGGGGCTGGCGGCGGTCACGGTGCTTCTCGTGGTTCTTTCCGGTCGTGCTGGAGGCGGTCGTGCTGGAGGCGTCAGGCCCGCTGTTCGGGCGGGGTGGCGCGGTTCGTCGGAAGGCCCTCCAACTCGCGTACGCGCTCGATCACTTCGTTGATGGAGTGCAGGCTCTCCGCCGACAGCCCGGCCGCGCGCAGCGCCACGCGCTGGACCTGCGGTTCGCGCAGCGCCACCAGGAGGCCCAGGTCGGCGTTGACCGTCTCCGTCACCTGGTCGTCGAAGAAATAGGCCGGGGGCACGCCGAAGAACTTCGCCAGCGCCTCCACATGCCGCAGCGTCGGATTGCTGCGCTGCCCCTTCCGCAACAGCCAGATGTAGCTGCCGGAGATCGACACGCCCCCGGCGGTGATCGCCCGCGCCACTTCCTCCGTGGTGTACGGCTCCCGGCCGTCGGGCACCACTGTCCGGAAGAGGTGGTTCAGCTTGTCCGCCAGCGTCCGGGCGGCCCTGGCTTCGGAATCGTTCATGATCGCACCTCCCTCCCGCGGTCAATCTAGCTTACGGGCCGACGCGCGCCGCCACGTGCCGAGTCGTGCACGGTCATGTGCCGGGGCGCATAACGCGGTTGACAGCGAGCGCGCTCGCTGCCTAGCGTCCTCGGTGTCGGCGGATCGACTGGTGTTGGACAGCCCGAGAGGGCGGTCGGTCACCAGTTGGCGGGGGCGGGGCCTTGCGGCACCGTGTCCACCGGGCCTGATCCGCCGTCGGCCGGAGGTTCTTCTGGAGGGGGTTTCGTGACGGTTCCGGGGCCGGATCAGCGGCACACCGTCGTACTTCCCCTCACATCCCTGCTGCCCGCGGCGTCACCGCGGCTGTCGGGGGAGGACCCCCGTCACGTCCAGGCCATCGCCCGGCTGGACAGCCCCCTGCCGCCCATCGTCGTCCACCGCGCCACCCTGCGGGTCGTCGACGGAATGCACCGGCTGCGAGCCGCTCGTCTACGGGGGGATGAGCGGATCGCGGTCCGGTTCTTCGAGGGCAGCGAGGAGGACGCGTTCGTCCACGCGGTCCGGGCGAACACCCGGCCGGGTGGTCTTCCCCTCACCCGGGCGGACCGGTCGGCCGCCGCCGAGCGCATCATCCGGAGCCATCCACACTGGTCGGACCGGCTGATCGCATCGGCGGCGGGCCTGGCCGCCAGCACGGTGGCCTCCCTGCGCCGCCGCACCGGCCACCCCGCCCCACCCGCCACGACCCGCACCGGCCGCGACGGCCGGGTCCGCCCGCTCAACGCGGCGGACGGCCGGCGCCGCGCCGGAGCGCTCATCGCCGCCCGGCCCGAGGCGAGCCTCCGCGAGATCGCCCACGACGCCGGCATCGCCGTCGGCACCGCGCGCGACGTCCGGCTGCGGCTGGCGCTCGGGCAGGATCCGGTGCCCAAGAAACTGCGGGACGCGGAGCGGCGGGATACGGGTGCTCCTCATGTTCCTCGTGCGGGTGCTCCCACTTCCCCTGCGGGGGACGTCGCGGCCGTCGCCACCGCGTCGGTCGCCACGGCGACGCGTGACGCCTCGTCCTCCCTGTCGAGGCTCCACATGGACCCCTCGCTCCGGCTCACCGACGGCGGTCGCACCCTGCTGCGCCTGCTCAACGCCCACGCCATGGGCGGCGACCGCTGGCGCCGGCTCCTCGACGCGGTGCCCGCCCACCGGCGGCAGTCCGTGGCCCAGGCCGCCCGGCACTGTGCCGCGTCCTGGCTGCGCTTCGCCACCGAGCTCGAGCGCCAAGCCGGGTGACGGTGGCGGTGGCGGAGGCCGTGGCGGTCACGGCGGCGGTGGCCGTGGCGGCGCACAGGCCTGTACGCACAGCCCGCCGGCACCGGCCGTGCGGGGATCAGAGCACGCACGCGGCTCCGCCGCGCACACGGGGGCAGGTACAGCGATGAGCACCGGGACGGTGACCGGCACGACCACGATCACGACCACGACCGGTGCGGGGGCCTCGCAGGGCGCGCCCCGGGGCGCCGCCCCTGTCTCGCTGGCTCTGCTGGGGCCCGTGGCCGCCGGTGTCGGCGGGCGGTCCGTCGCTGTCGACGGGCGCAGACAGCGTGTTGTTCTGTCTTTGCTCGCTCTCGCCCGGGGGCGGGTGGTTTCCGTCCGCACTCTCGCCGACGCGATCTGGGGCGAACGGTCGCCCCTGTCCGCGCGTCCTCAGATCGCCCTGTGCGTCCGGGCGTTGCGTGCGGTGTTCCGGGCCGCCGGGCATGTGGAGCCGCTCATCGTCGGGGCTCCTTCGGGATACCGGTTGTGTGTCGAGCACGTCGGTGTTGACGTGCTCGATTTTGATGCGCTGGTCGACGTGGCCGCTTCGGCTGGTGCCGAGGAGGCCGGTGAGTTGTACCGGCGCGCCCTCGGGCTGTGGCGGGGGCCGGCGCTGGACGGGGTGGGCG
>NZ_JAILXP010000459.1 GCF_020740895.1 Streptomyces sp. UNOB3_S3 | reverse complement strand
GCCGAGGCGTACTTCCTCGCCACCGCCCGCGGGGAGTTCGCCGTGCACGACGCGCGCCCCGCCGCCCCCCGTGGCACCGCCCTCCTCGTGCCCGGGTTCACCGGCAGCAAGGAGGACTTCATCGCGCTGCTCCAGCCGCTGGCCGCGGCCGGGTTCCGGGTGGTGGCCGTGGACGGGCGGGGGCAGCACGAGAGCCCGGGGCCGCGCGACGAGGCGGCGTACGCGCAGGACGAGTTGGCCCGCGACGTCCTCGCGCAGGCGGCCGCGCTCGGCGGCGACGTGCATCTGCTCGGGCACTCCCTCGGCGGCCTGATCACCCGCGCCGCCGTGCTCGCGGACGCGTCCCCCTTCCGCTCGCTGACCGTCATGAGCAGCGGCCCCGGCGCCATCTCCGCGTCGCAGCAGGCCCGTACGCGTCTGCTCGTCCAGGCGCTCGGCATGCTGGACATGGAGAGCGTCTGGCGGGAGATGCAGCGCGAGGGGGCGGAGGCCGCGGCGTCCGTCGACACCCCGCCGGAGCTGA
The DNA here is from genome assembly GCF_020740895.1 of Streptomyces sp. UNOB3_S3. GTDB lineage: Bacteria > Actinomycetota > Actinomycetes > Streptomycetales > Streptomycetaceae > Streptomyces. The sequence goes on along the minus strand of NZ_JAILXP010000459.1, from coordinate 4,564 downwards.
CGGAGTTCCTCCACCACCGCTGGATGCGCACGGTCCCCGAGCAACTGAAGGCGACCGGCGTCCAGTTGACGGTCGAGCCCGACCGCACCGCCGAGCTGGCACGGGTGCCGCTGGCCAAGCACGTGGTGTCCGGGGAGCTGGACTACGCCTGGCCGGTGCCGGAGATCGACGCGATGGCCGGGAAGCTGTCGGCGGTCCGCACGGTGATCCGGGGCGCGGGCCACTCCCCCAACGCCGAGCAGCCTGCCGCCACGGCCGAGGCGCTCGTGCGCTTCTGGGACGACGCGGCCCGGCCCTGAGACCTAGCCCGTCTTCTCGGTGACCGTGAAGAGGCCCCCCTCGGGGTCCCGCAGGGTCGCCTCGCGTCCCACCCGTGAGGGGGCCGGCTCGGAGACGACCGCGCCGCCCTCGCCGAGGGCGGCCTCCACGGCCTTCTCGGCGTCGTCGACGCGGAAGTACACGTGCCAGCGGGGGCGGACGCGCGGGTCGGGGTCGGCCTCGACGGCCCCGCCGCGCAGCGAGGCCACGGTGCGGCCGCCCGCGCGGACGGTCACGGCGTCGTCCTCGTAGCGGACCTCGCAGCGGCCGGGGCGGTCCATCGCCCAGTCGAAGACCTCGCCGTAGAACATGGCGGCCGCGAAGGCGTCGCGGGTGCGGAGCTCCAGCCAGGCGGGCGCGGAGCCGGAGCCGATCCGCCAGCCGGGGATGTTGCGGCCCTCCCAGAAGCCGAAGACGGCGCCCATCGGGTCCGCCGCCAGGACGACGCGGCCGCGGCCGACCGCGAGGGGGCCGACCGCGACCGTGCCGCCGCGCTCGCGGACCCGGGAGGCCACCATGTCGGCGTCGTCGACGGCGAAGTACGAGGTCCAGGCGGCGGCCACGCCCAGGCTGCGGGCGGCGTCGGTCAGCCCGGCGACGGGTTTGCCCTCGGAGATCGCGACGGAGAAGCCCTCGCCGAACGTCCCGGCCCGGAACGTCCAGCCCATCACGGCTCCGTAGAAGTCCTGCGACGCCTTGAGGTCGGCGGTCAGCAGGCTCACCCAGCAGGGCTGTCCCAGCCCGGCGCCCTCCGTGGCCGCCATCGCCGATCGCCTCGTTTCCGTGTCCGGGGGTCTCTACGTCCGGGGCTCTCTACATCCGGGGGTCTCCGCGTCCGGGTGCTCCGGGACCAGGGTTCCACTCGCTCCCCCCGAACGCACTCCGGCACGCGCGGCCGTCAGGGGGGTTACCGGTCACCACCCGGTCACTCATTAGTCATGTTAAAAATTTCCTTAGCGTAGGGAATGTTTCGAGCGTTAAACTCGTTGGACACACCAGGAACGCGCGCCGCAAAGTCGCCGCGCGCGTCACTGTTCACCGTTCTCCGCAGGAGGATCAGACGAAGGGAGAAGCCTTGCGCTTCGAAATCATGCGCCTGGACGACGTCGACGGCACCGCCGTCGACAGCACCGTCGTGGACGCCGCCTCCGTCAACCGGATCGTGCAGCAGGCCGCTTCCATCGGCCAGCGCATCTATATCCGCCCAGCCGACTCCTCGGTCCGGTAGCGCCGACGCGCTCCGGAAAGCCGGACGCCCCCGTACGACGACCGTACGGGGGCGTTCCGCGTTCGCGGGGAAGCGTCAGTGGTGCTGGATCACCTGGGTGATGCCGTTGATGATCTGCTGCACTGCCAGCGCCGAGAGCATCATGCCGGCGAGCCGGGTCACCAGCACCACACCACCGTCCTTGATCACACGGATGATGTGCAGCGAGTTCCGCATCACCACCCAGAGCACGACGTGGATCGCCGCGATGGCGCACCACACCGAGACCTGCGAGGCCGCCGTGTCGGCGCGCTGCACCGCGAGGATCACCGAGACGATCGCACCGGGGCCCGCCAGCAGCGGCATGCCCAGCGGCACGAGCGCGACATTGACGTCCTTGGTCTGCTTGGGCTCCTCCGACTTGCCCGTGAGCAGGTCCAGCGCGACCAGCAGCAGGAGCAGACCGCCCGCGATCATCAGGGCGGGGGTGGTGATGTGGAGGTAGTCGAGGATCTGCCGGCCGCAGATGCCGAAGAGGGCGATCACGCCGAAGGCGACCGTCGCCGCCTGCCAGGCCATGCGGCGCTGGACCTTGGCCGGGCGGCCCGCGGTGAGGGCGAGGAAGATCGGCGTGATCCCGGGCGGGTCCATGATCACGAACAGGGTGAGGAAGAGGGAACCGAAGACAGCGATGTCGAACACGTGAGGGCCTTGCGGGTGCGGAGCGAGCAGGAGCGGAGGAGAGAGGTATGGGGGCGCCTCGGGGAGGCCCGGGGAGGGCGTGCGTGAACGGCTCGTACGGCCTCGGACGATCGCCGCGCGCACGTCGGCGCGGTGATGGGGGGAAGGACGTACGGGCGCGCTCATCCGCCCGTGGACGGACGGCCGGGCCCGGAGCGCGGAGTGGTCAGCCGCCGGCGCCCGGGACGGGGAACGCGCCCGTCGCACGGCGCGTGATCTCCCCGTAGATCTCCGGGTCGGTCGTGAACTCGCCGAGGCGGCAGCTCTTGCGGCTGCCGTGGTAGTCACTGGAGCCGGTGGGCAGGAGGCCGAGGTCGGCGGCGAGGCCGCGCAGCCGGGCGCGGGTGGCGTCGTCGTGGTCCATGTGGTCCACCTCGACACCGTCCAGGCCGGCGGCGGCCAGCTCGGCTATCCGGCCCTCGGAGACGCAGTTGCCGCGCTTGAGGGCGAGGGGGTGGGCGAGCACGGTGACCCCGCCGGCCGCCTTGACCAGGCGGATGGCGTCGAAGGGGTCCAGCTCGTGCTTCTCGACGAAGGCGCGGCCGTCGCCGGCGAGCCACTCGGAGGTGAAGGCGTCGGAGACGCTGTCGATCACGCCGAGCTCGACCATGGCCGTGGCCACGTGGGGGCGGCCGACGGCCCCGTCGCCGGCGATGCGCGCGACGCGCTCCCAGGCGACGGGCACACCGAGCTCGTTGAGCTTGGCGACCATGGCGCGGGCGCGCGGTGCGCGGTCGTCGCGCACGAGCTCGCGCTCGCGGGCGAGCTCCGGCTCGTGGGGGTCGAAGAGGTAGGCCAGCATGTGGACGCTGAAGCCGTCGGGGCCGGTGAAGCGGCAGGAGAGCTCGGCGCCGGTGACCAGGGTGAGCCCGGCGGGGAGGGCCGCGATGGCCTCGGCGTGCCCGCCGACCCCGTCGTGGTCGGTCAGCGCGACGACGTCCAGCCCGGCGGCGGCCGCGTTGCGCACCAGCTCGGCGGGGGTGTCCGTGCCGTCCGAGGCCGTGGAGTGGGTGTGCAGATCGATGCGCACGACACGACTCCCCGACAGCGACCGGAACAGGACAGGACCGATTCAGGATAACGGTCGTGGGAGACGTGGTGCCGGGCGCCGGTTCCGGGGCGGCCGGTTCAGGGCGACAGGATCCGCGGTGACAGCGCCCCGCACGGCAGCAGGTCGACCTCCGCGCCGGCGTCCCGCAGGTCCGTCAGCACGAGCTCGTCGTACATCAGCAGCCCCGACCGCTCGGGCCACACGATCGCCCATAGCCACAGCCCCCGGGCCTCGCCCGCGAAGACGGCCCGGTCGCCGGGGGCGCCCTCGACGTGCCAGAGCGGGGTGGGGCGCCCGGCCGCGTGGACCTTGGCGTGCGGCGAGCGGTCGACGCGGAGGTACGGGCCGGGGTCGGGGCCGTCGACGCCGGCGTAGCGCGCGCCGAGGCCGACGCCGAGCTCCTCGGCGATCAGCAGCAGCTCTCCGGGGCCGCCCAGCGGGCTGGGCCCCGAGCAGGCGACGGCGGTCGCCCGCGCGCCCGCGCGGTCGTCGCCCGCGCAGGCCACACCGGTGAAGAGCCAGCCGACGGGCAGGGGCCAGGGCATCCAGACCGGCACCCGGGCCCGCCCCACCGCGACGGCCAGGGCCTCGACGCTCGGCGGGACGACCGGCTGCAGAGGGTGCACGGTGCCGTGCACGGCGCACTGCCACGAGTCGGCGAAGAGACCGGGCGCGCGCACCCGGCCACCGCACTTCGGGCAACTGGGTTCGCCCCTCATAGCCTCCAACGGTCCTACCAGGGCGCCCCCGCGTCAAGGACGATCACCCGTCCGGAGTCGGGGCGTCCCCACCCTTCGGGACACCCCGGCCGGCGCGTCGCCCGCCGGCCACCCGCCGGTCACCCACCGAGCGGCACCCCGGCGCGCAGCGGGTCGCGCAGATCCGTGCCGTGCCGCAGCCACCGTTCCTCCAGGGCGGCGGCGCCCTGGACGCGCTTCCACGCGGCCTCGTTGGGCGTCATCGGCAGCAGGGGGAGGAAGCGGACGGGATCCAGCGGGGCGTCCAGCTCCAGGTCCTCGACCAGGCCGCCGGACTCCGCGACGAGCACGGAGGTGAAGGGCGCCCCGGGCCAGAGCGGCCCACCGGTGTCCAGGGAGGCGCCGGGCGCCACCACGACCCCTTCCACCTGCGGTGACGCGGCGAGGACGGCGAGCGGGCGGAGCACCTTGTCCGTGTCGGCGCGGCCCGGGCGCACGGAGAGGACCAGCTCGGCGCGGGGGCCGCGCAGGGGGTCGGCGAGGGTGGCC
>NZ_JAILXP010000458.1 GCF_020740895.1 Streptomyces sp. UNOB3_S3 | reverse complement strand
CAGGACTGTGGGACCGCGCGCTGGCCGACGGGATCGCCCGGGAGGGCCGGGAGCGGTGGCCGCACGCCGAGATCCCCCGGCACGGCCCCCGCACCCCCGTCACCGCGCGCCGTATCACCCGGCGGGGCACCCCCGCCGCCAGCGGGCCGCTGCTGGCCCGGGTGCACCTGGCGCTGACGCCCGCGGCCCGGGCGCTCACGGGCCGGCTCCTCGTCCCGACCTTCGCCGCCTACGGCTACTACGAGGACGACGACGAGGTCTTCCTCCACATCGACACCGAACAGTGCGACCTGACCCTGCTGACCACGGCCTTCGGGGACGTCGGCCCCCTCCACGTCCACCCCGGCCTGGTCGGCAGCACCATGGAGCGGCTCGGCGAGCTGGAGAGCGACCCCGCCTGGGACCGCACCGGCGGCATCCGCGTCGGCTACCCCGACACGGGCGTGACCGCGCTGAACGGCCATGTCCTGCCCCACCACCGCCCGGGCGGCCCCCGCCCGGGCCTCCACGCGGTGGCCGCCCTCTGCTACCGCGCCCTCTTCTGATCCCTCGCCCTCTGATCCCGGGAGGAGGCCGCTACGACAACGTCGCCATCCGCCACACCAGGGACCCCAGCACCACCAGCAGCAGTGGCAGCGCGAACCAGAAGGAGCCCTGGAGCCACCGCAGCTGCCGCACCCCCGGTCCCGCCGCCACCCGCACCAGCTCGCGCACCGTCAGCAGCACCAGCAGCCCCGCCGCCGCGAGCGCCCCGGCCACGGTGACCGGCGTCCATGTCACCCGGGGCCCCACCGGCCCCGGCGCGGGCTCCGGGACCGCGCCCGCCGGCCGGTCCTTGAGCTCGTAGAGCACCGCGTCGTCGTTGCCGAACACCCGGCGCAGCTCCGGCCGCCCGTCCAGGGCCCGGCGCACCCGGGAGTCCCAGTCGGGCGCGTAGCCCGCGCTGAGCTCCAGGTAGTCGGACTGGCCCCGGTTCACCACGAGCAGGGAGCCCGGCCCGGCCTTGCGCAACGCCTCCACCAGGTCGGACACCCGGCCGGGGTCGCGCGGGGCGAGCGTGGGCTCGTACCGCACGCGCTCCATGTCCCGCGCGCCCCACGGCAGGGCCGGGGTGACGTTGTTGACGGTGTCGCTGCTGGTCCACAGCAGCCGTACGGTCGGCCGGTCGTGGGCGTAGACGTAGTCCATGGCGGCGACCTCGCCGGGGCGCACCCGCTCGAAGGACTCATTGCCCCAGCGGGCCACCAGGAACCCCAGGACGAGCACCAGCCCCGCCAGCAGCGCGGCCAGCGCCCCCCGGTGGGCCCGGCGGGGCCCGGTGGCCGGGCGCGGGAAGAGAGCGAGGGCGGCCAGGGCGCAGGCGCCGGGCAGCGCGAACAGGAAGACGCGCAGGGCGACTTCACCGCCGTAGGACTGCATGCCGAAGGCGAGGAACGGCACACAGGTCAGGAGCAGCAGTGACAGATCGCCGATGCCCGCCCGGCGCCGCCGCCACCAGCCGAGCGCGGCGAGCCCCAGCACCCCGGCCGCCAGCGCGACCCTGACGTAGAGCACCATCTTGTGGGTGGCGCTGCCGCCCTCGATCCGGCCGGACACGGACGAGGAGAGATTGCCGCCCAGGGAGCCGATGCCGCCGAAGAGCTCGTCGAAGTGGCCCGACCAGTACGGCTCCGCCAGGAACCCCACCCACACCGCCAGCATCACCCCGCACAGCAGGGGCAGCCCGGTCGGGGTGAGCCGACGGGCCAGCACCAGCGCGGTGAGGACCCCGAGCATCACGAACGGGGTGAGCTGATGGCTCGCCACCGACGCGGCGAACAGGGTGACGACCAGGCCCAGAAGGACCGCCGCCGGGCCCCGGCCGACGGGGAGGACCTCGCGCTCGCCGGGCAGCAGCCGGCCGCGCAGCTGACCGGGCCAGCGGAACCACAGCAGCAGCACGGCCACGAACAGCAGATAGAAGAGGTAGTTGAGGGACTGGGGGGAGAAGTAGTCCTGCCCCACCCAGCCGCTCAGGGCGAACAGCCACAGCGCCGCCCACTTCGCCCGCCAGCCCGCCCGCACCACCCGCATCAGCAGCAGCATCGGGGCCAGGCTCAGCAGCTGCACGGCCAGCGGCCACCAGCGCAGCACCTCGGTGAGATCGCCGGCCCCGCAGGCGCGGGCGGCGAACGCGGCCAGACCGAAGAAGCCCGGCCAGCTCCAGCGGGCGTCCAGATCGGGCACGGCCGTGCCGGTGCGGTCGATGTGATCGAGGAAGCCCAGATGCTGCCAGGCCGTGGCGAACCTCGGGGGACCCTCCAGCACGGCGGGCACCGCGTGGAGGGACACCACCGTCGCCAGCAGCACCGCCAGCAGCAGCCACCGGCGGCGCTCCGGCAGCCACAGCGCCGCCGCGAAGGCCACCACCAGCAGCCCGGCCCCCAGCAGCGTGGCCACCGGCAGCACCGACACCAGCCCGAAGCCGCCCATGCCGTCCAGGTCCACCCGGCCCACGGCCGTGAGCGGCACCCAGTACAGCGCCAGCGCACAGACGAGCAGCAGCGCGATCCCGGCCTCCGGCGTCCGCCACCGGGCGATCGGCCACCGGGCGATCGGCCACCCGGGGCCGGAGCCCGGGGGCGGCAGCGGGGCGCTCCCGGGCTTCTCCATGACCGGCAGGCCCTCCGCCGGGCGGACGTCGGGCCGGCGCTCCAGATGGTCTATGTCCAGCCTGACCCCCAGCGGCAGCGTGTCGGGGTCGAGCGCCGACCGCAGCGCCCAGCCCGTGCCGAACCGCCCCTTGGCCGGAGTCTCCTCCTCGCCGGGCCGGTCGCCGTGCCGCTCGCCGCGCGGCGCCAGGTCGGCCAGGTCCCCGTCGGGCGCCGGGGGTTCGGCCGCCGTCCGTTCCGCCGGTGGCGCGGTCTTGAGGACGCCGCGCAGCTTCACCGCCGCGATGGAGACGATCACCGTGAGGCTGCAGATCTCCGCCACGCCCGCGCCCGTCAGCCCCATCCGGGGGAGCAGCAGCAGCGTCAGCCCCAGGACCAGTACGCACAACAGGCCCTGGAGATAGGCGAGCCCGGCCGTGCGGCTCTGGGCCCGCAGTACCGCGAAGTACACCTCCATCACCACGCGCAGGGCCGCCCCCACCGCGAACCAGCGCAGCAGCGGAGTGGCCGCGTCCGCGTACCCCCGGCCGAAGACCCGCAGGATGTAGGGCGCGAGGAGGAACAGCAGCACACAGACCGGCACCATGATCTTGGCCATCCGGCGCAGCGCCGCCCGGCAGTTCTCCGCCAGCCGGGCCGGGTCGTGCGAGCCCTCCACGGTCAGCGAGGCGCCCATGTTGATGGCCAGCAGATTGACCGTGCCGCCGATGGTGGAGGTGATGTAGAAGTACGCGTTGTCGGCGGAGTCGATCTGCGCCGCGACGATCACCGGCACCAGATAGACCACGGCCAGCGAGAAGAGCGAGCCCGTGTAGTCCCCGGCGAGGAAACGGCCGATCTCCCGGGCGGAGAGCTGCCGGGCGCTCTCCTCGGTCGCCCTGATGTGCGCGGGCACCAGCCGCCGGAACACCAGCCACCCCAGGGGCACCACCGACACCGCGATGGAGACCACCCAGGAGACGAACACCCCGGAGACCGGCAGCGCCACCGCCAGCGCCACCAGCAGCGCCAGCTTCACCGCCGAGAAGACCGTGTTGCCCACCGGCACCCAGAACGCGCTGCGCAGCCCGGTCAGTACCCCGTCCTGGAGGGTGAGCAGCGACCAGGCCACGACCGCGGCGATGAACCCCAGACCGGGCAGCGGGCCGTGCAGAAAGTGGTACGACGGCCCCCAGAGGCCGAGCGTGAGCAGGAAGACGCCCGCCGCGACCGCGACGAACACGGAACTGCCCGCGTAGGTGACGAGGACGAACCGTCCCGTCCGCCGCCCGGCGACCGGGATGAAACGGGCCAGGGCCCCGGTCAGGGTGACGGCCGTCAGCCCGGCGATGAGCTTCATCGCGGCGATGGCCGCCGAGCCCTGGCCGACCGACTCCTCGGTGTAGTAGTGGGCGGCGACCAGCCAGAAGCCCACACCGAGGACGGCGCTGATGCCCGTGTTGAGCATCAGCGCGAAGGCGTTGCGGAACAGCGGACTGCCGACGCCCCGCCCGGGCAGCCGCAGTCGCCGGGCTGTCGGCTCCACGGCTCGTTCCTCGGTTCGTTCCTCGATCCGGGCGGACGTGTCAGACACGGGCTTCGGTCGCTTTCCTGTTCCTGGTGGCACGTTCTCCGGTGGGGCGTTCTCCGGTGAGGCGGCGGCCGGCTCCGACGAGGCCACGGCCCCGCCGGAGCACGGCGTAGCCCTTGGTCAGCGCCCGGTCCCGGGCGAACAGCCGGCCGATCCCCCGGCCCTCGACGAGCCTTTCGAACTCGTCGACGCCGGTGGAGCGGCGCACGGTCACCCGCTCCAGGGCGTACGGGCCCTGGGCGCGCCGGGCCAGGGCGTTCCCCACGGCCAGCGAGATCCCGAACCCGGCCGCGCGCACGGTATCGCGCACCCGGCGGCTGGAGTAGCCATAGGGATAGGCGAACGACACGGGCGGGTGACCCAGTTCGGCCGTGAGCAGGTCGCGGCAGTGCCGTACCTCGTGCCACAGGGGCCCGTCGCCCAGCTGGTCGAGCTGGGGGTGAGTATGGCTGTGCCCGCCGATCTCCATGCCCGCCGCGGCCAGCTCCCGTACCTGGTCCCAGCTCAGCATCAGGTCCAGGGCGCCCCCGGTCTCATGGGCGCCCCGCAGCCAGCCCGTCGAGGCGAACAGGGTGGCGGGGAAGCCGTGTTCGGACAGGACGGGGAGGGCGTGCCGGTGGACGCCCTCGTAGCCGTCGTCGAAGGTGATCAGCAGGGGTCTGGGGGGCAGCGGGCCGCCGCCGCGCCAGGCGGCGGCCAGCCGTGCGGTGGTCACCGGGGTGAAGCCGTGGTCGGCCAGCACCCGCATCTGCTCGGCGAACGCCTCCGGGGACACCGACAGCCCGTACGCGGCCCGGGCCGGCGCGTGGGCCACCGCGTGGTACATCAGGATCGGCACCGGGCCGCCGCTCATCCGCCCGCCCCCTCGCGCGCCGGCGCGGCCCGGTGCCGATCCTGATGTAC
>NZ_JAILXP010000457.1 GCF_020740895.1 Streptomyces sp. UNOB3_S3 | reverse complement strand
GCCGACAACGTCTGGCGCTTCGAGCCCACCCCCCGCATCTCGACGTACATCACCGCGCTGATCGCCGGCCCGTACCACTCGGTGCACAGCTCGTACGAGAAGGACGGGCAGTCCGTCCCGCTGGGCATCTACTGCCGTCCCTCGCTCGCCGAGTTCCTGGACGCCGACGCGATCTTCGAGGTCACGCGGCAGGGCTTCGACTGGTTCCAGGAGAAGTTCGACTACGCCTACCCCTTCGCCAAGTACGACCAGCTCTTCGTGCCGGAGTTCAACGCCGGCGCCATGGAGAACGCGGGCGCGGTCACCATCCGCGACCAGTACGTCTTCCGCTCGAAGGTCACGGACGCCTCGTACGAGGTGCGCGCCGAGACGATCCTCCACGAGCTGGCCCACATGTGGTTCGGCGACCTGGTCACCATGGAGTGGTGGAACGACCTCTGGCTGAACGAGTCGTTCGCCACGTACACCTCCATCGCCTGCCAGGCCTACGCCCCCGGCAGCAAGTGGCCCCACTCGTGGACCACGTTCGCCAACTCCATGAAGACCTGGGCGTACCGGCAGGACCAGCTGCCCTCCACCCACCCGATCATGGCGGAGATCCGTGACCTGGACGACGTCCTGGTCAACTTCGACGGCATCACCTACGCCAAGGGCGCGTCCGTCCTCAAGCAGCTGGTCGCCTACGTCGGCATGGACGCCTTCTTCCAGGGCGTGCAGGCCTACTTCAAGGCCCACGCCTACGGCAACACCCGGCTCTCCGACCTGCTGGGCGCCCTGGAGAAGACCTCCGGCCGCGACCTGAAGGCCTGGTCGAAGAAGTGGCTGGAGACGGCGGGCATCAACATCCTGCGCCCCGAGATCACCACGGACGCCGCCGGCGTCATCACCGCCTTCGCCGTCCGCCAGGAGGCCCCGGCCCTGCCCGCCGGCGCCAAGGGCGCTGTGTCCGATGATGCGGCTCCGCCGCGTGGCACCCTGCGTCCGCACCGCATCGCGATCGGCCTCTACGAGCTGAAGGACGGCAAGCTCGTCCGCCAGGAGCGCGTCGAGCTGGACGTCGACGGCGAGCTCACCGAGGTCCCGCAGCTGGTCGGCAAGGCCCGCCCCGCGGTCGTGCTGCTCAACGACGACGACCTGTCGTACGCCAAGGTGCGTCTGGACGCCGAGTCCCTGGCGACCGTCACCCAGCACCTGGGCGACTTCGCCGAGTCCCTCCCCCGCGCCCTGTGCTGGGCCTCGGCCTGGGACATGACCCGCGACGGCGAGCTGGCCACCCGCGACTACCTGGACCTGGTCCTCTCGGGCATCGCCAAGGAGTCGGACATCGGCGTGGTGCAGTCGCTCCAGCGCCAGGTCAAGACCGCCCTGGAGCTCTACGCCTCCCCGGCCTGGCGCGAGACGGGCCTGGCGAAGTGGACCGAGGCGACGCTCACCCACCTGCGCGCGGCGGAGCCGGGCAGCGACCACCAGCTGGCCTGGGCCCGGGCCTTCTCGGCCACCGCCCGCACCGACGCCCAGCTGGCCCTGCTCGCCGGGCTGCTGGAGGGCACCGAGACCGTCGAGGGCCTGGTCGTCGACACCGAGCTGCGCTGGGACCTGCTCGGCCGGCTGGCCGCGACGGGCCGCGCCGACGAGAAGGCCATCGCCGCCGAGCTGGAGCGCGACAAGACGTCGGCGGGCGAGGAGCACGCCGCGTGGGCGCGGGCCGCCCGCCCGACGGCCGAGGCCAAGGCCGAGGCCTGGGCGTCGGTCGTCGAGTCCGACAAGCTGCCCAACGCGGTGCAGGAGTCGGTCATCAGCGGCTTCCAGCAGGCCGACCAGCGCGAGCTCCTCGCGTCGTACGCGGAGCGGTACTTCGCGGTGGTCAAGGACGTCTGGGGCAAGCGCAGCCACGAGATGGCCCAGCAGATCGCGATCGGCCTCTACCCGGCCCTCCAGGTCTCCCAGGCCACGCTGGACGCCACGGACGCGTGGCTGGCCTCGGCCGAGCCGAACGCCGCGCTGCGGCGGCTGGTGACGGAGGCTCGCGCGGGCGTCGAGCGGGCGCTCAAGGCGCAGGCGGCGGACGCGGCCGCGACGGCGTAGTCCGTAGTCCGCGCCGACGCGCGTCGTCCTCGAACGCCGGACGGGCTGCTGTGCCTTGTCCTCAAACGCCGGACGGGCTGCTGTGCCTTGTCCTCAAACGCCGGACGGGCTGATGTCACAGCCCGTCCGGCGTTTCGGCTATCCCTGGCGCGCGGCGCGGCGGGCCAGCAGGGCCTGGCGGCGCTCTTCGAACTTACGGCCCTGGTCGTCCAGGTCCTCCATGAACAGGCCCAGCTCCTCCTGGGCCTGGAGACCCTCCGGGCCCAGCCCGTCGATCTCCAGGACCTTCAGGAAGCGCAGCACCGGCTGCAGCACGTCGTCGTGGTGGATCCGCAGGTTGTAGATCCCCCCGATCGCCATCGTGGCGGCCGCCCGCTCGAAGCCGGGGATGCCGTGGCCCGGCATCCGGAAGCCGGTGACGACGTCCCGCACCGCGCTCATCGTCTGGTCGGGCGCCAGCACGAAGGCCTGCTTGAGCAGGTTGCGGTAGAAGACCATGTGAAGGTTCTCGTCGGTGGCGATCCGCGCGAGCATGCGGTCGCAGACCGGGTCGCCGGAGTGGTGGCCGGTGTTGCGGTGCGAGATCCGCGTGGCCAGCTCCTGGAAGGCGACGTAGGCCACCGAGTGGAGCATGCTGTGGCGGTTGTCGGACTCGAAGCCCTCCGACATGTGCTGCATCCGGAACCGCTCCAGCGCGACCGGGTCGACGGCACGCGAGGTGAGCAGGTAGTCGCGCATGACGATGCCGTGCCGCCCCTCCTCCGCCGTCCAGCGGTGCACCCAGGTGCCCCAGGCCCCGTCGCGGCCGAAGAGCTGGGCGATCTCGTGGTGGTAGCTGGGGAGATTGTCCTCGGTCAGCAGGTTGACGACGAGGGCGGTGCGCCCGATGTCAGTGACCTTGGACTGCTCGGGCGCCCAGGCCTCGCCGCCCATGACGCCGTCGAAGTTCCGCCCGTCGCTCCACGGCACGTACTCGTGCGGCATCCATTCCTTGGCGACCTTCAGGTGGCGGTTCAGCTCGGTCTCGACGACTTCCTCGAGCGCGTACAGCAGACGGCTGTCGCTCCATACGGCCGAGCCGGGGGAAGTGGGGGCGATGGTCACGGGCAGCTCCTGGAACGATCATCACCTACGGTGGCGTAGGTTACGACACCGTAGGTTAACCGTCCCCCGAACGCCAAAGCCCGTGGTCCCTACAGCGAAAAGGGCGGCAAAAAAGCCGGCACCCCGAGGGGTACCGGCTTTCGCTTCCGCGCGGTGGTGTCAGCGCGAGTGGTGAGTGTTGACGGTGTGGGTCGCGGCGTTGTCGGAGTTCCTGGCGAGGACCATGGTCAGGCCCGCGATGACCAGGAAGAGGACGATCGGTGCGGCCACGTAGAGGCCGAGCGTATTGATCACGCTCAGGCCGGGGCCCGGGTCGTCACCGTCGTCGCGGGTGAGCGCGAACGCGGGGGACGACATCAGCAGCATCAGCAGCGTGCCGGCGGAGATCGCACCGGCGCGCACGGCGTTCTTGTTGACCTTATTGCTCACAACCTCAAATTATCGGACCGGCGTGGGGGCCGCGCGCCCGGGGTGGCCTATCGACCCCCGTCCCGACCCGGGGACCCGCACCCGCCAGGGCCCGTACCTCGTCCACCAGGGCCTGGAGCCGGGGCGAGGCCACCAGCTCCTCCAGCGACAGCGGCCGGCCCGAGGCGTCGGCGACGGGCAGCCGCCAGTTCGGGTACTGGTCCCAGGTGCCCGGCAGGTTCTGCGGGCGGCGGTCCCCGACCGCGTCCGGCAGCCAGACGCCGACCAGCCGGGCCGGGGTGCGCAGCAGGAAGCGGTGGACGGCCAGGACCGCCCCCTCCTCGTCGCCGGGCCCCTCCGGCAGCAGGCCCAGCCGGCCGAGGACGGCCAGCCAGCGGGCGACGTCCGCCGCGTCCTCGCGCTGCTCGACGTCGAGCGGCCGGGTGAGCAGCCCGAGCCGGTGCCGCAGCGCCACATGGTCGCCGGTCAGCCGGGCGGCGGTGCTGGGCAGGTCATGGGTGGTGGCGGTGGCCAGGCAGGCCTCGCGCCAGCGCTCCGGGGGCAGGGGTTCGGGATTCTCGCCGGACGCGTAGTCCTTCTCGAACCACAGCACCGAGGTGCCGAGCACCCCGCGCTCGGCCAGGGCCTCCCGGACGCCGGGCTCGACGGTGCCCAGGTCCTCGCCGATGACGGCGGCGCCCGCGCGGTGCGCCTCCAGGGCGAGGACGCCCAGCATCGCCTCGGCGTCGTAGCGCACATAGGCGCCGCGCCGGGGCTCGTGGCCCTGGGGCACCCACCAGAGCCGGAACAGGCCCATCACATGGTCGATCCGCAGCGCCCCCGCGTGCCGCAGCAGCCCGCGCAGCAGATCGCGGTAGGGGGCGTAGCCGGTGGCGGCGAGGGCGTCGGGGCGCCAGGGCGGCAGGCCCCAGTCCTGGCCGTGGGGGCTGAAGGCGTCGGGGGGCGCGCCGATGGACATCCCGGCGGCGAAGGCGTCCTGCTGGGCCCAGGCGTCCGCGCCGGAGGGGTGGACGCCGACGGCCAGGTCGTGGACGAGGCCGATCCGCATGCCGGCGTCGCGGGCGGCCCGCTGGGCGGCGGCCAGCTGCCCGTCGGTGAGCCAGGCGAGCCAGCAGTGGAAGTCGACGCGGTCCAGCAGCTCGCCGCGGGCGCGGGCGGTGCGGGCCGAGCGGGGGTCGCGCAGCCCGGCGGGCCAGGACCGCCAGTCGGGGCCGTGGGCCTCGGCGAGGGCGCACCAGGTGGAGTGGTCGTCGAGGGCCTGGCCGCCCTCGGCGAGGAAGGTGGCGTAGGCGGCGCGGCGGCCGGGGGACGCGGGGACGGCCCGCAGCAGCTCCAGGGCCCGGCGCTTGAGCTCCCAGACGGCGTCGCGGTCGATCAGCGCGCCGTGACGCAGGACGGCCTCGCGGAGGGCGGCGGCGCGGGTGAGCAGCGTCCCGGCCTCCTCGCGCGCCGCTCCGGTCAGATAGGCGAACTCGGGGATCTCCTCGACGCGCAGGTGGACGGGGTCGGGG
>NZ_JAILXP010000456.1 GCF_020740895.1 Streptomyces sp. UNOB3_S3 | reverse complement strand
GGGCTCGGGGGCGGCCGCCCCTTCGCCGCCCCCGAGCCCCAGCGGGTACCCGCCGCGCGCGCCTGGGCCACCGGGTACGACACGGCCGTACGGCTCTCCCTGCGCGTCGAGGTCCTCGCGCCGACCGGGTCCGGCAGGACGGGCGAGGAGCTCCGCCCGCGCTTCCGGGCCGTGCCGCAGGTGCACAGCCTCTCCGACCCGGCTCTGGTCGCCGACGCCGCCGACGTGTGGTCCGGCGCGTCACCGGCGGGCCGCGCGCTCGGCGGCGCCCGCATGAACGCGCTGCGCGCCCTGGGGCGCGCCGCCCACGCCTGGCCCGCGCTCTCGCCCCTGCTGTCGGCCGCGGTACCCACCGCCGTCGACCTCGCCGACGAGGAGACCGGGGAGCTCCTCGGAGCGGCCGCCCGGGCCCTGGACGCCGCGGGCGTCGAGGTCCACTGGCCCAAGGACCTGATCCGCGAGTTCACCGCCCGCGCCGTCGTCGGCCCGCCGGACGAGGCGTCGGGGCAGCGCTCGGGCATGCCCTCCCTGCTGTCCGCCGACAAACTGCTCGCCTTCGGCTGGCGCTTCGCCATCGGCGACCAGGAGCTGTCGAGGGCGGAGCTGGACCGGCTCGCCGAGGCGAGCCGCCCCGTCGTACGGCTGCGCGACCAGTGGGTGCTCGTCGACCCCGAGGCGCTGCGCCGCGCCCGCGACCGGCGCGACCGGCGGATCACCCCCGCCGAGGCGCTGGGCGCCGCGCTCACCGGCAGCGCTCCCACCGGGAACGACGACGACGAGACGGTCGAGGTCCACGCGACCGGCTGGCTGGCGGCGCTGCGCGACCGCATCGCCGACCCCGAGGCCCACCGGGAACCGGTCGTCCAGCCCGCCGCGCTGGCCGCCACGCTGCGCGACTACCAGCTGCGCGGCCTCGACTGGCTGAACCGGATGACCTCGCTCGGCCTCGGCGGCTGCCTGGCCGACGACATGGGCCTGGGCAAGACCATCACCCTGATCGCCCTCCATCTGCA
Organism: Streptomyces sp. UNOB3_S3; assembly: GCF_020740895.1. GTDB lineage: Bacteria > Actinomycetota > Actinomycetes > Streptomycetales > Streptomycetaceae > Streptomyces. Next base: position 4,158 of record NZ_JAILXP010000456.1, on the reverse strand, counting down.
CCGCCAGACCCTCCCGGAGGCCGCCGGCCCCACCCTGGTGGTCTGCCCGGCCTCCCTCATGGGCAACTGGCAGCGCGAGATCGAACGTTTCGCCCCCGGCACCCCGGTCCGCCGCTTCCACGGCGCGTCCCGCGACCTGGACACGCTCGGCGAGGGGGAGTTCGTCCTCACCACCTACGGCACGATGCGGCTGGACGCGCCCCGGCTGGCGGGCACCGGCTGGGGCCTGGTCGTCGCCGACGAGGCCCAGCACGTCAAGAACCCCTCCTCCGCGACCGCCAAGGCCCTGCGCACCATCGGGTCGAAGGCACGCGTGGCGCTGTCCGGCACCCCGGTCGAGAACAACCTGTCCGAGCTGTGGGCGATCCTCGACTGGACCACGCCCGGCCTCCTCGGCACGCTCGGCGGCTTCCGCCGGCGCCACGCCCGGGCCGTGGAGAGCGGCGCCGACCCGGCGGCCACCGAACGCCTCGCGGCGCTCGTCCGCCCGTTCCTGCTGCGCCGCCGGAAGTCCGACCCGGGCATCGCGCCCGAGCTGCCGCCCAAGACCGAGACCGACCACCCGGTCGCACTGACCGGGGAACAGGCGGGCCTGTACGAGGCCGTGGTGCGGGAGATCCTCGCGGAGATCGCGGAGGCGGACGGACTCGAACGGCGCGGGCTGATCGTCAAACTGCTCACCGGGCTCAAGCAGATCTGCAACCACCCCGCCCAGTTCCTCAAGGAGAACGTCCCCGGGGCGCCGGGCCGGGCCGGCGACGGCCCCCGGATCGAGGGGCGTTCCGGCAAGGTCGAGCTTCTCGACGAGCTGCTGGACACCATCCTCGCCGAGGGCGGAAGCGTCCTGGTGTTCACCCAGTACGTCCAGATGGCGCGCCTCCTGGAACGCCATCTGGCCGCGCGGGGCGTGACCACCGCGCTGCTGCACGGCGGTACGCCCGTGGCACGGCGGGAGGAGCTGGTGCAGCGCTTCCAGGAGGGCGGGATCCCGGTCTTCCTGCTGTCGTTGAAGGCGGCCGGCACGGGCCTGAACCTCACGCGCGCCGGTCATGTCGTGCACTTCGACCGTTGGTGGAATCCCGCGGTCGAAACCCAGGCCACCGACCGCGCCTACCGCATCGGCCAGACCCAGCCCGTCCAGGTGCACCGGCTCGTCGCCGAGGGCACCGTCGAGGACCGGATCGCGGAGATGCTGGCGCGCAAGCAGGCCCTCGCCGACGCGGTGCTCGGCGCCGGGGAGGCCGCGCTGACCGAACTGACCGACGCCGAACTGGCGGAGCTCGTACGACTGAGGGGGACCGGACGATGACGACGACGGCACATGACGAGCTGGAGCGCGTCTTCGCGGCCCTGCCCCCGGTGACCGGGCAGGGCTTCGCCACGAGCCGGTGGGGCCGGGCCTGGCTCAAGGCGCTGGAGGACTCCGCCCTGGACGGCCAGCAGGTGAAGGCCGGCCGCCGGTACGCCCGCGCGGGAGCGGTCGGGGCGGTGTCCGTCCGGCCGGGGCGGATCACCGCGCTCGTCCGGGACCGGGACGGCGCCCCGTACCGCTCGGACGTGGTCGTCCAGCGGTTCACGGACGCCGACTGGGACCGGCTCCTGGACGTGGTGGCCGACCGTCCCGAGCACATCGCGGCACTGCTGGACGGGGAACTGCCGCCGCATCTGGCCGAGGACGCGGCCGTGGCCGGCGTCGACCTGCTGCCCGGCATCGGCGACCTGGAGGCCGAGTGCGCCTGCGGGGCGTGGGACCACTGTCTCCACTCGGCAGCGCTGTGCCACCAGGTCGCCCGGCTGCTCGACCGGGAACCGCTCGTCCTGTTGCTGCTGCGGGGGTGCGGGGAACGGGAGTTGATGGAGGAGCTGCGGGCGCGCAGTGCTCCGCGTGCCGCTTCGCGCACGCCGGAGCCACCCACGGGGATACCGGCGCGCGAGGCGTTCGCGGGGCGCGGCCTCGTACCGCCGCTTCCGGATCCCCCGCCACCGGTGGACGTGGCGGGGCGGCCGCCCGTCCTGGCCGACGAGGCGGACGGGGCCGAAGGGGCGCACGGGCTCGATGTCGAGGCCCTGGCGTTCCTGGCGAGGGACGCGGCGGTCCGGGCGCGGCGGCTGCTGGCGGAGGCGCTGACACCGGGGCATGAGCTGACGCCCGTGGCCGGGGAGCCGACGGTGCGCGAGGACGCGGAGCGGCTGGCCGCGGCCGGGCCGCCGGAGCGGGTCGTGGCACGGCTCGCGGAGGCCGGCTGAGCGGCAGCCGTCACGTACAAGCGCGGTCCGGCAGCTGCGGGCCGGTCGGGGCTGGTCGCGCCCACGCGGCGGTAGCTGCGTATCGGCACGGCCCCGCGCCCCTTACGGGACGCCGTAGCGCGCCGGACACGGAAGATGCGCGTCCTTACAGCCCGAAGATGTCCGTCGGCAGACCCGACGGGAGAGTCGAGGGCAGCGTCGACGGGAACCCGGACGGCAGCCCCGACGGCAGCTCGGATGGCAGTCCGCTGGGCAGGCCCGACGGGAGCCCGGTCGGGAGCGGGAAGGACGACGAGGCGGTGCCGGATGTCGGCCCCGCGCTGCGGCCCGGCGTGCCGTCTCCGGAGCCCTTGCCGCCCAGGAGCACCACGGCCCCCACCGCGAGGGCCGCGACCCCCAGCAGCGCGGCCGCGGCCGTCGCCACCCGCCATCCTCCCCCGCCGCCGGGCGGGGGCGGCGGGTCCGGCTGCCAGGTGGGGCCGAAGCCGCCGGACGGTCCGTGGGGTCCGTACGGCGGGCCGGCTGGCGGCCCCGGCGGGGGGCCTGGTGGGGTGGCCATACGGCCAGCGTCCCCCGGCCGCGGCGGCCCGGCCCGCGCGGTGACCGTTCCGCTACGGGATCCACTCCGGAACCGGACATTCCGACGACCCGCCGATAATGCCGCATTACCGCGATAAATATCCGCTAACCGTACGATTCCACCGATGACTGCCGAGATCACACGGACACGCGCCGTCGAGGCGAAGGCGGGCGCGGCCCGCCTTCTGCTCGCCTTCCGGCACGGCAATCAGGCGGCGTTCGACGACTCGCTGCCCGGGTCCATGGCGGCCGAGGAGGCCCGGGACCTCGTCGCCGCGCTCGTCTGGATCGCCAACGAGGCCCTCCGGAAGGCCTACCTGCCCGATGTCGCCGACCGGGTGCTGCGGCACCTCGTCAGCCGGGTACCGGACGAGCCCGGTTGGGTGGAGACGGACGAGGAGGCCGCACCGGATGTCGCAGTGCTGCTCGAATCCGTGTGGCGGAAGGACACGGAGAGGGTGCGGGAGCTGGTGCGCGCCACGCCCGACACGACCTTCGTGCTGGGCAAGCTGGTGCAGGCGGTCGCGCTTCTGCTGCCCGCGGTCCGGGACGCGGAAGTGTGCCGGGTGCTCAACGAACTGCGCGCAGGAACGCCTCCAGACCTGCCAGATCGTCCGTGTTGAGGTAGTCCACGCCGGCCGCGAGGAGCTCGCGCCAGAGCGCGTCCCGCGCCGGGCCGGGCGCGTCCGGCGTGGCCCAGAAACGGACCGCACGCCCCTCGGCGTGCGCGGTGGCGACGATCCGCCGGAGGGCGGCCCGCTCGGGGCCGGGCATGGGACCCACCCCCCGCCAGGTGAAGTTCTGCCCCCAGTTGTCGCTGACGAGGGGCGCGAAGGAGGCGGGCGCGCCACCGAGGTCGGTGAGACGGCCGTCGTAGAAGGCGTGGCGTGTCCGCTCCGCCTCCATGGGGGCGCGGGCGCCCCGGTCCCCCGAGACGACGGCGGTCACCGCGGCGCGGCGGACCCGCCCGCCGGACCACGCGGTGAGCATCGAGTGGTACGGGCGCAGATGGCGCGACAGGGCCCGGTAGGTGGCGTCGCCCGGGGTCTTGATGTCGATGAGCAGCTGAAGGGTCAGGTCGTATCCCCGGTACACCCGGCCGCGGTTGGCTCTGACGCGGCGCAGCAGGGGGCCGAGATAGAGGGATTCGAGCGTGCGTGCGGGGTCGAGCCCGGAGGGGTCGTGCGCGACGAGGAGCTCGTCCCCGACCAGCCAGATGTCGGCCTCCACGCTGTTGAAACCGTGGGAGAGGGCGTCGGTGAGCGGGTGGGGGTGCTCGTAGTCGTTGTGCGCGTGGGCGCGGCGCAGCGGGGGCCTGGCGCGCCCGGTCTC
>NZ_JAILXP010000455.1 GCF_020740895.1 Streptomyces sp. UNOB3_S3 | reverse complement strand
CGTTGGCCCTGCTGTTCCCCCGTGCTCCCCCGTGTGACCCGGGTCCGTTACGCCACGAGCTCCCCGAAGGACTCGCGGACGCCCCGGCCGGAGCCGATCGTCTCGTCCTCGCGCAGCCGCCGCAGCGACCGCCAGATGCTGCTCTTGACCGTGCCGACGCTGATGTCCAGGATCTCCGCGATCTCCGGGTCCGTCCGGCCCTCGTAGTAGCGCAGGACCAGCATCGTCCGCTGGAGCTCGGGCAGCCGGGAGAGCGCCTGCCAGAGCACGGCGCGCAGTTCGGTGCCGCGCATCGCGTCGGTCTCGGCGACCGTCTCCGGCAGCTCCTCCGTCGGGTACTCGTTGAGCTTCCGGCGGCGCCAGGCGCTGATGTGGAGATTGGTCATGGTGCGGCGCAGATAGCCGCCGACCGCCGCCTTGTCGGAGATCCGGTCCCAGGCGCGGTAGGTGGAGAACAGCGCGCTCTGGAGCAGGTCCTCCGCCTCGTGGCGGTCACCGGTCAGGTGGTACGCGGTCGCGTACAGGGAGGCCCGGCGCTCCTGGACGTAGGCGGTGAACTCCGCCTCCGTCCGCGACACACCGGTGTCGCTCCCCCCGTCGGCCGTGGCGGCGCCCCCCGCGCCCACCGTGGCCTCCCCGTACGCGATCGCGTCGATGGCCACCATGTACGGCGGCCTTGCGTTACGTCCGGTGCCGCGAGCGCACCCCCGCCCGCCCACGGCACCGGACTTCTCGGTGCCCCGCCCGGCGTCGTGCAGGCGCGTACGAACTGCGCTAATCGCAGTGGCGTGCAGTGCGTTCATCTCGCGCCCCCCGTCGGTGGAGCCAGTTCGGTCCGGCTGGTTCCCGGACCTCTGTCCTGCCCGGTGCATCAAAGCCTGCCGGGCCAGTTTCATGGCGTTGTCCGCCGACTGTCACAGCACTGCAACAGGCCTCGCCGCGCCCGTTGCGGTCCCGGCCCGGGGTCGCTGCGGCGTCCTTCTGTCGAACTACCGGCCACTCTTAGGCCAGAATGACCACTGTGCCTTTCCTGTTGCTGATCGAGGACGACGACGCCATCCGCACGGCTCTGGAGTTCTCCTTGTCCCGCCAGGGTCACCGTGTGGTGACCGCCGCGTCGGGCGAGGAGGGCCTCAAGATGCTGCGAGAGCAGCGGCCGGACCTGATCGTGCTGGACGTGATGCTGCCCGGCATCGACGGCTTCGAGGTGTGCCGGCGGATCCGGCGGACGGACCAGCTGCCGATCATCCTGCTCACGGCGCGCAACGACGACATCGACGTGGTGGTCGGCCTGGAGTCCGGCGCCGACGACTATGTGGTCAAGCCGGTGCAGGGCCGGGTGCTGGACGCCCGGATCCGGGCGGTGCTGCGCCGGGGCGAGCGGGAGTCCAGCGACTCGGCGTCGTTCGGCTCGCTGGTCATCGACCGGTCGGCCATGACGGTCACCAAGAACGGCCAGGACCTCCAGCTCACCCCGACCGAGCTGCGGCTGCTGCTGGAGCTCAGCCGCCGGCCCGGCCAGGCGCTCTCCCGGCAGCAGTTGCTGCGGCTGGTGTGGGAGCACGACTACCTGGGCGACTCCCGGCTGGTGGACGCCTGTGTCCAGCGGCTGCGCGCCAAGGTCGAGGACGTGCCGTCCTCCCCGACGCTGATCCGTACGGTCCGCGGGGTGGGGTACCGGCTGGACGTCCCGCAGTGATCCCCTCCGGGGGCGGTGACCCCCTCCCGGGGGCGGTGATCCCCTCCGGGGGCGGCAGTGACGATCACGAGGACTGAGAGCGGACAGTGACAGAAGAGCCCGGTCGGGTGCGGGGCTGGGCGGCGGCCAGGAACATGTTGAAACCGAGCATGCGGTGGATCAGCCTGCGGCTGCGCCTGATGCTGGTCTTCGCGCTGGTTGCCCTCGCCGCCGCCGTGTCGGCGTCGGCCATCGCGTACTGGCTGAACCGTGACGCGGTCCTCACCCGGACGCAGAACGCCGCCCTGGACGACTTCCGCAAGTCGTTGCAGGACAACACCGGTTCGCTGCCGCTGCTGCCCACGTGCGCGGATCTCCAGGAGGCGGCCGACCGGATGGCGGCCACCTCGCAGAAGTACGAGGTGCTGCTGATCGGCGGCGTCAAGGGCGGCGCCACCTGCGCCGCGCCCTCCGACCGCGATCTGTTCACCCCGTCCGTCGTGCCGAAGACGCTGATCACCGCCGTCAACCGGGAGCGGAAGGTCGACGAGTCCAACCCCTACCCGTACCACCTGTACTGGCAGCGGATCACCCTCGGCGGCAAGCCGTACCTGGTCGGCGGCGCGAAGGTGATCGGCGGCGGGCCGACGGGCTATCTGCTGAAGTCCCTGGACAACGAGCGGGCCGACCTGAACTCCCTGGCCTGGTCGCTGGGGATCGCCACCGGCCTGGCGCTGATCGGCTCGGCGCTGCTGGCGCAGGCCGCGGCCTCCACCGTGCTGCGGCCCGTGCAGCGGCTCGGCGACGCGGCGCGCAGACTGGGCGAGGGGAAGCTGGACACCCGGCTGCGGGTCTCGGGCACGGACGAGCTGGCGGACCTGTCGCGGACGTTCAACAAGACGGCCGAGGCGCTGCAGAAGCGGGTGGAGGACCTCAGCTCCCGGGAGGCGGCGAGCCGCCGGTTCGTCGCCGACATGTCGCACGAGCTCCGCACCCCGCTGACGGCGATCACCGCGGTGACGGAGGTGCTGGAGGACGAGGCGGACTCCCTCGACCCGATGATCGCGCCGGCGGTGCAGCTCGTGGTGAGCGAGACCCGCAGGCTGAACGACCTGGTGGAGAACCTGATGGAGGTCACCCGCTTCGACGCGGGCACGGCCCGGCTGGTCCTGGACGACGTGGACATCGCCGACCAGATCACCGCGTGCATCGACACGCGGGCCTGGCTGGACGCCGTCGAGCTGGACGCCGAGCGCGGCATCATGTGCCGGCTCGACCCGCGCCGGCTCGATGTGATCCTGGCCAACCTCATCGGCAACGCCCTCAAGCACGGCGGTTCGCCGGTGCGGGTCTCGGTGCGGCGGACGGAGGAGGCGCTGGTGATCGCGGTGCGCGACCACGGGCCGGGCATCCCCGAGGACGTCCTCCCGCACGTCTTCGACCGCTTCTACAAGGCGAGCGCGTCGCGGCCGCGTTCGGAGGGCAGCGGTCTGGGCCTGTCCATCGCGCTGGAGAACGCCCATATCCACGGTGGTGAGATCACCGCCGAGAACTCCCCCGAGGGCGGTGCCGTCTTCACCCTGACGCTGCCGCGCGAGTCGGCCCCGGACGCCACCGGTGACGCGGCGCCCGCGCAGGGCCCGGCCGAAGCCGAAGGGGAGAGCCGATGAGCCGGTCCGGTCCGTCCCGTCGTTCCATCCGTCGCGCCCGTTCCATCCGCTCCGCCTGGTCCGCCCGGTCCGCCCGGTCCGCCGTCGTGCGTACGGCCGTCCTGGCGGGCGGGGTGTTCGCGCTCGCCGCCGGGCTCTCCGGCTGTGGCATCCGGGGCACGGCCGTGCCCGTGGACGCCGGGAGCGCGCCCTCGCGGGCCACGTGCGTGGTGCACGGCCCGCAGGCCTCGCCGACCCCGGGCAGCGCCACCACGTCCGTTCAGCTGCTGTGCACCTCGCTGCTACTCCCCGTGACACGACTGGTGTCCGTGCCGGAGGGCGGGGACCCGGCGGCGCTCGCCCGGGCGCTGCTGGACGAGCTCAAGCGGCCGCCCTCGCCCGCCGAGGACGAGGCCGGTTTCTCCACCGCCGTCCCCCAGCAGCTGACCGTCAGCGGCCCGGCGAAGGGCGATCCGGCGGGAGCGCTCCGGCTGAACATGCCCCCCGACGACCTGGCCCCGCTCGCGCTCGCGCAGGTCGTGTGCACGTTCGCGGGGACGCCGGCGGCCGACGCGCGGCCCACGGTGATCCTGGGCGGGCCGTCGGGCGACCGGCCCAAGAGTTACGCCTGCACCGACGAGACCCGTACGCATCCGGAGACGGTGCAGAGCAACGGCAGCCCTCTGCCCTCGGCCGACGGGCGCTGACTCTCCGTACCCGGACGCGGAACCGCGCGCCCCGCGTGCGGCGTCATGGGGGGCGTGCAGCGTCATGGCTACGGCGGTACGCCCGCCCTCCGACACCGCTACCGCGTGGCGGGCTGTTTCCTCCTGGCCGTCCATCTCCTCGTGGTCGGCTGGCTCGCCCTGCGGCCGTTGACCGCGCCCTGGGTGAGCGCCGCGCATATGGAGCCGCTGGCCACGATCCGTGCCGACCTGGCGCTGAGCCCCTGGGCGGCCGCGCGCTCGATAGGGGCCGGGGTGCTGCCGTTCGCGCCGCTGGGGGTGCTGCTGCCCTGGGCGGGGGGCCGGATCGCGGCGTCGACGCTGGGCTCGCTGGCCCGGACGGTCTTCACCAGCGCGATGCTCTCGCTGGCCCTCCAGGTGGTGGGCAGCGGGGTGGCGGGCCAGGTGCTGGACGTGGACGCGCTGCTGCTCAACATCACCGGGGTGACGGCCGCGCACCTCGCGGTCGTCCCGGCGGTACGGGCCCGGCTACGCCGCAGGGCCGAGGCGGGACCTACCCGGACCCCCCGCCGGGAGGAGGCGGAGCACGCCCTGACCCCGACGATCCCCAGGGTCGGGATCGCCCCGTAGAGTGACGCTTTGCCCGGTACGGCGGCCGTAGCGTGGAGTCATCGTCAGGCGAGGGAACGCCCCCTCCCCCACGACACCTCGATACGAAGGAGTCCCCGCCATGTCCGCTCCGCTGGTCCGCCCCCGTAACCACAGGATGATCGCCGGAGTCTGCGCGGGTCTGGCCGAGCGCTTCGGGACGTCCCGCACGACGATGCGGGTGCTGTTCCTGCTGTCGTGCCTGCTGCCCGGCCCGCAGTTCGTCCTCTACCTCGCGCTGTGGATCCTGATGCCCGCCGAGGGCAGCCCCCGGGCGGCCGCCAAGGCCTGGTGACCCGCCGGGACGTCCGTTGCGCAACGCGCGGGCCGCGCACCCCTGTTGGGGTGCGCGGCCCGTTCGCCTCGTCCGACTCCGCGCGTGTCACTTGATGTTGGGGGTGCCCAGGCCCGGCAGAGAGAGGCCGTTGGGGGCGATGGCCTTGGTGGGCAGGCCGCCGAGGAGACCGGCGTTGCCCTTGTTGTCCCCGGGGGCGGCGGCGGGCTTGCCGGCCGC
>NZ_JAILXP010000454.1 GCF_020740895.1 Streptomyces sp. UNOB3_S3 | reverse complement strand
CCGTATGGGTGTTACCGGGCACCCTGTAACGGCGGGGAGCCCGGGAACACCCATACGGAAAAGGTGACGACGCATGGCACCGGCCGCGGCGGCCACGAATGGTCTGAGGTTCGACTGCGGGCGGCTCTGCCTGGACCTGCTGGCCACCGCCGAGCCGCCGGACCGGCTCGACGGCCCCCGGCGCTTACAGGCGTGGCTGCTCGGGGCCGGGGTCGTCCCGCCGGGCACGCCGCTCGACGCCGTGGACGGGGCGTGGCTCGCGCGTTTCCAGGCCGCCCGGGAGCTGCTCGCGCGCGTCGTGCACGCCGAGCTCGACGGGGACGGCCGGGCCGCCGGGCCCGACCTGGAGCGGGTGAACGCCCTCGCCGCCACCGCGCCGCCCGCGCCCGCGGCCGCCCGGGGCGCCGACGGGCGGCTCGTCCGGCGCCTCGCCGGCGCCCCGGACTGCGGAGCCCTCCTCGGGCAGGTCGCCCGCGACGCCGTCGACCTGCTCACCGACCCCGTCGCCCGTGGGCAGCTGCGCCGCTGCGAGGGCGAGAACTGCCCGCTGATCTATCTCGACACCTCCCGCGGCCGCCGCAGACGCTGGTGTTCCAGCGAGGTCTGCGGAAACCGCGAGCGCGTGGCCCGGCACCGCCGCCGCACCAGCGAGCCCCTGACGCGGTAGGCGCCCCCCGGACGGTTGCCCCGGGACGGTGAACGGGATCCCGCCGCCGTCCGTACTCCTGGTCGAAGGGCCGTGGCACGGCCACGGAACCGGCGGCGACACCGGCCCCGCGCTCTCGACCAAGGGGGAAGGCTTGCGCAAGGATGCCGTCGTGGCTGACAGGACCAGTCCGGACGAGGACCTGATGCGGTCGCTCTACGAGGAGCACGCGGGCCCCCTGCTCGCCTTCGTGCTCCGGCTCGTGGCGGGCGACCGGCAACGGGCGGAGGACGTCGTCCAGGAGACGCTGCTGCGCGCCTGGCGCAACGCCGACCGGCTGCGCGGCGCCACCGGCTCCGTACGGCCCTGGCTGGTCACCGTCGCCCGGCGCATCGTCATCGACAACCACCGCAGCCGGCAGGCGCGGCCCCCCGAGGTGGACCCGGGGCCACTGGAGCTGCTGCCCGCCGCCGACGAGATCGACCGGGCCCTGCGCCTGATGACGATCTCCGACGCGCTGGGCGACCTTTCCGAAGCCCATAGAGAGGCCCTGATCGAGACCTATTTCAAAGGACGTACCGTGAGCGAGGCGGCGGAGGCGCTGGGAGTACCGGCCGGGACCGTACGGTCCCGGGTGTTCTACGCGCTGCGCTCCATGAGGCTCTCGCTCGAGGAACGAGGAGTGACGGCATGAACCGGCCGGCACCGCACCATGAGCACCCGCACCAGGACGACGAGCACACCGCCGTCGGCGCCTACGCGCTCGGCGCGCTGGACGAGGCGGACACCGCCCGTTTCGAGGAGCACCTCGCCGGCTGCCCCCGGTGCGCCGCCGAACTGGAGACGCTCATGGGCCTCACCCCGCTCCTCGCCGAGCTCAAGGAGGCGACCCCCGGCCCGGCGGCCCTCGCGCCGGAGCCCCGCCCCGAACTGCTGGACCGGCTGCTCGACGACGTCACCGTGACCCGCAGGGCACAGCGCACCCGCCGGCTGTGGCTGGTCGCCGCCGCCGTCGCCCTGATCGTCGCCGGACCGCTGGCCGGCGCCGCCCTCACGTCGCAGGACACCGGCCAGGGCCACACCGGCGTGAGCGCCGCGAAGCAGATGTACGACGAGGGCGAGAAATACGGCGGCGTCACCGACCCGGTCACCCGGGTGAACGCCACCGTGTCCGTCCAGGACAAGGCCTGGGGCACCCATGTCGTGCTCAAGCTCGGCAATGTCAAAGGCCCGCTGACCTGCGATCTCGTCGCCGTCGGCAAGAACGGCAAGGAGCAGGTCGCCACCACGTGGGCGGTCCCGGAGGCCGGCTACGGCATCGACAAGGGCGACAAGGGCGACAAGGACACGAGCTACAAGGAGCCCCTCTACACCCACGGCGGTGTCGCGTTCAGCGAGAAGGACATCGCCCGTTTCGAGATCCGCACCCTCGACGGCAAACACCTGGCGACGATCACGCTGTGACGCCCCGCCTACGCCCTGCTGTGATCGAGGAAAGGGCGATCCGTCAACAGCCGACACTCGTGGCAAACCCCTCATGTCCTGACAGGTGCGCTCAGTACCCCTGTTCGCGTACGGTTGACGGCTGCCCTACGCACAGCAGAAGGGGGCCTGGGTGGCCGCGCAGAACGCCACACACGCGCACGTGGCGACAGGATCGGCGACGGAGTCCGAGGGGACCCGGGACCGTGAGATCGGTGCCGAACAGCACCATCTCGACCGGGTGTACCGACGCCTCGAGGAGAAGATCCACGAGGCGGAGTTCCTCATGGACGACGCGGCCAAACGAGGCCAGGTCGGCACCCCCGGAGCGCTCGCCGAGCGCGACGCCCAGGTGTTCCGCGCGGGTGTGCATCTCAACCGGCTGAACAACGAGTTCGAGGACTTCCTCTTCGGCCGGATCGACCTCCTCCTCGGCAAGGACGGAAAGAAGGGCCCCGACGGCGCCTACACCTCCGTCGAGCCCGCCGACGACGCCGTGAGCGGCGACCGGGCCGAGATCGCCGAGACCCTCCACATCGGCCGCATCGGCGTGCTCGACGCCGACTACTCCCCGCTGGTCATCGACTGGCGGGCCCCCGCCGCCGCGCCGTTCTACCGGGCCACCCCGGTCGCCCCCGGCCGGGTCGTCCGCCGCCGGGTCATCCGTTCCAAGGGCCGCCGGGTCCTCGGCGTCGAGGACGACCTGCTCCGCCCGGAGCTGCGCGCCACCCTCGACGGGGAGGCCCTGCCGGTGGTCGGCGACGGCGCCCTGATGGCCGCGCTCGGCCAGGCCCGCAGCCACACGATGCGCGACATCGTCTCCTCCATCCAGGCCGAGCAGGACCTGGTCATCCGCGCCCCCGCCGCCTCGGTCACCGAGGTCGAGGGCGGCCCCGGCACCGGCAAGACCGCCGTCGCCCTCCACCGCGCCGCCTACCTCCTCTACCAGGACCGCCGGCGCTACGCGGGCGGCATCCTCGTCGTCTCGCCGACCCCGCTGCTCGTCGCCTACACCGAGGGCGTGCTGCCCTCGCTCGGCGAGGAGGGCCAGGTCGCCATCCGCGCGGTCGGCAACCTCGTCGACGGCGCCGAGGCCGAGATCTACGACGAGCCGGACGTCGCCCGGATCAAGGGCTCCTCCCGGATGGTCAAGGTGCTGCGCAAGGCGGTCCGGGGCGCCCTGGACGTCCCGCGCTCCGGCGCGCCCGTGCCCGAGCGGCTGCGCGTCGTCGCCTTCGGCGCCCGGATCGAGCTGGAGGCCGACGAGCTGCGGCGCATCCGGAACGCGGCCCTCGGCGGCACCGCCCCGATCAACCTGCTGCGCCCCCGCGCCCGCCGGCTGATCCTGGACGCCCTGTGGTCCAGGTCCGGCGGCCCCCGCCGCTACACCGACCCCGAGCTCGCCGCCGAGGCCCGGTCGGCCTTCGACGAGGACATCGTCACCGAGGACTCCTTCACCGACTTCCTCGACGCCTGGTGGCCCGAGCTCACCCCGCGCCGGGTGCTGGCCTGCCTCGCCGACGAGAAGCGGCTGACCCGCTGGTCCCGCCGGGACCTCAACCCGCGCGAGACCCGTCGGCTGGCCCGCTCGCTGCGCCGCCTGGACGCGGCCGGCCGGGGCCCGCTGTCGGTGCACGACGTGGCGCTGCTGGACGAGCTGGAGATGCTGCTCGGCGTCCCGGCCCGCCCCAAGCGGCCGCGCGAGGCCGACCCGCTCGACCAGCTCACCGGGCTGGAGGAGCTGATGCCGCAGCGCTCGGAGTCGCGCCGCGAGCGGGCGGAGCGGCTGGCCGAGGAGCGCCGCGACTACGCGCACGTCATCGTCGACGAGGCCCAGGACCTGACGCCCATGCAGTGGCGGATGGTGGGCCGCCGCGGCCGCCACGCCACCTGGACGATCGTCGGCGACGCGGCGCAGTCCTCCTGGTCCGACCCCGACGAGGCCGGCGCCGCCCGGGACGAGGCGCTGGGCACCCGCCCGCGCCGCCGCTTCCGGCTCACGGTCAACTACCGCAACCCGGCGGAGATCGCGGAGCTGGCGTCGAAGGTGCTGGCGCTGGCCATGCCGGGGATGGAGTCCCCCTCGGCCGTGCGCTCCACCGGCATCGAGCCCCGCTTCGTGGTCGGCGGCGCGGACCTCGCCGCGTCCGTGCGCGCGGAGGCGGAGCACCTGCTGGCGGACGTGGACGGCACGGTCGGCGTGGTCGTCCCCATGGGCCGCCGCGCCGAGGCCCGGGAGTGGCTGGCCGGGCTGGGCGACCGCGTGGTGGTGCTGGGCAGCCTGGAGGCCAAGGGCCTGGAGTACGACGCGACGGTCGTGGTCACCCCGGCCGGGATCGCCGACGAGTCGCCGGCCGGTCTGCGGGTGCTCTATGTGGCGCTCACCCGGGCCACGCAGCGGCTGACGGTGGTCTCGGGCGAGCGGGACGACCCGGACGAGCTCGGGGTGCCGGACCTGCTGCGCGACTGAACGGGCGCCGGTGAACGGGGGCGGTGAACGGGCTCCGGCGTGGGCCGGATGGCCGGACCCGTGCGTCCGAACGGCCTGTTCCGGCCGCCCGTACGGCCCGTTCTCCCGGCGGAACGCTCCACACGGAATCAGTTCAGCGGACTGTTTGTTAGCCTGGTTACGACACCGGCTCGATCCAAGCCCCCGGGCCCAACCTTCGTCGCTACGAGCGACCACTTGCCGCGAGGCGAGCATGGCGGGTCGGTGTCGCTCCTCGTGAGCCGACGGGCGTTCTTTCCTCGCGGAAAGGGCGCCCGTCGGTTTTGTCTTCCCAAGATTCCGGAAGCTTTCTTCCGGAATGAGGGCCGAGTTACCCCCTACTCGCCGGTAGGTGGGACGATCGAACGTCTCGTCCTCCACGGGACATGTCGCGTCTTCGTGACGCGAACCACGGCGAAGCGATCGAAACAAGCGAAGAACAGCGAAAGCAGGGGAAAGCGGCCATGGCAACGGCGCCTAGCGTCTCGTACTCGATGACGGTCCGGCTGGAGGTTCCCGTGTCGGGGACCGCGGTCAGTGAGCTGACCACGGCCGTGGAGTCCTCCGGTGGGTCGGTGACCGGTCTGGA
>NZ_JAILXP010000453.1 GCF_020740895.1 Streptomyces sp. UNOB3_S3 | reverse complement strand
GGTGGGGGACCGGCCGCCAGGCCGCAGCCCGCCGGGGCCCCCGGCCCGTCCCGGCGCGCCGAAGGCGCGCCCTTGACGAACTCACGTCCGTCTCGCTCCTGTTCCTGGGTGCTCCGGATGTCCCGGCCGTACGTCGGAGCGCGCCGCTCTGTGCCCGAGGCGTCATCCTTCAGGTTGTCGTCGGCTTCGTCCGTGGACAGCCGGACGAGCACCGCCCAGTTCTGCCCTTCTAAGTTCCCCCACTGCGCACGCTCTACAAGGTCTGCGTCCATGCCGGGAAAGGTACATTGAAGAATCCTCTGTCCGCTGGAAGGCACGGACAACTACCTCGTCTACACGCGCTGGCGCAGCGAGGAGGACTTCCAGGCGTGGATGGAGGGCCCGATGAAGGCCGCCCACCAGGGCGGCGGCGAGGGCGCCCCCAAGCACCGGCCCGCCGCCACGGGCTCGACGGTGTGGTCGTTCGAGGTCGTCCAGCAGGCCGCGCCGAAGCAGGGCTGAAGCAGGGCTGACCGCCACCGGAAAATGCTCTGCCCGGATGGCCGCCTCCGTGCGACCATCCGCCGCATGACCACCTGGACCGTGTCCCCGCAGCCGGTCGGCTCCCCGGAGTCGGCCGCGCTGCTGCGGGAGTATCTCGTCGACGTCGCCGACCGCTGGTATCTGCTGTACGAAGGACGCCGGTGCGCGCCCGAGGAGATCGAGCGGCATCTGGCCGAGATGCGGAGCGAGGACCCCGGGGTGCTGCTGGTGGCCCGGTACGGCGGGGAGCCGGCGGGGTGCGTGGGTGTGCGGCGGCTGGACGCGCGTACGGCCGAGGTGTGCCGGATGTTCGTACGGGCGGACCGGCGGGGGCTGGGCGGCTCGGGCGCGCTGCTGGGCGCGGCCGAGGACGTGGCGCGGGCGTGGGGTGCGGCGCGGATCGTGCTGGAGACCCGGCGGGACCTGGTGGAGGCACGGGCGCTGTACGCGCGGCACGGCTTCGGTGACGTCGCCCCGTACAAGGAGGGGGACGTGTACTCGGAGGTGTGGCTCGGCAAGGAGCTGACCGGGGCTTAGGCGCCGGCTGAGCGCCCGAAGGGGCGCGGGGCGGTGTCGATTTGCGGCTACCGCCGCGTGGGCGCGACCAGCCACGACGCACCGGCAGATGACGTACCGCACTCCCCGCGGAGCGGACCGCTCAGCGGCGGTGGTCGGGCTTGTCGCCCGCCGCCTCGCCGTCGCGCGGCTGTTCGGCGTCGGAGCCGCACAGTTCGCGGTTGAGCTCGTCGACGAGGCAGCTCAGGTCGTGGGGGCGGTCGGCGGCCGTCCACCAGTCGCCCAGGAGTTCCGCGAGCATCTGCTCGCGGGCCCGGAAGAGTTTGTCCGCCACCTGCTGTCCCTCGTCGGTGAGGAGGAGCCGCAGTCCCTCGCGCCGGACCAGTCCCCGGATCTCCAGCTGGCGGGCGGCCTCGGTGACGACGCGCAGCGGGAGGTCCGCGCGCTCGGCGAGGATCGCGGGCTCGGCATGGCCGTCGCGTTTGATGCGCAGCAGCATCCAGTTGGCGGCGGGTTTGAGGTCCACTCCGGCCCGTTGGCCGATCTTCTCGTAGACCTTGCGGCGGCCCTCGCGGCTGCCGAGCAGGGAGAGGGCGCGGGCGACCTCGTCGCGCGAGGAGCGCTCCACGGGGTTGCTGGCGACGACCTCGCTGGTGTCGGGCGCGGTGACGCTGCCGCGCAGCGGCTCCTCCCTGAGCAGCCAGGCGAGGGCGAAGGCGAGGAGGGCGGGCGGCACGGCGTAGAGGAAGACGTCGGTGATCGACTGGGAGTAGGCCTCCAGGACGCCGGTGCGCTGGGCGGGCGGCAGCCGGTGCACGATCCGGGGGTCGGACTTGAGGGCCTCGGGGGTGACGCCGGGCGGCAGGGGGACGCCGGCGAGAGCGTCGGCGATCCGGGGGCCGAGCTTGTTGGTGAAGATCGTGCCGAAGATCGAGACGCCGAAGGACGCGCCGATGGAGCGGAAGAAGGTCGCGCCGGAGGTGGCGACACCGAGGTCCTCGTAGCCGACGGAGTTCTGCACGATGAGCACGAGGACCTGCATGACCAGGCCCAGCCCGAAGCCGAAGACGAAGAAGTACGTGCTCATCATCGCGGTGCTGACGGTCGGGTCCAGCTGGTGGAGCAGGAGCAGGCCGATGGTCATCACGGCGGTCCCGGCGATGGGGAAGACCTTGTAGCGCCCGGTGCGGCTGACGATCTGGCCGGAGCCGGTCGAGGCGATCAGCAGACCGGCCACCATCGGCAGCATGTGCACCCCGGACAGGGTCGGCGACACGCCGTGGACGACCTGGAGGAACGTCGGCAGGTAGGTCATGGAGCCGAACATCGCGAAGCCGACGACGAAGCCGATCACCGAGCAGAGCGTGAAGGTGTGGATCCGGAACAGCCCGGGTGGCAGCACGGGCTCGGCGGCGCGCCGCTCGACGGCGATGAAGGGCACCAGCAGCACCGCGCCCACCACGCCGAGGCCGACGATCTGCCAGGACGACCAGGCGTAGGTGGTGCCGCCCAGCGAGGTCATCAGCACCAGGCAGACGGCGACGACGGCGATGAGGAAGGTGCCGAGGTAGTCGATGCGGTGCGGGACGCGGCTGGCCGGGATGTGGAGGACGGCGGCGATGACGGCGAGGGCGACGATGCCGATGGGGAGGTTGACGTAGAACACCCAGCGCCAGCTGAGGTGGTCCACGAAGAGCCCGCCGAGCAGGGGGCCCAGCACGCTCGTCCCGCCGAAGACCGCGCCGAAGAGGCCCTGGTAGCGGCCCCGGTCCCGGGGCGGCACGATGTCGCCGACGATCGCCATCGACAGCACCATCAGCCCGCCGCCGCCCAGGCCCTGGAGGGCGCGGAAGCCGATCAGCTCGGGCATGTTCCGGGCGAGGCCGCAGAGCGCGGAGCCCACGAGGAAGATCACGATGGCGGTCTGGAAGAGCTTCTTGCGCCCGTACTGGTCGCCGAGCTTGCCCCACAGGGGCGTGGCGGCGGTGGACGCGAGCATGTAGGCGGTGACGACCCAGGAGAGGTGCTCCAGGCCGCCGAGGTCGCTGACGATCGTCGGCAGGGCGGTGGAGACGATCGTCTGGTCGAGGGCCGCCAGCAGCATGCCGAGCAGCAGCGCGCCGATCGCGACGCGCACACCGCCCTTCGGCAGCCCCTCGCCGGGTATGGGTGGCGCTCCGGGGGCGGCCCGGGCCGTTCCGGCCGGGCCCGGGGTGTCCTGGGCCATGGGCAACTCCTCGGGTTCGGATCGCTCCTCCCATGGTCGTCCGGATGGCCGATTCCGGCCCGTCGGACTACGCCGACCAGGGCCGTTGGCGTTCTCCCGGGTCCGTTTTGTATCTTTGAGAAACAAAGTGGCTCCATCCGCACTCCCTGACCGGTGGGTGGAGCCACTTGTCTTCTTCCGCTCGTCTTCTTTCCGCTTCTTCCGCGCGCCTGCTTGGAGCTCCCCATGACGACCCTCACGGCCCGAGCCCTCCTCCTGGACATGGACGGCACGATCGTCAATTCCGACGCGGTCGTCGAGCGCTGCTGGCGCGGCTGGGCGGACGAGCACGGCCTGGACGGCGACGAGGTCATGAAGGTCGTCCACGGCCGCCAGGGCTACGCCACCATGGCCGTCCTCCTCCCCGAGCGCCCCATGGAGCTCAACCACGAGGACAACCGCCGGATGCTGGCCGCCGAGACCGCCGACGTCGACGGCGTCGTCCCGGTCCCCGGCGCCCCCGCCTTCATGGCCGCCCTGGCCGCCCTCCCGCACGCCCTGGTCACCTCCGCCGACCGCGCCCTGTCCGACGCCCGCATGGGCGCGGCGGGCCTGCCCATGCCGGCGGTGCGGGTGACGGCCGAGTCCGTCAGCGCCAGCAAGCCGGACCCGGAGGGCTTCCTCAAGGGCGCGGCCGAGCTGGGCTTCGCCCCGGCGGACTGCGTCGTCTTCGAGGACTCCGAGGCGGGCATCGCGGCGGGCCGCGCGGCCGGCATGCGCGTCGTGGGCGTCGGCCCGCGCGCGGCCGCCCACGGCCCGGACGTGGCGGTGGCGGACCTCACGGCGGTACGGGTCGAGACGGACGCGGACGGCGGGATCGTCCTGCGGATCACGACGGACTGAGCACGGACCGAGCACGGACCGAGCACGGACTGAGCACGGGCGGCGGGCCCCCTAGGCTCGCCGCTTAGGCTCGCCGCATGCTCCTATGGATCAACGGCCCCTTCGGGGGCGGCAAGACCCAGACGGCGTACGAACTCCACCGCCGCCTCCCCGGCAGCGTCGTCTGCGACCCCGAGCACGCGGGCTTCGGCCTCCACCGGATGCTGCCGCCGGCACTGCGCGGCGACTTCCAGGACCTGCCGGTCTGGCGCCGGGCCGTCCACGAGGTCCTCGACCTGGCCCTGACCGGGCACACCACGGGCCCGGTGATCGTCCCGATGACGATCGTGAACAGCACGTACTTCGCCGAAACCGTCGGCCGCCTGCGCGACGACGGCCACGACGTCCGCCACTACGCGCTCCTCGCCCGCCGGGAGACGGTCCTGCGCCGGCTGCGCGAGCGCGGCCTGGGCGCGTCGCTGCGACGCGAGACCTTCGCGGTGTCGAAGCTGGACGTATGCCTGGAACGGCTGCGCGATCCGGAGTTCGGCGAGCACATCCGGACCGACGACATCACGATCGCGCAGGTCGCCGACACGATCGCGGCCTCGGCGGGCCTGCGGTTGACCCCGAACACGGACGGCCCCCTGAAGGGCCGCCTGCGCCGGGCGTGGACGGGCGTGAAGCACATCCGCTTCGACTGAAACCCGTCAGAGGCCGTGCGCGACTGGATGACGCGGCTCATAGAACGCGAGCTCCCCACCACTGGGCAGCCGAACGGCGGCGAGCCGCCCCCACCCCCGGTCACTGACGCCCCGAACGATTTCGACCCCTTTACCGGCGAACTCCTCCACCTGGGCATCGATGTCGTCGCACATCAGATAGAGCTCGTGCGTGGGCTCACCGTCGACGGGGTGCACGGCCACCTCGGCGGGCGGCAGCCTGAAGACGAGCCAGCCGCCCCCGGCGTCGACGCCGGGAAAGCCGAGGACGTCACGGACGAAGGCCCGGTCGGCGTCGGCGTCGCGGCTGTAGAGGATCACGTGGGCACCGTTGATCATGCGAGGCATCCTCGCGAACGATCGGCAGGAAAATCCGAAGCCCCGCGATCC
>NZ_JAILXP010000452.1 GCF_020740895.1 Streptomyces sp. UNOB3_S3 | reverse complement strand
GGGCGCGGGGGCGGGCGGCGGGCGTCGCCCGTTTCGACGACAGTCCGGTCTCCCTGCTGGTGGCGGCGTCCCCGGAGGAGGCCGGGCGGATCGCGCGGACGGTCTTCGCCGGCGTCCTGGAGCTCCCGGCCGCCGAGCGCGCCCGGCTGCTGGAGACGCTGGAGCAGTGGTTCGCCGCGGGCGGTTCGGCGGCCGAGGCGGCGAAACCGCTGTACTGCCACCGCAACACCGTCCGCTACCGGCTGCGCAGGGTGGAGGAGCTGACGGGCCGTTCGCTGCGTGACCCGCGCGCGATCGCCGACCTGGCCGTGGCGCTCGGCGCCCTGCGGCTACTGCCCGACGGCCCGGCCTGACACCCGCGGAGGGCGGGACGGGCCGGAAGGCGCGCCGGAAAGACGTGCCCGAAAGACGTGTCGGAGCCGGGTCCGGGTCGCCGGGAAATGTAAGCAGGAGGAATGCACCTCCGGCACGGGTCGCGGGGGGCCGAGGAGCCCTGGTACCGCAGTCACGCACTGCTCGCGGTGCCGCTCGCGCTCATCGCGCTGATCATGGTGCTCGACCTGTGGACGGGGAAGTCCATCCAGCTGGGCCCGCTCCTGGTGGTGGCGCCCACGCTCACGGCGACGTTCGGGAGCCCCCGGCTCGTCGCCCTGGTCGCGGCCGTGGCCGTGGCCGCGCAGATCGTGCTCAGCGCCCTGCTGGGAGGGCTGACGACCGCGAACCACGAGGCCCAGATCGGCGCCCTGCTGACGATCTCGCTCTTCGTCGTGGGCTTCCGCTACGCGCACGAGCGGCACGAGAGACAGCTCGGCCGGGCACGGCTGGTCGCGGACGTCATCCAGCGGTATCTGCTGCGCCCGCTCCCCCAGCGCGTCGGCCCGCTGCGGGTCGCGGCGGTGTACGTCGCGGCGGAGGCCGAGGCACGCATGGGCGGCGACCTCTACGCGACGGCGCGCACCCCGGACGGCAGCCGGTTCCTCATCGGCGACGTACGGGGCAAGGGCCTGCCCGCCATCGGGTCCACCACCCTGCTGCTCGGCGCCTTCCACGCGGCCGCGCACCGCAACCCCCCGCTGGCCCGGCTCGTCGCCCACCTGCACAACACCGTGTACTGGGACACCGTGGGCCCCTCGGACGACCCGGACAACGAGGAGGGCTTCGTCACGGCCGCGATACTGGACATCCCGGACGAGGAGCCTGTGATCCGGCTCATCAGCTGCGGCCATCCACCACCGCTGCTGGTGCACCGGGGCCGGGTCGTCCCGCTGACGGTCCGTGACCCGGCCCTGCCGCTGGGCGTGGGCTCGGCCCTGGAGGCGGACGACTACGAGGTGGAGACCTTCCCCTTCGAGGCCGGGGACCTGCTCCTGCTCTACACGGACGGGGTCAGCGAGGCCCGGGACGCGGGAGGCGTCTTCTACCCCCTCGCCGAACGGATCACCGCCTGGCGGGAACGCGACCCCCAGCGGCTGGTCCAGCGCCTCCACGACGACCTGCTCGGCCACTCGGGCGGCAACCTCGCCGACGACGCCGCCCTCGTGGCCATCCTGCGCTGCCCCTGACCGGTGGGGGCGTCAGCGGGGCAGGGCGCCGCACACGGACTGGACCACCCCGGAGTACTGGCTCACCACCGGCAGGTTCTTCGTCTCCCCATGGCACAGCGTGGCTTCCGCCGGAGCGGCGAGCTGGGCGACGGGGACCGGCCCGTCCCCCGGCCGGCCGGCGGCGTGGGCGGGGGACGCGGTGGCGCAGAGCACGGCCGTGCCGAGCACGCCGAGAGCGAGGATCCTTCTCATGCCCGGCCCAACGATCCGTCAGGACCGCTGGATGCGCCCGGCGTGGAATCCCCGCCCGTTTCGGGTACGGGGTACGGTAATAGCTCATGACGGTATGACAGGAGGAAGAAGAGATCGCCATGTCCCGTACCGGCTCGTCCGGCCGTCCCGCCGGTGTGGATCCCGAACGGCTCTGGTCGCGCGCCGAACGCCCGCGCCGGGGCAGGCCGCCGGCGCACAGCCGCGAGGCGATCACGGCGGAGGCCGTCGCCCTCGCCGACGCCGAGGGGCTCGCGGCGGTCACCATGCGCGCGGTCGCGGCCCGGATCGGGGCCGGGACGATGTCCCTCTACAGCTACGTCCCCAACAAGGAGACGCTGCTGGAGCTCATGATCGACCACGTCGGCGGCGACCACTCGCTGCCGGCCGAGCCCTCCGGGGACTGGCGCGCCGACCTCCGGCGGATCGGCCGGGAACAACGCGCGATCATGCGGCGCCACCCCTGGCTGCCCGCCGCGCTGTCCGCCCGGCAGACGCTCGGTCCCAACACCCTGGCCGTCCTGGAGTACGTCCTGGCCGTGCTCGAACCCGCGGGCCTGGACGCCCGGGCCCGGCTGGAGACCTTCAGCCTCCTCACCGGCTTCGTGGCCAGCCATGTCTCGTACGAACTCGCCCAGGAGCGGCTGATCGAGGCGACGGGCGGCGCTCCCGGCGCCTTCTTCGACGCCCAGGCGCGCTATCTGCGGTCCGTCGCCGAGGGCGGCGACTATCCCCGGCTCGCGGCGGCCCTGGCGGCCCCGGCCGACGACTCCTCGCCGCAGGCGGTCTTCGACCGTCTCCTCGACCGCATGATCGACGGGCTGACGGCGACGGCGTGACCCGTCCGGCCGTGCCCCTGACGAACGGGGCAGGGCCGGACCGGGACACGGACGAACGGGTGACGCGGGGTCAGCTCGCCGGGGCGGCCGACGGTATGTCGATCCTGGGGACGTCGATCTTCGGCATCTCGATCTTCGGCATCTCCACCTTGAGCGGGTCCTTGGTGTACTTCTCGGTGGGGCCGTTGTCCCAGGCGACCGAGAGGGTCTTGCCGCCGTTCTCCAGGGTGACCGTGCCCTTGGTGCGGGGGTTGTCGCCGCGGGGGCACTTCAGGTCCAGCTTCAGGGCGGCGCCGTCCCGGTGGGCGGGCCCGCTGCACACGCCCTTAGGGGAGTCGGATATCCCGTTCTCGCCCATGATCGTCACCCGGAAGATCTCACCGTCCTGCTGAAGGTTCCACATCCCGTTCATGGAGACGGCGTCGTCCTTCTTCCCGGCGTCCTTCTCCCCGCCCTTCGGCGCGGCGGTGGAGGGCTGCTCCGAGGGCTTGGCCGAGGACTTGTCCCCGGCCTTCTTCCCGCCGTCGCCCGAGCCGCTGCCACAACCGGTCATCAGCGCCGCGGCCATGACGACCGCCCCCGTGATCTGCGCTGCCTTGCGCACGTCGTCTCTCCTCATTCGTTCAACAGAACGCATCAACCTAGCAGGCGCGTTCGGCGCGCTCGCGCTCCTCGCGGCGCTTGGCGGCCCCGTACCACATGGCGAGGACCACCGGCACGGCACCCACCAGCACGAGGTTCCGCTCGGACGTCCGGTCGGTCCAGGGGACCGCCACCAGCGCCACCGCGCACAGCGTGCCCCACAGCGCGTGCGCGACCGGCATGCGCGCTGCCCAGCGGAGCCGGATCAGCGACCACACCGTGGACCGCGCGCCGCGCGGCAGCTTGCGGTAGGCGAGGAACCAGGCGCCCACGGCCCAGACGACGCCCATCAGCACCAGGGCCCACAGCCGGATGCCGAGCGGTACGGGCAGTTCCGTAGGGCCCTTGCCCGTCGGGAAGGCCCGGGACGCCTGGGCGGCGATCACCAGACAGCCCAGGGCGAACCAGCGGGTGCGACGCAGCAGCCGCAGGACGATCAGCTGGAGCCGGTACTCGAGGTTGTGGGCGTCCGGCTTGGTGCCCAGCGCGGCGGCGTACTCCCCCGCCAGCTCCGGCAGCTTCACCTCCCCGGCGTCGGCCCGCATGTCGGCGAGCTGGGCGCGGGCGTCGGCGAAGTCGGGGTCCAGGCGGAGCGCGGTGCGCAGGCCTTCGAGGCGGATGCCGTTCCGGCCGATGTCCCCGGCGGCCGCGGCCAGGTTGAAGTGCGCGACGGCGCTGTCCGGGGCGAGTTCGACCACCTTGAGCTGGGCGGCGTACCGCCCCTCGCGGTCGCCCTTGAGGAGCAGGCACCGGGCCAGCACGGCGTGGGTGGCCGAGACCTCGGGGCCCACGCGCACGGCTTCCCGGGCGGCGTCGAGGGCCTCGTCCATCCGGAGGAGCATCGTCAGCAGGAAGGACCGCCGCTCCCACGCGTACCAGCACGTGGGGTCGGCGGCGATGCCCTCGTCCGCGGCCTTCAGGGCGCCCTCGCGGTCGCCGGTGCGGAAGCGGCAGTGGGCGAACCGGGCCCACGCCCAGGCGTCGGAGGGCGCGTCCGTCAGGTACCGGGCCAGGAGTTCGGCGGCCTGCTCGAAGCGTTCGACCTCGACGAGGGCCTCCGCGCGTTCCTTCAGTTCCGTCGTGCCCGTGTTCACAGCATCCTCTTCCGCTTGAGGTGGACCAGCAGGTCGTCGTACGCCCCGCCTTCGTTGGCGAACTGCGCGACGTTGCGGGCGGAGGCGAACCAGGGGCCGGTGGACGGCCGGAGGCCGCCGAGGACGGCCGTGAAGTCGGCCATGCCGATCATCCGGGCCTCGCCGGTGCGGACCGAGTCCAGCAGCGCCCGTTCGGCCGCCGACTCGCACAGGTGCCGGAGGTCCGCGCCGGAGAACCCGTCGGTGCGCCGGGCGAGCCTCGCCAGGTCGATGCCGGCGACCGGCCGGTCCGTCAGGTGGTGCCGGAGGATCGCCTCACGGGCCGACAGGTCGGGCGGCAGGACGAGGAGCGTCCGGTCCAGCCGGCCGGGGCGGCGCAGGGCGGTGTCGACGTCCCAGGGGTGGTTGGTCGCGGCGAGGACGAACACGCCGTCGTCCGACGCCGAGCCCACGCCGTCGAGTTCGGCGAGGAGCTGGTTGACGGTGGTGCGCATGCCGGTGTGCCGGATCTGGCTGCGCTTGGCGCCCAGCGCGTCGATCTCGTCGAGGAACAGGACGCAGGGGGCGTTGCGGCGGGCGGTCTCGAAGAGCCGGCGGAGGTTGCGCTCGGAGGTGCCCATCCACATGTCGAGGACGTCACTGATGCTCACGGACAGGAAGCGGGCGCCGAGTTCGCCCGCGACGGCGCGGGCCACGAAGGTCTTGCCGCAGCCGGGCGGACCGTACATCAGCAGGCCGCCGCTGAGGCTCTTGCCGTAGAGGCGGCGCAGGGCGGGGTTGCGGAGGGGGGCGAGGAAGGCGGCCTCCAGCCGTGCCTTGACCTCGTCTGCCGCCGACGTCGGCGAGGGTGAGGGCGGTGCTCTCGACGTCCCAGGGG
>NZ_JAILXP010000451.1 GCF_020740895.1 Streptomyces sp. UNOB3_S3 | reverse complement strand
GCCCCCGACCAGGGACCGCTGGTGGCACGCCGAGCACGACGTGGCCACCCTCCCGCCGGCCACCTTCCCGGAGGGGGACCAGCACCCGCCCCACCAGGAGGACCGCGAGGCGAGCGCGAGCCCCAAGGCGGTCGTGCCGGTGCCGCGCGGCGAGCCGAGGGCACCGGGCGCCACCCGCCCCTACGCCCGCAGCCGCATCGCCGAGACCGGCACCACGCACAAGGACGACTTCCCGCACGGCACCGCGGGCACCCTCTTCCCCGGCATCCAGCACTCCGCGACCAGGCGCGCCCCTCGCGTGGGCACGCACGTCTACGCGGCGGGCATCGTCAGCAACACCATCTCGGTCGTCGACCCGGCGAACCACACCCTGGTCGCCGCCCTCGACGCCGGGACCAACCCCTTCGGCACGGCCCGGACCCCCGACGGCGCCAAGCTCTACATCAGCAACTCCGGCGCGAACAACGTCTCCGTCCTGGACACCGCGCGAGGAGAGATCGTCTCCACCGTCACCGTCGGCCCCTACCCCCACGGGCTGGCGCCCTCACCCGACGGCGCGCACCTCTACGTCGCCGACACCGGCCCGGCCACCGGCCCCGGCGGATCACGCACCGTCTCCGTGATCGACACCGGCTCCGACACCGTCACCACCACCTGGCGCACCGGCCCCGCACCCCGCTGCCTCGCCACTGCCCCGGACGGCACGACCCTCTACGTCACCTGCTCCGACGGACTCCACGCCCTGGACACCCGGGACGGCGACACCCGGTGGACACTGACGGGCCTGACGGAGACCAACGGCGTCGCGGTCCATCCCGACGGCGGACGCGTCTACGTCGTCAACACCCTCCAGAACACCCTGACGGTCGTCGACACCGGAAACCACCGGGCCGGCGAGCGCATCCGCGTCGGCAGGACCCCCTGGCAGGTCGCCCTCAGCCCCGACGGGGCGCGCCTCTACGTCACCGGAGCGGGCGACGACAGCGTGACCGTCATCGACTCCCTCACCCATCGCGTGCTCGCCACGGTGCGCGTCAAACACGTACCGACCGGCATCACGGCGACCGCCGACACCATCTGGGTGTCCACCAACGCCTCCAGCACCGTGGACGCGATCGACGCGAAGACCCTCGAAGTCACCGGCAGCACACCACTGGGCCTGGCGACCTCACCCAGCGGACTGACCGTCGCCTGAGCGGAAGGCACGCGAGACATGCGGTCGGTGAAAATCCTTCGACGCGCACTTTATCCCTATATACGGTTTCCCTTATGACCGTTTCCCTTATGAACGTCACGCTCAAGCCGCTCGGCGCGGCCGACGCCCGCGACCTCGCACAACTGCGACGAGAGGTCGAGCGCGTCGATGCGACCGGCACGCACGAGGACGAGACGGACATCCTCCACGAGCTCACCGACCCCAAGCTGGACCTGGCCCGCAACACCACGGGTGTCTGGCAGGAAGGCCGGCTGGTGGCGTACGCGATGGTGTACGAGCCGGAGAACGTACGGGACATCGCCCGCTTCGGCACCTCCGCCGCCGTCCACCCCGCCCGGCGCCGCCGGGGGATGGGAGAACACCTCACCGGCTGGATGCGCTCCCGGGCACGGGACATCTGGGCCGAGCGCCACCGGGCCGACAGTGTGCCGGGAGAACTGCTGATCGACGGGGTGGCCACGAACGCCGGGCTCGCCGCCCTGGCCGAGCGCACCGGGTTCACACCCTGCCGCTACTGGTTCAGCATGGGACACGACCTGGGCACCCGCGACCTGCCCACCCCGGACGCACCGGACGGGCTGAGACTCGTGCCCTACCGGCAGGCTCTTGACGAGGCGACCCGTCACGCGCACAACGACGCCTTCCGCGACCACTGGAGTTTCACCGAGACGGACCGCACCGACTGGGAGACATGGTTCACGGGGGACCGCTCCTTCCGCGCCGGGCTCTCCGCCCTCCTGCTCGACACCGACGACCGCGTGGCCGCGTACCTCCTCGCCGACGAGTACGTCGCCGACGGAGCGGCCACCGGGCTGCGCGTCTGCACGATCGGCCACCTGGGCACCCGGCCGGCCCACCGCGGCCGGGGCGCGGCACGCGCCCTGCTGGCGCACACGCTGGCCGAGGCCGGACACCAGGGTTACGACAGGGCGGAGCTGGTCGTCGACGCCGCCAACCCCACCGGAGCGCTGGGGCTCTACCAGCGGATGGGCTTCGCGACGGAACGGGAGTTCATCACCTACGCCCGGCCGCTGGACTGAGCCGCCTACAGGTCGTCGCGGTGGGAGGTGAGACGGTCCCGCACCCGTGCGTGCCGGAACTGGAACACGGCGCCCGCCTGGCGCAGCACGCCCCGCCGGTGCGCGTCCTGAAGGAAGCGCATCAACCGCCACGGCAGGCGCCCCGCCAGGGCCAGCAGGGCGTGGGCGAACACGAACGCACCCCACGGACGGCCGAGCATGACCACCAGACCGCACGCCACCCCGAAGGCGATCCCCGTGCCGAAGGCGAACCCCGGGTCGTCGGCGGGAGGGAAGACGATGCCGCTCACGACCGCCCCCACCGCGCTGTAGGCGAAGCGGCCCACCCGCCCGTACGACAGATGGCCCACGGTCCACCCGGCGAGCGCGCCCGCGAGGCCGAAGACCGTGTTGAACGTCAGCCCCCCGACCGGCCCCAGCGCCGGCCAGGCGGAGACCAGGGGATCCGTGAAGGCGAACACCGTCCCGAACGTGAGCCCGAAGGGCAGCGCGAAGGAGACCCCCAGAACGATCGTGGACACCCGGTCCTGCTCGAGGGCCAGCCCGGGGCTCGCCACCTTCGTCGCGTCCGACGGGGCCCGCAGCCACGCGTGGAGGGCGACGGCCAGCCCGAACGGCGCGCCGAGCACGAGCTGTGCCCAGCACGGCAGCTCGAAGCCGAAACCCAGCGCCATGCCCGTCACGCACCCGAGCGCGAATCTCAGGACGAACACCCTGACCGTGCCACGGAGCCGGATCTCCACCCGGGCCGGCGACGGCCGCCGGGACGGCACGGCCTGGACGAGGAAACCGGCCGCCCCGAAGGAGACGCCGAAGACCAGCCCGATCACCGGCCCGCCCGCCGCCGCTCCGATGAAGCCGAACATCACCCCGGAGACGACCCCGAAGACCAGCCCCGCGATCCACCCGGGAACGGCGCACACCACCTGCCACCACGCCAGGTCGTGAGTGCCGTTCCGCGCCATGTGACGGGCGATGAACCCCAGCCAGCCGCGCGCCTCCTGGAGGCCGTAGCCCGCCGGGACCCTGCCCGAGGCCCCGGGCGGCGCCGGGCGCGGACGGTAGACGGCCGGGAGGAAGGCCGTCAGCAGGTGCCGCTCGACGCTCTCCCGGTCGGGGAAGCGCAGCAGCTCACGCGGGTCCTTCGTCGGCGGCGCGTAGATCACCCGGGCGAGCGCCACCATGAGGGGACTGGTCAGGGCCCGGGACAGCGGAAGGTCCGGGAAGTCCGGGCGGTCGCGCAGGTCCGCGAGCAGGGACTGCCAGCGGGTGTCCTCCCACGGCCTGTCGGCGGTCAGGAAGCTCTCGGCCTGACGGACGCCGATCGGCCGCATCTCCTTCACCACCGCCCGGCTCAGCACCCGCCCCGACCGCTCGACCGCCCGCTCGTACTCGGCGACACGGCAGGTGACGACCAGCAGATCCTGCCCGCTGTCGTCCAGTTCGCCGAGGGCGGGCGCGTGAAGGGACTCGGACATCTCGTCCAGGCCGTCCAGAAGCAGGAAGACATGCCCACCGGTGACCAGCCTCTGCGCGACATCCGCACCGTAGGCATCCTTGTCGGTCAGGAACGGGTACTCCTCGACCAGCCGTCGGGCCAGCCAGGTCCGCAGATGCTCCACCCCCGGTACCCAGGTGTTCCCCGAATCCCACGAGGACGCGGTGAGCAGCACCGGAACCGGGTCACCCGGCTCGTACGAGCCGAGCAGCCCCAGCGTCAGGAGCATCACCCAGACCGTCTTGCCGGACCCGCGCTCTCCCAGCATCACCAAGTGCCCCTGGGGGAGCGCACGGAACGCCCGTACCAGCCCCTCCAGATCGCCGCAGAGCCCCAGTGCCTCCAGGGGGCCGGAGCCCGCCTGCCCGGCGGGCGTCGTGGGCGTGACGGCCGTGCGCACGGCCACCGCACGGCGCGTGTTCGCCCACTGCAGACGGATGGGCTCCGGGCGCCGCAGTCCCTGCGCGGCGACCTCCCCCTCCCACTGCCGCCGGACCTCGTCCGCGAGCCGGGTCTTGGCCGCTTCCAGCCGCTCCCGGGAGTCGTCCTTCGGCTGGCCGGTGAAGGAGATCCTCCCGATGTTCCTCGCCTGGATCACCGAACCGCGCACCCGGCCACCCGACATCGTGTTCTCGGTACGCCCGGCGTCACCTGTCTCCGCTGTCATCGCAAGCCCCTCCCCGGCCGGTCGTATCCAGCAGCATCTGGCGGGCAGTTGGCTGAAAGTCAACCATGGGCCACGCGCCGGTGCGCCCCCGCTCGTATGAGTGAGAAGGGAGCACGGGAGCACTCCGGGGGCGCACACGGGGCAGTGCGGAAGCACCACACGCGGGCGCGTGCGACGCGCAGGCGAGGCGACGGGGCGACGGGGTGACACTGCGACGGACGCTCACGAGCGCGTGACGGCTCCTGACGGGAAGACGCGCGTGATGTGGTAGTCGAGCACCGCTCGTACGTCCGTCAGCGAGCGGCGCTCGTGCACGACGTCGAGGCCCAGGCCGGTGATGCCGGAGACGAGCAGGTCCGCTTCGTGCTGCGGGTCGAGGCCCGGCGCCGTCATCCCGGCCGCCCGGCCCATCTCGACGATGTCCGCGACGAGCCGCTCCAGCGGCTGGTCGGCGGTGAGGAAGACCGCGGCGAGGGCGGGATCGGTCAGGCTGCGGGCGTAGTACGCCGCGAACACCTTCAGGGCGTGGGCGCGTTGCCCGTCCAGCGGCAGGAATTCGAGCAGCACGGCCCGCAGCAGTGCGCGCGGGTCCGTCGTGCCGGCGGGGACACGTGCTCTGGCCAGTCGTTCGTTCTCCTCGTGCAGCAGGCGCAGGGCGTCGACGAGGAGGGCGTGCTTGTTCCGGAAGTGGTACTGGACCACGCGGAGCGAGACGCCGGCCCCGTCCGCGACACGGCGCATGCTCGCGGCGTGGAGGCCGTGCTCGGCCGCGATGCGCCACAGTGCCTCGGCGATCCGGAGCCGCTGGCGGTCCCTGGTGCCGGACGCCCGCGCCGGCGCCGGCGCGGGCGTCCGGCACCAGGGACCGCCAGCG
>NZ_JAILXP010000450.1 GCF_020740895.1 Streptomyces sp. UNOB3_S3 | reverse complement strand
CTCTCCATGGGATCGGGGGATGTGAGGGTAGGCTAACCTAACCGGGTGTTGGTCGACAGTTCCCCACGAAGCACCGCCGCCCCCGAAGCCGTGGCCCCGAGGAGAGGCGCCCGGCGCCTGGCCGGGCTGCTCGTCTCGGTGGGTGTGCTCCTGCTGGTCGTCGTCGCGTCCCTGGCCGTCGGCGCCAAGCAGATCCCCGTCGACCAGGTCTGGCACGGGCTGTTCCACTACACCGGCGACGACACCGACGTGGTCGTCCGGGACGTCCGCGTCCCCCGCACCCTCCTCGGGCTGCTCGTCGGCGCCGGACTCGGCCTCGCCGGCACGGTGATGCAGGCCCTCACCCGCAACCCCCTCGCCGACCCCGGCCTGTTCGGCATCAACGCCGGCGCCGCGGCCGCCGTCGTCTCCGGCGTCAGCTTCCTCGGCGTCACCTCGCTGACCGGCTATGTGTGGTTCGCCTTCCTGGGCGCCGCCGCCGTCTCCGTCGTGGTCTACGCGCTGGGCGGCAGCCGGGGCGCCACGCCCGTACGCCTCGCCCTCGCCGGCACCGCCGTGACGGCCGCGCTCAACGGCTACGTCTACGCGGTGCAGCTGATGGACACCGCCGCCCTGGACCGGATGCGCTTCTGGACGGTCGGCTCCCTGGCCTCCGCCAACGACGGCGTCGTCCGGCAGGTCGCCCCCTTCGTCCTCGTCGGCATCGCGCTCGCCCTGCTGCTGGCACGGCCGCTCAACGCCATGGCCCTCGGCGACGACCAGGCCCGCGCCCTGGGCACCCGGCTGACCGCGACCCGCGTCCTCGCCCTGCTCACCGTCACCCTCCTGTGCGGCGCGGCGACCGCCGCCTGCGGGCCGATCGTCTTCATCGGCCTGATGGTGCCGCACGTCGTCCGCTCCTTCACCGGCCCCGACCTGCGCTGGGTCCTGCCGTACGCGGCCGTCCTCGCGCCCGTGCTGCTCCTCGGCTCGGACATCGCCGGCCGGGTCCTCACCCGCCCCTCCGAACTCCAGGCCGGCATCGTCACCGCGCTGATCGGCGGGCCCGTCTTCATCCACCTCGTGCGCCGCCGGAGGATGGCCCAGCTGTGAACGACGCCCCCACGTCCCTCCACGACGTACGAGCCCCTCGGCGCGTGCCGGTCCTGCGCACTCGCGGCGGTCTCTCCCTACGCGTCGAGCCGCGCGCCGCGCTCGTCGTGCCCCTGCTGCTGGCCGTCGCGCTCGCCGCCTCCGTCGCCCTCATCGGCACCGGCGACTACCCCATGTCCTTCGCCGACGTCCTGCGCACCCTCACGGGCGGCGGGACCGCAGCGCAGGAGTTCATCGTCCACGACCTGCGGCTGCCGCGCGTCCTGGTCGGCCTCCTGGTCGGCACCGCCCTCGGACTGGCCGGCGCCGTCTTCCAGTCCGTCTCCCGCAACCCGCTGGGCAGCCCCGACGTGATCGGCCTCGGCCAGGGCTCCTCCGTGGGCGCGCTCACCGTCATCGTCCTCCTCCACGGCGGCCCCACGGCCGTCGCCGCCGGAGCCGTCGCCGGCGGACTGCTCTCCGGCGCCGCGATCTACGCCCTCGCCTGGCAGCGCGGCGTGCACGGCCACCGGTTCGTCCTCGTCGGCATCGCCATGTCCGCCGTCCTCGTCGCCGTCATCGGCTATCTGCTCACCAAGGCCAACCTCACCGACGCCGCCCGCGCCACCGTCTGGATGGTCGGCTCCCTCAACGGCCGCGACTGGAGCCAGGTGTGGCCCCTGCTCGCCGTCTGCGCCGTGCTCGTCCCCGCCGTCCTCGGCCACGGGCGGAGCCTGCGCATGCTGGAGATGGGCGACGACTCCGCCTACGCGCTCGGCGTGCCCGTCGAACGGACCCGGCTCGTCACCATGGGCGCCGCCGTCCTGCTCACCGCCGCCGCCACGGCCGCCGCCGGCCCCATCTCCTTCGTCGCCCTCGCCGCGCCCCAGCTGGCCCGGCGCCTCACCCGCTCACCCGGCCCCAACCTCACCGCCGCCGCCTGCACCGGCGCGGCCCTGCTGGTCACCGCCGACTGGGCCTCGCAACGCCTCTTCGGCGCGGACCAACTGCCCGTCGGCGCCCTCACCGGCATGCTCGGCGGCTGCTATCTGCTGTGGCTGCTCCACACCGAGCGCCGGGCGGGACGGATATGAGCACGTACCAACACAACGGAGAGAACCCCATGAGCCGGCTGTCGGCCGAATCCGTCACCCTCGCCTACGACGGGCGGGTCATCGCGGAGAACCTCTCCGTCGCCGTCCCCGACAACTCCTTCACCGTCATCGTCGGCCCCAACGCCTGCGGCAAGTCCACCCTGCTGCGCGCCCTGTCCCGGATGCTCAAGCCGCGGGCCGGATCCGTGCTGCTCGACGGCGCCGCCATCGGCTCGTACCCGGCCCGCAAGGTCGCCCGTACGCTCGGCCTGCTGCCGCAGTCCTCGGTCGCGCCCGACGGCATCACCGTCGCCGACCTCGTCGCCCGCGGCCGCCACCCCCACCAGGGGCTGCTGCGGCAGTGGTCGCCCGAGGACGAGCGGATCGTCCAGGAGTCGATGGCCGCCACCGGCGTGGCCGCCCTCGCCGACCGGTACGTCGACGAACTCTCCGGCGGCCAGCGCCAGCGCGTGTGGATCGCCATGGCCCTCGCCCAGCGCACCCCGCTGCTGCTCCTCGACGAGCCCACGACCTTCCTCGACATCCAGCACCAGATCGAGATCCTCGACCTGTGCGCCGAGCTCCACGAGAACCAGGGCCGCACCCTCGTGGCCGTCCTCCACGACCTCAACCACGCCGCTCGCTACGCCACCCACCTGATCGCCATGCGCGACGGGCGCGTCGTCGCCGAGGGGGCGCCCGGCGACATCGTGACGGCCGAGCTCGTGGAGCGGGTCTTCGGGCTGCGCTGCCAGGTCATCGACGACCCGCAGACCGGCACTCCGCTCGTCGTCCCGGCGGCGCGGCGGCCTGCCGGTGCCACCGTCAGAGGATCGAGCGCAGCCGCAGCACGTCCCGCAGGCCCGCCTTCAGCCTGACCCGGCCACTGGCCCAGGCACGGGCGAAGTTCAGCCGTCCGTCGACCAGGGCCACCAGATCGTCCCCGGTCATCTCCAGCGCGATCTCCGCCCGCCGCTCCGGGACGCCCTCGACGGTCCGCACCTCCTTGAGGTGGCCGTCCCGGAGGTGGCCCACGAAGGTGACGTCGAGATCCGTGACATGACAGCTGAGCGAGCGGTCGGGCGCGGCGGCGGACCGGAGCTCGCCGCTCGCGCCCGCGAGGTTCTCCGCCAGCCGGTCGAGTGCGCCGAGGCACTCATCGATCGTCGCCATCGCCTTGGACGGTACCCCAGGCGGCCGGGAACGCACGGGAACGCGGGAGTAACACCCGCGACCGGGTAGCGTCGGAACCATGACCGACCCCGGGACCGACCCGACACCACAGCCACCGGAGCCTCAGGACGCTCCGGAGCCCCAGGGCTCCCAGGAGGCCCAGGGCCCCTCCGAAGCCCAGGGGCTTCAGGAGCCCCTGGAGCCCGAGCCCCTCGGCGTCGGGCGCACCCCCACCGGCGACCCCGGCGTGGACGCGCACCTGGCCCGGCTCGCGGACGCCGACCACCTCGACGCGAGCGGACACCTGGCGGTGTACGAGGATGTACACCAGGGGCTGCGTGACGCGCTCGGCGCGCTCGACCGGCCCCCGGGGCCACCGCCCGGCCCCGCACGTCCGTACGACAACAGGAGCTGAACCGCACGTGGCAGTGACCCGCCGCCGACTCGACGCGGAGCTGGTGCGCCGCAAGCTGGCCCGTTCTCGCGAGCACGCGAGCCAGCTGATCGCCGCCGGCCGGGTGACCGTCGGAGGGACGACGGCGACCAAGGCCGCCACCCAGGTGGAGACCGCCGCCGCCGTCGTCGTCACCCAGGACGACAGCGACCCGGACTACGTCTCGCGCGGCGGGCACAAGCTCGCCGGCGCCCTCGCCGCCTTCACACCGCTCGGCCTGAAGGTCGAGGGCCGCCGCGCGCTGGACGCGGGCGCCTCCACCGGCGGCTTCACGGACGTGCTGCTGCGGGCCGGCGCCGCCCACGTCGTCGCCGTCGACGTCGGCTACGGACAGCTCGCCTGGTCCCTCCAGAGCGACGAGCGCGTCACCGTGAAGGACCGCACGAACGTACGCGAATTGACGCTGGAGCAGATCGACGACCAGCCCGTCGATCTTGTCGTGGGCGATCTGTCCTTCATTCCGCTCGGGCTGGTGCTGCCCGCGCTCGTGCGCTGCTCCGCGCCCGACGCGGACCTGGTCCTGATGGTCAAGCCGCAGTTCGAGGTCGGCAAGGAACGCCTCGGCGCCGGTGGTGTGGTGCGCAGCGCCGCCCTGCGGGCCGAGGCGGTGCGCGCGGTCGCCGCGCGCGCGGCCGAGCTGGGACTCGGCGTACTCGGGGTTACCGCGAGCCCGCTGCCCGGGCCGTCCGGCAATGTCGAGTACTTTCTGTGGCTGCGCGCCGGTGCGCCTCAACTGGACCCGGCGGACGTTGACCGTGCAGTGGCGGAGGGGCCCCGTTGACCACTTCAGGACGTACCGTTTTTCTGCTCGCCCACACCGGTCGCCCGGCGGCGATCCGCAGCGCGGAGCTTGTGGTTCAGGGGCTGTTGCGCTGCGGAATCGGCGTGCGGGTGCTCGCCGAGGAGGCCGCGGACCTGCCGCTGCCGGCCGCAGTCGAGCGCGTCGAGGCGGGGCCGGGCTGCGGCGACGTCCTGGCGGGCTGTGAGCTGCTGGTCGTGCTTGGCGGCGACGGCACGCTGCTGCGCGGCGCGGAGTTCGCGCGCAGCTCCGGGGTGCCCATGCTGGGCGTCAACCTCGGGCGGGTCGGCTTCCTGGCGGAGGCCGAGCGGGACGATCTCGACAAGGTCGTCGACCGGGTGGTCACGTGCGCCTATGAGGTCGAGGAGCGGATGACCCTCGATGTGCTGGTCCGTACGGACGGGCGTGTCGTGCACACCGACTGGGCGCTGAACGAGGCGTCGGTGGAGAAGGCGGCGCGGGAGCGGCTGCTGGAGGTCGTGACGGAGGTGGACGGGCGGCCGGTTTCCCGTTTCGGCGGGGACGGGGTCGTGTGCGCCACGCCCACCGGGTCGACCGCCTATGCCTTCTCGGCGGGTGGGCCCGTGGTGTGGCCCGAGGTCGAGGCGCTGCTGATGGTGCCGATCAGTGCCCATGCGTTGTTCGCGAAGCCGCTGGTCACCGCGCCGGACTCGGTGCTGGCGGTGGAGGTGCAGCCGCAGACGCCGAACGGGGTGCTGTGGTGCGACGGGCGGCGGAGCGTGGACCTGCCGGCGGGGGCGCGGGTGGAGGTACGGC
>NZ_JAILXP010000045.1 GCF_020740895.1 Streptomyces sp. UNOB3_S3 | reverse complement strand
ACCACGTGCTCCCCCCGGAACGTCCGGGAAACCACCCCGCACGCCACCCCGTCCGCGACGGGCACGAGCCGCACCCCGCCCGGCCGCACCAGCACCGCGCACTCCCCCGGCTCCGTCCCCTCCGGCACGGGGACGCGCCCCCACGGCGTGTCCGCGCCCGCGCCCGTGACCGTCGCCGGAACGACGTTGTCGAACCCCAGAAAACGCGCCACGAACTCCGACGCCGGCCGCCGCCACACCTCCAGCGGGGTGCCCACCTGGGCGATCCGCCCGTCGCGCATCACCACCACCCGGTCGGCGAGCGCGAACGCCTCGCCCTGGTCGTGGGTGACGGCCAGCACGGTCGTGCCCAGCCGTCCGAACAGCCCGCGCAGCTCCACCACAAGCCGTTCGCGCAGGCCGCGGTCGAGCTGTCCGAGCGGCTCGTCGAGCATCAGCAGCCGGGGTTCGGGGGCCAGCGCCCGCGCCAGCGCGACGCGCTGCTGCTCACCGCCCGACAGCGCCCCCACGGCCCGCTTCTGCGCGCCCGGCAGCCCCACCAGGTCGAGCAGCCCGGCCACCCGGCGCTCGGTCTCGGCCCGCCCGGTCCCCCGTACGCGCAGCCCGAAGGCGACGTTCCCGGCGACGTCCCGCTGGGGGAAGAGCTGGTGGTCCTGGAACATCAGGCCCACCCCGCGCCGGTGCGGGGGCACTCCGCCCTGGTCGCGCCCGTCGAGCAGCACCCGCCCGGCGTCGGCCGGCTGGAGGCCGGCCACCACGCGCAGCAGCGTCGACTTGCCGCTGCCGCTCGGGCCGAGGACGCATACGGTCTCGTGGTCGGCGACGTCGAGGTCTACCGCGTCCAGCACCGCGCGCTCGCCGAAGCGGACGGTCACGCCTTCGAGGCGAAGCATCAGAACTCTCCCGTACGGTCGGTGCGCACACGCTCCAGCACCAGCAGCGCCGCCGCGCACACCAGCATCAGGATCGTGCTGAGGGCCATCGCCTGCCCGTAGTTGAGCTCGCCGGGGCGGCCCAGCAGCCGGGCCACGGCCACCGGCAGGGTGGGGTTGTCGGGGCGGGCGATGAAGACGGTGGCGCCGAACTCGCCCAGCGACACCGCGAACGCGAAGCCCGCCGCGATGCCCAGGGCCCGGCCCACCAGCGGCAGGTCCACTTCCCGCCAGGCCCGCAGCGGGGACGCGCCGAGCACCGCGGCCGCCTCCCGCAGCCGGGTGTCCACCGCGCGCAGCACGGGCAGCACGGTGCGGACGACGAAGGGCACGCCCACCAGCGCCTGGGCCAGCGGCACCAGGATCCACGAGGTGCGCAGGTCCAGCGGCGGCTCGTCCAGGGCGATGAGGAAGCCGAAGCCGACGGTGACGGCGGAGGTGCCCAGCGGCAGCATCAGCAGCGCGTCGAAGCCGCGGACGAGCCTGCCTTCGCGCCGGGTGAGGGCCGCGGCCGCGAGGCCGCCGACAACGACCGCGATGGCGGTGGCGGCGAGCGCGTAGGTGAGCGAGTTGCCGATGGTGTCGAGCGCGGCGACGGTGAACGTGCCGCCGCCCGCGCCCGCCGAGGCGAGGGCACGGTAGGACGCGAGGCCGTAGCCGTCGGGGCCCTCGAAGGAGCGCAGGACGAGCACGGCGAGCGGCAGCACCACCAGCAGCGCGACGACGGCGAGGACGGACGCCAGCAGCGCCCACTGGCCGGCGCCGCGTGGGCGGCGGGCGGTCCGGGAGGCGTCCACCAGCCGCAGCGTCGCCTCGCGGCGCCGTACGGTCCGGGCGTGCACGGCCAGCAGCGCGGCCACGACCACGAACTGGAGCAGGGTGAGGACGGCGGCCGTGGGCAGGTCGAGGAGCTGCGCGGTCTGCTGGTAGATCTCCACCTCCAGCGTGGCGTAGCGGGGTCCGCCGAGGATCTGGACGACGCCGAAGGAGGTGAAGGTGAAGAGGAAGACCATGAGGGCGGCGGCGGCCACGGCGGGGCCGAGCGCGGGCAGGGTCACCCGGCGCCAGGCGGCGAAGCGGCCGGCGCCGAGGACGCGGGCCGCCTCCTCCTGCCGGGGGTCGAGCTGGGCCCACAGGCCGCCGACGGTCCGGACGACCACGGCGTAGTTGAAGAAGACGTGGGCGAGGAGGATCGCCCAGACCGTGGTGTCCAGGCGGACGCCCCACAGCTCGTCCAGCAGCCCGCCACGGCCCACGAGCGCCAGGAACGCCGAGCCGGCGACGACCGTCGGCAGCACGAAGGGGACCGTGACGACGGCTCTGAGCAGCCGTTTGCCGGGGAAGTCGAAGCGGGCGAAGACGTAGGCGCCGGGGAGGGCGAGCAGGAGGGTGAGGGCGGTGGAGGCGGCCGCCTGCCAGAGCGTGAACCACAGGACGTCGCGGACGCGCGGGTCGGTGAGCACCTCGCCCACGCGGGCGAGCTGCCACCGGCCGCCGTCCGTGAGGCCCCGGGTGACGATCGAGGCGACGGGGTAGGCGAAGAAGACGCCGAAGAAGGCGAGCGGCACGGCCATCAGGCCGAGCCGTGTCACCGTCCGGCGGGCGCCCGCCGCCCTCCCGGCGGCGGGCCCTCCGGTGGTCGCTCCGGTGGTCGTGCCGGTCGCTTCGGGACGGGCTACTTCAGGACGAGCGAGGACCATTCCTTGACCCACTGGTCGCGGTTCTTGGCGATCTTCTCCGGGGCGAGGGTCTGCGGGTCGGTGACCTGCGCGCCGTACCGGGTGAAGACCTCGGGCAGCTTGGCGTCCTGGACGACCGGCTTGACGTACATCTGGAGGGGCATGTCCTCCTGGAACGTCCTGCTGAGCATGAAGTCGATCAGGGCCTTGCCGCCCTCGGTGTTCTTCGCGCCCTTGAGCAGGCCGGCGAACTCGGTCTGCCGGAAGCAGGTGCCGGTGGCGACGCCGGTCGGGCCCTCCTTGGGCAGCGGGTCGGCGCCGACGACCTCGGCGGGCGGGCTGGAGGCGTAGGAGACGGCGAGGGGCTTGTCGCCCTTGGCCTTCTTCCCGCCGGCGGAGCCGGAGAAGCGCTCGTTGTAGGCCTGCTCCCAGCCGTCGACGACCTCGACGCCATTGGCCTTCAGCTTGGTCCAGTAGTCCTTCCAGCCGTTGTCGCCGTACTTGGCGACGGTGGCGAGCTGGAAGGCGAGGCCGGGCGAGGAGGTGGCGGCGTTCTCGGTGACGAGGAGGTTCTTGTACTCCGGCTTGATCAGGTCGTCGAGCGTCCGCGGCGGGTCCAGCTTGTGGTCGGCGAAGTACGCGCGGTCGTAGTTGACGCAGATCTCGCCGGTGTCGACGGGCGTGACACGGTGCTCGGCCGCGTCGGCCTGGAACTCCTTGGGCACCCCGGTCAGGCCCTTGGCCTCGTACGGGGTGAAGAGGCCGTTGTCGAGGGCCCGGGAGAGCAGGGTGTTGTCGACGCCGAAGAAGACGTCACCCTGCGGGTGGCTCTTGGAGAGGATCGCCTGGTTGACGGCCTGGCCGGCGTCGCCGCCCTTGACGACCTTGACCTTGTAGCCGGTCTGCTTGGTGAACTCCTGGAGCACGGAGTCCGAGGCGACGAACGAGTCGTGCGAGACGAGGGTGACGGTCTTGCCGCCGGACGCCTCACCGCCCTTGTCGCCGGAGCCGCCGCAGGCGGCGAGCGCCGGAAGGCCGAGGGTGGCGACGGCCGTCGCCACGACGGCACGCCGAAGACTGGTGTTCATGGTGGTGCTGACTCCCTACGCCGGTACTAACCGGATCAGGTCCGAGGGTCTGCGGGCCGTGCCGCACTCTCAGCGCCCTGGGCGCTCCCCTGTCGGATTGTTCATTTGTGCGAAAGGCACCGTATCAGTGCCGTGTGAGTGGCATGCGGCGGCGCCCGGGGGCCGCCGCCGCACGGCCGCTCAGCGCTCGGTGGCGGCCAGCTGGCCGCAGGCGCCGTCGATCTCCTGGCCGCGGGTGTCCCGTACGGTCACGGGCACGCCGTGCGCGGCGATGGCCTCGACGAAGGCCCGCTCGTCCTCCGGGCGGGACGCCGTCCACTTGGAGCCGGGGGTGGGGTTGAGCGGGATCAGGTTGACGTGCACCCGCTTGCCCTTGAGGAGCCGGCCGAGCAGGTCGCCCCGC
Source organism: Streptomyces sp. UNOB3_S3 (assembly GCF_020740895.1). Lineage (GTDB taxonomy): Bacteria > Actinomycetota > Actinomycetes > Streptomycetales > Streptomycetaceae > Streptomyces. The sequence goes on along the minus strand of NZ_JAILXP010000045.1, from coordinate 24,550 downwards.
CACGCCTGGTCGTTGATGTCGCGGATCAGGGCGTACTCGATGGAGATCCGGCGGCCGGACTTCTCCGCGTACTCCCAGGCGGCGTCCAGAACCTCCCGGACCTTCCAGCGGGTGTTGACCGGCACCAGGGTGTCGCGCAGCTCGTCGTCGGGCGCGTGCAGCGAGACCGCGAGACGGCACTTGAAGCCCTCGTCGGCGAACCGGTGCATGGCCGGGACCAGGCCGACCGTGGAGACGGTGATCCCGCGCTGGGACAGGCCCAGGCCGTCCGGCTCCGGGTCCGTCAGCCGGCGGATGGCGCCGACGACGCGCTTGTAGTTGGCCAGGGGCTCGCCCATGCCCATGAAGACGATGTTGGACAGCCGCGCCGGGCCGCCGGGCACCTCGCCGTCGCGCAGGGCGCGCATGCCGTCGACGATCTGGTGGACGATCTCGGCGGTGGACAGATTGCGGTCCAGCCCGGCCTGGCCGGTGGCGCAGAACGGGCAGTTCATGCCGCAGCCCGCCTGGGAGCTGATGCACATGGTGACCCGGTCCGGGTAGCGCATCAGGACGGACTCGACGAGCTTGCCGTCGTGGAGCCGCCAGAGGGTCTTGCGGGTGGTGTCGTCGTCGCACGAGATGTGCCGCACCACGCTCATCAGGTCCGGCAGCAGCTCACCGGCGAGCTTCTCGCGGGCCGCCGCCGGGATGTCCGTCCACTGCGCCGGGTCGTGGGCGTAGCGGGCGAAGTAGTGCTGGGACAGCTGCTTGGCGCGGAACGGCTTCTCGCCGATCGCGGCGACGGCCTCGCGGCGCTCGGCGGGGCTGAGGTCGGCGAGGTGCCGCGGGGGCAGCTTGGCTCCGCGGGGGGCGACGAAAGTGAGTTCTCCGGGTGCAGGCATGGTCCCACCAGTGTCGCAGACATACGGAGGGGCCCGCCGTCCTGTGGACGACGGACCCCTCACGTATCGAACACCTACCGAAAACTCCAGGTCAGGAGCGTTCGGCTATCAGGAGCCGACAAAGGCCACCATCAGCAGCCAGACCACCGGCGCGGTCGGCAGCAGCGAGTCCAGCCGGTCCATGATCCCGCCGTGGCCGGGGAGCAGGGCACCCATGTCCTTGATCCCCAGATCCCGCTTGATCATGGATTCGCCGAGGTCGCCCAGGGTGGCGCTGACCGCCACCGCGAGGCCCAGCAGCAGACCCTGCCACCACGCCCCGTCGTCGATCAGCAACTGCATGCACAGCGCGCCCGCCACCATCGCGAACAGCACCGCGCCGATCAGGCCCTCGCGGGTCTTGCCGGGGCTGATGCGCGGCGCGAGCTTGTGCTTGCCGAACCGCCAGCCCACCGCGTACGCCCCGGTGTCGCTGACGACCGTCAGGATCAGGAACGTCAGCACCCGCCAGGCGCCGTCCTCGGCGGCCAGCATCAGCGCCACGAACGTGGCGAGGAAGGGCACGTAGAACGCCGCGAAGATGCCGGCCGTGACGTCCTTGAGGTAGTCGTCCGGCGGCTCCGTCATCCGCCAGACGAGCACGGCGAGCGCGGTGAAGGCCATGGCCACCCACGCGCCCTCGGCACCGTTGACATAGCCGGCGACGATCATCGCGGCACCGCCGATGGCCAGCGGCACCAACGGGGCCTTGATGTTCTTCCGCTCGGCGAGCCGGGAGGTCAGCTCCCACAGCCCGACCACCACGGCGATCACGATCACGCCGAGGAAGACGGGCTTGTAGACGAACAGGGAGGCGAGGATCACCGCGCCGAGGCCGACCCCCACCCCTATCGCGGCACGCAGATCACGCCCCGCGCTCTTCTTCGCCGGGGGCCCCTGTGGGGCGGCGGGCTCCTGCGGCCGGATGTCGGGCTCCTGTTCGTCGCGGAACAGGGGACCACCGATGTGGGCGGCCCCCTGGTCACGGTCGGCTCCGTCGTCCTGGTATCCGCCTGCTCCGGGCACAATGGGCATGGGCCGAGTCTGCGCCGCGTCACCCGCGACGTGCAGAGGACCCGCCGATGGGGGCACCTCCCGGCCGTAGCCGGGGGAGGTCCCCCGGCCGGTGGACCCCCAGTGGCCGGCGCGCGGCGGGGCTCCCCAGGATGCGTCGTTCATCAGACCTCGAGCAGCTCGGATTCCTTGTGCTTGAGCAGCTCGTCCACCTGCGCGACGTACTTCGCGGTGGTGTCGTCGAGCTCCTTCTCCGCGCGGCGGACCTCGTCCTCGCCCGACTCCTTGTCCTTGACGAGCTTGTCGAGGGCGTCCTTGGCCTTGCGGCGGATGGAGCGGATCGAGACCTTGGCGTCCTCGGCCTTGGTCTTGGCGACCTTGACGAACTCACGGCGGCGCTGCTCGGTGAGCTCGGGGAAGTTCACCCGGATGATGTTGCCGTCGTTGCTCGGGTTGACGCCCAGGTCCGAGTCGCGGATGGCCTGCTCGATGTTGCGCAGCGCGCTCTTGTCGAACGGGGTGACCACGGCCATGCGCGGCTCGGGCACCGAGAACGACGCCAGCTGATTGATGGGCGTCAGCGCGCCGTAGTAGTCGGCCACGATCTTGTTGAACATCGCCGGGTGCGCACGCCCGGTGCGGATCGCCGCGAAGTCCTCCTTGGCGACCACAACGGCCTTCTCCATCTTCTCCTCGGCCTCGAGGAGGATCTCTTCGATCACCACTTGCTCCTGGTGTTATCAGTAAGCAGAGCCTCGCCCCTGCGCGCGTCTTCTCCTGCACGGTGTCCGACCGGCAGGCAGTTGTCCATCCCCGTGCCGAGGTCTTCCCCCGGCGCGGTGTTGCCGTCCGTCGCGGGGGCGGCCGATTCCTCGGCCGCCCGGCGCGGGCGGCGTACGGGCCTTGTCAGTCCCGCGTGCCCTGGTCGCTCACGAGCGTGCCGATCTTCTCACCCTTGACCGCGCGGGCGATGTTGCCCGCCGTGAGCAGCTCGAAGACGAGGATCGGCAGCTTGTTGTCCATGCACAGGCTGATCGCGGTGGCGTCGGCGACCTTGAGGCCGCGGGCCAGCACCTCGCCGTACTCGAGGGCGTCGAACTTCACCGCGTCGGGGTTCTTCTTGGGGTCGGAGTCGTAGACCCCGTCGACGCCGTTCTTGCCCATGAGGATCGCCTCGGCGTGGATCTCCAGGGCGCGCTGGGCGGCGGTGGTGTCGGTGGAGAAGTAGGGCATGCCCATGCCCGCGCCGAAGATCACGACGCGGCCCTTCTCCAGGTGGCGCACAGCGCGCAGCGGGATGAACGGCTCGGCGACCTGGCCCATGGTGATACCGGTCTGGACCCGGGTCTCGACGCCTTCCTTGGCCAGGAAGTCCTGGAGGGCGAGGCTGTTCATCACGGTGCCGAGCATGCCCATGTAGTCCGAGCGGGCACGGTCCATGCCGCGCTGCTGGAGCTCGGCGCCGCGGAAGAAGTTGCCGCCGCCGATGACCACGGCGATCTCGTAGCCCTCGCGGACCACGGCGGCGATCTCGCGGGCGATGGCGTGCACGACATCGGGGTCGACGCCGAGTCCACCGCCGCCGGCGAAGGCCTCACCTGACAGTTTCAGCAGGAACCGACGGCGATTGCCCTGGTCGGTGCCGGTGTCACCGGCGGCCTGCGTGGCGTCCGCGCCCTGATTCATTGGAGTTCTCCTCGTGCACATACGAAGAAGGCCACTGCCGGATGGATCCTTTCGGTTCCCTCTGCGGCAATGGCCTCCTCGTCACATCAGCGGCCGGCCGGTGAGCGGCCGACTGCGTACGACCCTAGCGGGTCGCGGGTCATTCGCTGCCCTGCGGACGGCTCAGGCGCCGACGCGGATGCGCGCGAAGCGCTTCAGCGTGACACCGGCCTCGTCCAGGATCTTCTGGACGGTCTTCTTGTTGTCCTTGGCGAAGGGCTGGTCCAGCAGGACCTGCTCCTTGAAGAAGCCGGTGACGCGACCCTCGACGATCTTCGGCAGGGCGGCCTCGGGCTTGCCCTCCTCGCGAGCGGTGGCCTCGGCGACGCGGCGCTCGTTCTCCACGACCTCGGCCGGGATGGCGTCACGGGTGAGGAACTTCGGGGCGAAGGCGGCGATGTGCTGCGCGACGTCCTTGGCGACCTCGGCGTTGTCCTTGTCCAGCTCGACCAGGACACCGACCTGCGGGGGCAGGTCCGCGGCGGTGCGGTGCATGTAGGCGTAGACCTTGCCGTCGGCGAAGTGCGCGAAGCGGTCCACGACGATCTTCTCGCCGAGGGTGGCGTTGGCCTCGTCCACGAACGCCTGGACGGTCTTGCCGGCCTCGATCTCGGAGGCCATGAGGGCCTCGACGTCGGCCGGGGCGGCCTTGGCGATGTGGGCGGCCAGAGCGTCGGCGACGGTGATGAACTTCTCGCCCTTGGCGACGAAGTCCGTCTCGCACTTCAGCTCGACGATGACACCGGAGGTGTTGTCGTCGGCGATGAGGGAGGCGACGGCGCCGTTCTCGGTGGTGCGGCTCTCGCGCTTGGCGACGCCCTTCAGGCCCTTGACGCGGACGATCTCGACGGCCTTCTCGAGGTTGCCCTCGGCCTCGTCGAGCGCCTTCTTGCAGTCCATCATGCCGGCGCCGGTCTGCTCACGGAGCTTCTTGACGTCAGCGGCGGTGTAGTTCGCCATCCTTCAATCCTTCTCGTGCACTGCGCCCCGCCGCGCCACCCGGGCGTCCGGCAGGGCTGGTCCGTCTTGAGGTCACCACACCTGTCGGCTCCCGTCCCGCTGACGGGGTCCGACAGTGGATCCGCCGGGCGACGGCGGGGGCACCGGGCCCCCGCCGTCGTCCGGTGCGGCAGAGCGTCAGGCCTGCTCGGCGTCCGCGGCCGGCTTCTCAGCCTCGGCCTCGGCGGCCGGAGCCTCGTCCTTCTTCTCGCCCTCGAGCAGGTCGCGCTCCCACTCGGCCAGCGGCTCGCCGGCGGCCTTGTCGGCCTTGACGTCACCGGTGGCGGCACCGGAACGGGCGATGAGGCCCTCGGCGACGGCGTCGGCGATCACGCGGGTGAGCAGGGTGACGGAGCGGATGGCGTCGTCGTTGCCCGGGATCTTGTAGTCGACCTCGTCGGGGTCGCAGTTGGTGTCGAGGATGGCGACGACCGGGATGCGGAGCTTGCGCGCCTCACCGACGGCGATGTGCTCCTTCTTGGTGTCCACGACCCAGACGGCGCTCGGCACCTTCTGCATCTCGCGGATACCACCGAGGGTCTTCTCCAGCTTGGCCTTCTCGCGGGAGAGGACCAGGAGCTCCTTCTTGGTGAGGCCGGAGGCGGCCACGTCCTCGAAGTCGATGAGCTCGAGCTCCTTCAGGCGCTGCAGGCGCTTGTAGACGGTCGAGAAGTTGGTGAGCATGCCGCCCAGCCAGCGCTGGTTGACGTAGGGCATGCCGACACGGGTCGCCTGCTCGGCGATGGCCTCCTGGGCCTGCTTCTTCGTACCGACGAACATGATGGAGCCGCCGTGCGCGACGGTCTCCTTGACGAACTCGTAGGCGCGGTCGATGTACGACAGCGACTGGAGCAGGTCGATGATGTAGATGCCGTTGCGCTCCGTGAAGATGAAACGCTTCATCTTCGGGTTCCAACGACGGGTCTGGTGACCGAAGTGGACGCCGCTCTCCAGCAGCTCCCGCATCGTGACGACGGCCATGGCCGCGCTCCTTGAATTACTCGGTTCCACGACGGCCGGGCGGCCGCCGCTCCTGACGCCCCGACGCGCCTGCCGCGAACGTTTCCCTTGTGAGGAGCCGTTCCACGGACCGAGAGACACGGCCACCGTGCTGCCCGAGAGGGTCTGACGCGTCAGTGGCGGGGCGTGCGAAGTCGACCCGGTGACCCGGATCGCCATGAGAAGTGTACGGGACTGGAGAACCCGCGGGTGACGGCGTTGTCCACAACCCGCGAGTAGTCCACAGATCCGGGTCAAGATCCCCACGCTTCGCCGGTCCCCGCCATGGTTACTCCATGCGACGACGACCAGACTCCCCGCCCGGACGGTGCGGTACGGCCGGGCGGGCACTCACGCTCTGCGCGCTCACGTTCCTGATCACGTTCCTGATCACGTTCCTGACCTGCGCGACGGCCGTCTCCGGCCCCGCTCCCCCGACCCCCGGGCCGCCGGGGCCACCGAGGTCATCGGCGGCATCAGGGGCATCGGAGCCATCAGGGCCTTCGGGTCCCGGAAGCGACCGGGCCTGGCCCGTGGCGGGCGCCCGGGGTACGCGGCCCCTGGTCCTGCGGGCCTGGGAGCCGCCCCCGGCGCGCTGGGCGGCGGGCCACCGGGGCGTAGACCTCGCGGCCGGTCCCGGACAGCCGGTCCGGGCGGCCACCCCGGGGCGGATCTCCTTCGCGGGCCGGATCGCGGGGCGCGGCGTGGTGTCCGTGGAGCTCGCCCCCGCGCTGAGGACGACATACGAGCCCGTACGGGCGACGGTGCGCGAGGGCGACCGCGTCGGCGCCGGCCAGACGATCGGCGTCCTGGAGGCCGGCTCGCCCCACTGCCCGGGCCACGGCTGCCTCCACTGGGGCCTGCGCCACGGGGAGGACTACCTCGACCCGCTGACCCTCCTGCCCCCGTGGATGCTGCGCCGCGCCCCGTCCCGGCTGTGGCCGGTGGAGGGAGCGCTCGGCGCGTTCTCAGCCGCAGACGCCTCGCAGGGCCATGGCGACGGCCGCCTCCGTGATCCGGTCCGGTTCCTCCGCCGCGCCGAGCTCGATGCGGCGTACCGCGGCGTCGACGACTCCCTGGAGGAGCATGGCCGCCAGCCGGGGCTGGTCGTGGCCGAGGGTCTCCAGGGCCTCGACGACCATGGCGACCAGGCCGCCGTGGGCGGCGCGGATCTTCTCCCGGGCGCCGGCGTCCAGCTCACCGGCGGAGATGGCGACCACGGCCCGGTGGCGGCGGTCGCCGACGAGCGACAGCTGCTGCCGCACATATGCCTCGATCTTCCCCCCGGGCGTGTCGGCGCGCTCCATGGCGGCCTCGACCTCCGCCGCCCAGACGGGGAAGTCCACGGCGCACAGCTCTTCGACGACGGCGGCGCGGGAGCGGAAGTACTCATAGACCGAGGACCGCGCGAGTCCGGTGCGCTCGGCGAGGGCGGGGAAGGTCAGGGCCTCCGTTCCGCCTTCGGACAGCAAGGAGCGCGCGGCGTCCAGGAGGGCGCCGCGCTGCATCGTCCGGTGCTCGGCCACTGAGGCCGCTCGAATCCTGGGCACGGACCCACTTTACGGACACACCACGTCGGGGACGACGCTGGAGGGACGATTCAGCGTCCGACGTCCGCGAGCTTGGCCCTCAGCTGGAGGACCGACTTGGTGTGGATCTGGCTGACCCTGCTCTCCGTGACCCCGAGCACGTGCCCGATCTCGGCGAGGGTGAGCCCCTCGTAGTAGTAGAGGGTGACGACGGTCTTCTCGCGGTCGGGGAGGGTGTTGATCGCGCGGGCCAGCAGCCTGCGCAGTTCGTGGTCCTCGGCCACCTCGACGGGGTCGTCGGCGGCGGTGTCCTCCAGGGTGTCCATCAGGCTGAGCCGGTCGCCGCCCTCGCCGCCGACGTGCAGCAGCTCCTCCAGGGCCACCACATTGGCCAGCGACAACTGGCTGAAGACGGAGTGGAGTTCCTCCAGGGAGATGTCCATCTCGGCCGCGACCTCCGCCTCGGAGGGGGTGCGGCGCAGGGCGGCCTCCAGGGTGGCGTAGGCGCGTTCGACGGCGCGGGCCTTCTGCCGGACCGAGCGGGGGATCCAGTCCAGGGCCCGCAGTTCGTCGATCATGGCGCCCCGGATGCGGGTGATCGCATAGGTCTCGAACTTGATGGAGCGGGTGGGGTCGAACTTCTCGATGGCGTCGATCAGGCCGAAGATCCCGGAGGAGACGAAGTCGGCCTGCTCGACATTGGGCGGCAGCCCGACGCTGACGCGGCCCGCCACGTATTTCACCAGGGGTGAGTAGTGAAGGATCAGTTGCTCCCGCAGCCGGTCGTCGCCCGAGGCCTTGTACGACCGCCACAGCTCGTCGAGCGTCGAGGGTGCGGGAGGGCGCACGGCGCCGCGCGCTGCGGGCGGTGCCGCCGCGCGGTCGGACCCGGAGGTGTGCTGGGGCATTCGTCGTTTTGAGCCGTTCTGCTGTGACTTGGACCGGGTGGTACGAATGGATGGATTCCGTGAGCGTAGCGTGACCGTGGCGCTGCGGTGAGCGATGAGGCCCCTTCGGTAGGGATGGAGGGGCGCGGATGTCCTCCGCGGGTCCGCGTTGCGCGGCGGCGGCCATCGGGACACCCGGGGCCGCACGGAGCCCGCCGTATCGGCCGGCTCGGCCCGCCCCTTAACCCTTTCACCCGATCACCCCAGGTCAAGCACCGCCTCGCCGCACACCGGGGCGCCGTCCGAGGGGCTTGGGGGTCCCGGAGGTTGACGCCGCGTCAGCCAACTGCCAGAGATCGCCCAGCCGTTCCACGAACCCCAGCGCCTGGAGTTCGTACAGACTGCCGAGTGCCCGGTCCCGTCCCATCCCGGCGTTCCGGGCGATGAGCTCGAGCTCGGCGCCGCCTTTGCCGGGGACGGCTTCCAGTGTTCTGGCGGCCGCTTCGGGCAGCAGGTCCCTGGCCACGACGGGTCCTTTCCGTTCGGGGGCCAGTTCGCCCATGGCGCCGATCAGCTCGGTGATCTCGTCGGCGTCGGTCACCAGACAGGCCCCTTCGCGCAGGAGTTCGTGGACGCCGGCGGAGAGCCCCGATGTCACGGGCCCGGGCACTCCCATGGTGTGCCGGCCCAGCTGTCGCGCGCGGCGCGCGGTGACGAGCGAGCCGCTGCGGTATTCGGCCTCCACGACCACGGTGCCCCGGGTGAGCGCGGCGATCACGCGGTTGCGCAGGACGAAGCGGCTGCGCGTGGGGTGTCCGCCAGGCGGCAACTCGGCCAGGACGAGCCCTTGTTCCGCGATCCGGCCGAGCAACTCGGTGTGCCCGCGCGGATAGGGCACGTCGATTCCCGAGGCCAGCACCGCCATGGTGGCCCCGCCGGCGGCCAGCGCGCCCCTGTGGGCGGCCCCGTCGACGCCGAAGGCGGCCCCGGAGACGACCACCCAGCCGCGTTCCGCGAGTCCGGAGCCGAGGACGGCCGCCACATAGGAGCCGTAGTCGGTGCAGGCGCGGGCTCCGACGACGGCGACCGACCGCAGTGCCCACAGTCGTACGTTCGGACTGCCGTGGACCCAGAGGCCGATGGGGCGGGCGTCCCCCAGGTCGTCGAGCTGTCCGGGCCATTCGATGTCGCCCGGGCAGATGAAGCGCCCGCCCATCCGGGCGACGGTGGCGAGGTCGCGGGCCGGGTCGCGGTGCGCGGCGCGGGCCCGGCAGCCTTCGAGCCGGTCCGGGCGGGCCCCTTTCGGTGGTGGTCCCGTCCCGGTCAGGCCATGCAGCAGGGCCTCGGCGCCCAGCTCCCTCAGCCAGCGGCCCACGTGTTCGTCGCCCGGTTCCGTCAGGCCGGTCAGCGCGGCGCGCGCCAGCCGCTCCCGTGGTCCGGGCCCGCTCATGGCAGGCCTCCGGCGGGGACCGCGCCACGCCGGACGCCCGTGCGCAGCTCCAGTGCCTGGGCGACGTCCCCGGCGTCGGGCCGGGGGTGTCCGGCGAGGTCCGCGACCGTCCAGGCGACCCGGAGGACCCGGTCCAGCCCCCGCGCCGTCAGCAGTCCGCGCTCCATGTCCCGTTCGGCCTCGGCGAGGGCGCCGGGTGGCACGCTCCAGCGGGTGCGCAGCTCATGGCCCGGCACTTCGCTGTTGGTGCGCCAGGGGGTGCCGGTGTACCGGGCGGCGGCGCGTTCGCGGGCGAGGCGGACGCGCGCGGCGACGTCGGCCGTGGACTCCGCCGGGGGGCCGGTGAGCTCCGAGCGGGCCACGGGTTCGACGGCCACTCTGAGGTCCACACGGTCCATCAGCGGCCCGGACAGGCGCCCCAGATAGCGTTTGACCGCCCGGGGTGGGCAGTCGCAGCCGTCGCCGGTCATGCCGCGCCGGCCGCAGGGGCAGGGGTTGGCGGCGAGGGCGAGCAGAAAAGCCGCCGGGAGGCTCATCACTCCGCCGGTGCGGGCGACGACGACGTGTCCGGACTCGAGCGGCTGGCGCAGGGCGTCGAGCACTCTGCCGGAGAACTCGGGGGCCTCGTCGAGGAAGAGTACGCCGTTGTGCGCGAGGGAGACGGCTCCCGGGCGGGGCAGCCCGGAGCCGCCGCCGATCAGCGCGGGCATGGAGGCCGAGTGGTGGGGCGCGCAGTAGGGGGCGCGGTCGATGAGGGGCTGGCCTGCGGGCAGGGTCCCGGCGACGGAGTGGACCGCCGTGACTTCGAGTGACTCTTGGGGTGTGAGGGGCGGGAGCAGTCCGGGGAGCCGTTCGGCCAGCATCGTCTTGCCGGCTCCCGGGCTGCCCATGAAGAGGAGGTGGTGGCGTCCGGCGGCGGCCACCTCCAGGGCCCGGCGGGCCCGGGCCTGTCCGGCGACCTCGGCGAGGTCGGGCGGGCGCTCGCCGGCCCGGGCCCCGAGCCCGCCGCCGGCTCCCGGTACGGCCAGCCCCGCGAGCATGGGGTCGGGCCGCCCCTCCCCCGGTGGCTCCTCGTCCTCCTCGGGGACGGGCTCGTCCGCCAGTACCGCGATCAGCTGGCGCAGGCTGCGGACGCCCAGCACGGAGACCCCGGGCACCAGGGCGGCCTCGGCCGCCGTGCGTTCGGGGACGACGACCTGGCGGTATCCGGCGTCGGCGGCGGCCAGGACGGCGGGCAGGACGCCGCGCACGGGGCGGACCCGGCCGTCGAGGCCCAGCTCGCCGATCATCATCAGGTCCGCGATGGCCCGGGGATCGATCCGCTCGGCGGCGCCGAGGACCGCGCAGGCGACGGCGAGGTCGAAACCGCTGCCGCCCTTGGGCACGGAGGCCGGGCTGAGGCCCACGGTGAGCTTCTTCTGCGGCCAGTCCGCGCCCGAGTTCACCACGGCCGCCCTCACCCGGTCCCGGCTCTCGCTGAGGGATTTGTCCGGCAGTCCGACGAGGGTGAAGGCGGCGACTCCCGGCTCCAGGTCGGCCTGGACCTCGACCACCACGCCGTCCACCCCGGCCAGGGCTACCGAGCACGTCCGCGCGAAGCCCATCACGCCACCCCCTTGGCGTGCTCGACGAGGGGCGCGCCCCGGTCCGGGACGACCACGCCCACGAGATCGATGCGCACCCCGCCCGGCGGGGCTCCGCCGTGCCCGGCCAGCCATCGCTCGGCAAGCTCGCGCAGCCGTCCGGCCTTGGTGGCCGTGACGGCGGCCATCGGGTGTTCGAACCGCCCCGTTCGGCGGGCCTTCACCTCGCAGACCACCAGGACGTCACCGTCCAGAGCCACGATGTCCAGCTCACCTGCGCGGCAGCGCCAGTTGCGGGCCAGCACGGTCATCCCGGCCTCGGTCAGCCGGCGCGCCGCCAGTTCCTCCCCGTACCTGCCGAGTCCCCCTCGGGCGTTCATCGGCACCACCTCCGGTGCCGACTATGGCGCGCCCGCCCCCAAGTTTTGGATCTTGGTGGACAACTCCGCGGTTGTGGAAAACCCCGTCACCCGATCAGAGAAGAACACCCCCGGACGGCCAGATCACGTCCCCGGCAGATCGAGATCGGTCTTGTTGAGCTCCTCGATGTTCACGTCCTTGAACGTGAGCACCCGGACCTGCTTCACAAAGCGCGCCGGCCGGTACATGTCCCACACCCACGCGTCCGCCATCGAGACCTCGAAGAAGACCTCGCCCTGCACCGAGTGCACCTGCATCTCGTAGTCGTTCGTCAGGTAGAAACGGCGCTCGGTCTCGATCACGTATTTGAACAGACCGACGACGTCGCGGTACTCCCGGTAGAGCTTCAGCTCCATCTCGGTCTCGTACTTCTCGAGGTCCTCGGCGCTCATGGCATGTTCCCCTTCAGCCGTGCGTCCCCCCATTGTGCGTCAGGCGCGCTCGGTCTCCAGGAGCACCGGCGTACTCGGGGGTCCCTCGTCGAGCAGCGCCCGCAGCAGCCCGGCGAGTCTGGTCGGATACACCGTCTCATGCGTCGCGAGCAGTTCTTCGCAGGTCCACCAGCGCAGCCCGGACAGGCTGCGCCGCTCCAGCTCCGTCCCGCCGCCGGACCAGGTGGGCCGCTGCGCGGTGCGGGCCAGGTAGTAGCGCTCGTCCTGGTCCCAGCGGCGGCCGTCGAAGGGGAAGGAGCAGCGGCGCGTCCAGAGCACCGGGCCGAGTTCGATCTCGGTGATCCCCGTCTCCTCGGCCAGCTCACGGCGCGCGGCCTCCTCCCAGCCCTCGTCGCCCTCCAGTCCCCCGCCGGGGGTGAACCACCAGGTGGTGCCGGGATCGTCCGGTTCGTAGCCGTGCAGCAGCAGAATCCGGTCGTCCGGGTCCAGCAGGACGACCCGGGCGGCCCGGCGCGGGCCGCCGCCACCGGTACCGGCCGCCTCAGCCATGGGAAAACCCGCACGCCTCAGGCATGGCGAAGCCTGCCCGCCTCACCCATGGGCCACCGCCGCCTTCCCGCCGCGTGCCGCCCGCTGCGCGAGCGCGCCGACCGCCGCACCTCCCAGGATGAGCACCGCGCCCACCACCACGCACGTCGTGATCAAGGGCAGCGGCCCCGGCCTGGACGTGCCGCCGGGCAGCCCGGCGAAGGCACCGGGGCGCTCGATCATGCCCCAGCCGGACACCGGCCAGGCCCTGGCGTCCACCCGGGCCCGTACGGCGTCGCGCGGCACCGTGCCCTGTCCCCCGTCGGCCAGGTGGCTGCGGGAGTCCAGCGAGTCGGAGCGGTGGTCGCCGAGGAGGAACAGCCGGCCCTCGGGGACGGTGGCCGAGAAGCCGGTGGGCGAGGCCGGGCCGGAGCCCTCCAGATAGGGCTCCTCCACGGGCTCACCGTTGATCGTCAGACGGCCCTGCTTGTCGCAGCACTCCACGTGATCGCCGCCGACGCCGACGACCCGTTTGACCATCGGGACGTTGCCCCAGACCGCGTCCTCGAAGACGACGACGTCCCCGCGCCGCACCTCGCCGCCGTCGATCCGCTGGGCGAGGATCCGGTCGCCGCGCCCGATCGTGGGCGCCATCGAGTCCGTGGGCACGGTGTAGGGCCGGTACACCAGGGCGGCCCAGCCGAAGCCGCCGAGGAAGAGCAGAGCGCCGACGGCCACGGCCAGCCCGGACAGCATCCTGCCCGCGCGGCCGTGGCCGTCGGCGCCACGTTCCACTGTGCTCATCGCGTCCCCATCCCCGCCGTCCGCCGGTCCGACGGAACCGCACCCTACCCGGGGGTACGGGCATCGGTCAGCCCCTGGCGGAGGCCGATGGGGAGCGGGCCGTCACCCCTTCGCGGCGGGGACGACCACGATGGACCGCCCGGTCTTCCGCAGGGCCCGGCGACGGCGCCACAGCACCAGCGGCACCGCGCCCGCGAGCCCGAGCGCCGACGGCGCGGCGGCGGCCGCCGCGTTCAGCCCCGGCTGGTCGAACGTGCTGGGGACGGGCAGCGTGGACCACCGGTTCACCGGCCAGGCGACGACGATCGCGCGGCCGACGACCTCGTCCTCCGAGACCGTGCCCTGGAAGCGGTCGAGCTCCTGGTGGTAGCGGGAGTCGAGGGAATCCTGGCGGTGGTCGCCCATCACCCAGATCCGGCCCTGGGGCACCTTGATCGGGCCGAAGGGCTTGTCGCCGCAGGGCGTGTTCCCGGGGAAGATGTACGGCTCGTCGAGGGCCTTGCCGTTGACCGTCACCGGCTCGTTGTTGCCCTTGCACTCGACGGTGTCGCCGCCGACCGCGATGACCCGCTTGATCAGGTCCTTCTCCTCGGCCGAGGGCATCAGGCCGATGAAGCTGAGCACCTTCTGGAGGCCACTGGCCACCGGGCCCTGGTCGGTGGCCGGGCTCTCGCCCAGCCAGCCGCCCGGATCGTGGAAGACGACGACCTCGCCGCGCTCGGGTTTCGAGCCGAACCACGGGGTGAGCTTGTCCACCAGCACCCGGTCGCCGCGCTGGAGGGTGTTCTGCATCGACTCGGAGGGAATCGAGAACGCCTGCACCAGGAAGGTCTTGATGAGCAGCGCGAGCACCAGCGCGATGCCGATGAGGAGCGGCAGCTCCTTCCAGAAGGATCGTTGCTTCTTGGGCTCGTCGCGGCGCGCCCCGCGGCCTTCGCCGCCGCTTCCGCCGCGCCCCGCGCCGTCCTCGGACGCGGGGGTCTCCGAGGACGTCACCGTCGTGGCGTCCTGGCCGGGCCCGGCCGTCTGGGACCTGGCCTCCTGCGGCGCGTCGCCGCCGGACGGCCCCCCGGACGGCTCATCCGTCCGCTCTGGCCGCCTTTCGGGCTCTCCGTGACCGGAACGCGCGCCGACCGCCACATCCCCCACATCCACTCCTCACTCCACGCTGCCGCCCGCGATACGTAGGACGCAGGCCCATCACTCCCATAACGAGCGGGAGTTCCGCAGGGGTCGGGAGCAGGATCAATCCTTCATGATCCATGGGGGACAGACTATGCGGCGAACCGCCCGCTCGCGCATCCGCGCGCGGCGCGTCCCGCACCGAAGCGTACGTGCCCGGCTCGGTCAGCCGCCGCCAGTGGTCCAGCGGCCAGGCGATCAGCACCGCGCGCCCCACCACCAGGTCCTCCCCGACGGTTCCCTGCCCCGGCTGGTCCAGGTGGTAGCGGGAGTCGGCCGAGTCGGAACGGTGGTCGCCCATGACGAAGAGCCGGCCCGCGGGGACCTTCACGTCGAACGTCATCTGGGAAGGAGGATTTCCCGGATGGACGTAAGGTTCGTCGAGCGGCGTTCCGTTGACCGTGATTTTGCCGTCCTTGTCGCAGCACTTGACCCGGTCGCCGCCGACGCCCACCACACGCTTGATGAGGTCCTGCTCGTCGGCCGAGGGCAGCAGCCCGATGAAGGTGAGCGCCTCTTTCGCCTGTTTGACGCCCACCGGGTCGTGGCGGGACTTCCACTCGTCGCCGAGCCAGCCCCCGGGGTCCTTGAAGACGACCACGTCGCCGCGCTGCGGCCGGGTCCCGAACCAGGGCGTCAGCTTGTCGACCAGCACCCGGTCGCCGATCCGGATGGTCTCCTCCATCGAGCCGGACGGGATCACGAAGGCCTGGACGAGGAACGTCTTCAGCACCAGGGCGATCAGCACCGCGACGCCTATGAGGATGGGCACTTCCTTCAGCACCGAGCGCTGCCGCCGGCGCCGCTGCTTCCTGGCCGTCCGTTTGGCGGCCCTGCGCCGCTCCGCGCGTCCCCCGGTCCCCGGGACCGGCCGGTCCGCGGGCGCCGCCGCCGGGCGGGCGGCCGGCGCGGCCGTGCGGACGCCGCCGGGGCGGCCCCTGCTACCCATGCGGGCCGCCTCCCCCGTGCCCCTGGCCCGGGCCGGGTACGTCCGCGAAGGCGCCGGTCCGGCCCAGCGAGGTCATCCGGCCCAGCGGCCAGCCGATCCAGTCGGCGCGCCCGATGACGCGGCCGACCGGAACCATGCCGCCGCCCGGCTCGCCCAGATGATCCCGGGAGTCACGGGAGTCGCTGCGATGGTCACCCATGACCCATAGCTTGCCCTCCGGCACCACCACATCGAACGGAACCTGGGAGGGAACGTCCCCCGGGTAGAGGTACTCCTCCAGCACCGGACGGCCGTTGATCTCCAGCCTGCCCCACTTGTCGCAGCAGCGGACCCGGTCGCCGCCGACGCCGACGACCCGCTTGATGTAGTCGGTCTCGGAGGGCCGCATCAACCCGACGGCCGCCGCGCCCTTGCGGATGACCGTGGTCACCGCGTTCTCCTCGGGCCGCTCCTGGACGAAGGAGTCCGTGCCGTCGAAGACGATCACATCGCCCCGGCGCGGCGCGTCCCCGAAGCTGTAGGCGAGCTTGTTGACGAGCACCCGGTCGCCGACCTGGAGGGTCTTCTCCATCGAGCCGCTGGGGATCAGGAACGGCTGCACCACATAGCCGCTGACCAGCAGCAGCGAGACCAGACAGAAAGAGAGCAGCACCCCGGCGCGGCGCAGCGGCCCGCCGCCGGTGAGCCACCCCCATGCGGCGGAAAGCCGGGAAAAACGCGCGGAGCGCGACCCCTGCTCCGTCCCCTCTGCGGGTTCGGGAGAGCGGTCGCGCTCCGGAAGCGATGCGAGCTGTGCGTCGGTGTCCATCGGGCCGAAAGCCTATCCGGCCGGTCCCGGACGCCGTCGGGAAGCTCAGTTGTCGCGCTTCTCCTTGATCTTCGCGGCCTTGCCGCGCAGCTCACGGAGGTAGTACAGCTTGGCGCGGCGGACGTCACCGCGGGTGACGAGCTCGACCTTCTCGAAGATCGGGCTGTGCACCGGGAAGGTGCGCTCGACGCCGACGGAGAAGGAGACCTTGCGGACCGTGAAGGTCTCGCTGACGCCCGCGCCCTGGCGGCGGATGACGACACCCTTGAACTGCTGGATACGGGAGCGGTTGCCCTCGATGACGCGAACGTGGACGTTCACGGTGTCACCGGGACGGAAGGCCGGGACGTCGGTGCGCAGCGAAGCGGCGTTGACGCCGTCGAGCAGGGAAGACATATTCGTCTGCTTCCTCGCCGATGCCACAGGTCATCGGCGGAATTCGTACGGAAAGTGGGAATGTGCCCCGCACACCGGGCGGGCGTCGGTCCCCCTGTGGCAGGGGCGCACGCCGGACGCAAGGCAACGGCTCATTCTTCCACGTCGGGGGCCACTCGCCCAAATCGGCCGTCCTCGCCGGGGCCCCAGCCCAGGATCGAGAGCATCTCCCGGTCCTTCTTGTCGAACGCGGCCGGGTCGGTGCGCTCGATGAGGTCGGGCCGGTTGGCGGTGGTGCGCCGGAAGGCCTCGTCGCGGCGCCAGCGGGCGATCTTGCCGTGGTGGCCGCTGAGGAGGACGTCGGGGATGCCCCGGCCGCGCCACTCCGGCGGCTTGGTGTAGACGGGGCCCTCCAGGAGGTCGGCCATGGCGCCGGGGGCGAAGGAGTCGTCGCGGTGCGACTCGGCGTTGCCCAGGACGCCGGGGAGCAGCCGGGCCACGGCCTCGACCATGACGAGGACGGGTGCCTCGCCGCCGGCCAGGACGTAGTCGCCGATGGAGAGCTCGCGTACGTCGTAGTGGTCGCCGTACTCCTCGATGACGCGGCGGTCGATGCCCTCGTAGCGGGCGGGGGTGAAGACCAGCCACGGCTTCTCGGCGAGCTCGACGGCGATCTCCTGGGTGAAGGGCTCGCCGCTGGGGGTGGGGACGACGATGGTGGGGCGCGCGTCCTCGGTGCCGGACGTGCCGGACTCGATGATCGCGTCCAGCGCCTCGCCCCAGGGCTCGGGCTTCATCACCATGCCGGGGCCGCCGCCGTAGGGGGTGTCGTCGACGGTGTTGTGCTTGTCGTGCGTCCATTCGCGCAGGTCGTGGACGCGTACATCGAGCTGTCCGCGGGCGCGGGCCTTGCCGACGAGCGAGACGTTCAGCGGCTCGAGGTACTCGGGGAAGATCGTGACGACGTCGAGCCGCATTACTCCTGGCCCTCCTCGGCGTCGCGGGAGCTCGCGACCTCGGCCTCACCGGCGTCGAGGAGGCCGCGCGGCGGGTCGACGACGGCGCGCTGCTCGTCCAGGTCGATCTCGGTGACGATCTCGGAGACGAAGGGGATCATCACCTCGGTGCCGTCCGGCCGCTCGACGATGAAGAGGTCCTGGGACGGCAGGTGGGAGATCTCGGCGATCCGGCCGACGGCGGTGCCGTCGACGGTGACGACGTCGAGGTCCATCAGCTGGTGGTCGTAGTACTCCTCGGGGTCCTCGGGAGTCTCGTCCGGGTCGATCTCGGCGATCAGCAGGGTGTTGCGCAGGGCCTCGGCGGCGTTGCGGTCGGCGACGCCGGCGAAGCGCAGGAGCAGCCGGCCGCTGTGCACCCGGCCGGTCTCGACGGTCAGCGGCCCCGTGCCCGCGGGGTCCGTGGCCAGCACGGCGCCGGGTCCGAGCCGCAGCTCGGGCTCGTCCGTGCGCACCTCTACGGTGACCTCGCCCTTGATGCCGTGGGCGCGGCCGATCCTGCCGACTACCAGCTGCACTGTCTCAATCCTTCTCGCAATGGTCTTACGAACGCGACAACGGGCCGGGAAGGGAAACCCTTCCCGGCCCGTGCCGGTGATCTGTCGCTTCTCAGCGGACCTGGTCCACGTCGACGAGGTCGACACGGATACCACGGCCGCCGATGGCGCCCACGACGGTGCGCAGGGCGCGGGCGGTGCGGCCGTTGCGGCCGATCACCTTGCCGAGGTCGTCGGGGTGGACCCGGACCTCCAGCACGCGCCCACGACGCAGGTTGCGCGAGGCGACCTGCACGTCGTCGGGGTTGTCGACGATGCCCTTCACGAGGTGCTCAAGGGCCTCCTCGAGCATCCTCAGGCCTCGGTCGACTCAGCGGACTCGGCCTCGGCGGCCTCGTCCTTCTTCTCCGACTTCTTGGCCTTCGGGGTGATGGCCTCACCCTTCGCCTCACCCGCGGCGTTCACACGAGCCTCGAAGAGGTCGCTGAAGTCGCGCTTCTTCTCCTCGGCGACCAGCATCGGGGCCGGGGCCGGCAGACCCTTGAACTTCTGCCAGTCGCCGGTGACCTTGAGGATGGCCAGAACGGGCTCGGTCGGCTGGGCGCCGACGCTCAGCCAGTACTGGGCGCGCTCGCTGTCGACCTCGATGCGGGAGGGGTTCTGCACCGGGTGGTACAGGCCGATCTCCTCGATCGCACGGCCGTCACGGCGGGTGCGGGAGTCGGCGACGACGATGCGGTAGTGAGGCGAACGGATCTTGCCCAGACGCTTCAGCTTGATCTTGACTGCCACTGGAGTGGTGTCTCCTGGTCTTGACGTGGTTGGGCACAACGAGATGCCACGTGGGGTTTGCGGTACTCGGGTGCCCGATGGACGCGTCAGCCGGAGGAGAGAGGGGTCCTATGCGACTGTCGAGTACAGCGACCCATTGTGCCATACCGTCCGGCGTTGTCGACGCCCGGGACCAGCGGAGCGGACCGGGCGCGATCGGGGACTTCCCGGACGGGGGTACCGGATGTCCCTGATCGCGACAGGTGTCCTCAGCCGACCGGGACGGCGGGCTCCGGGATCCGGAAGGGCTGCCCGCAGCCGCCGCACATGATCGGCGCCTGGGCGAGCACGGACGGCACGACGCGCACATTGCGCCCGCAGTCGCACACGGCCTTCACCCGCACCCCGCCGCCGGAGGAGCCGTGCCGCGCGGCCGGGCCCCGGAAGGTGCGCGAGGTGTCGGCGGCGGTGGCGACGGTGTGCGCCTTGAGCGCCCGCTGGAGTCTGTCGATCGTGGGCCGGTAGCGCTTGCGCGCCTCCGGATTGAGCACGACGAGCGAGAAGCCGCTGCTGGGATGCGGCTCATCGCTGTGGTCGAGCCCCAGCTCCTCGGCGATCGCCAGGAATCGCCGGTTGTGGTAGCGGCCGGCACGAGAGGTGTCCCGGACACCGCGGGCGGCCGCGATGCCGTGCACTGCCTCGTGCAGCAGCCTTTCGAAGGAGAGCTCGGCGCCGCAGGCGGACGACGACTCCCCGATCAACGATTCGGGCGCGGCTAGATCCGGCAGCTCGGGGTGGAACCGCTGAATGTCGGCCCACGCCTGCGCCAGCTCTGCGGCGAGAACAGGTGGTGTCGTGCTCACGTCGTGACAACGAGCGGGTGCGGCCCGGTGTTCCGATACCGGGCCATCCCAAATAATTTGCACGTACCAGTCAGTTTCCCGCCTCATTCGTCCTGAGGAGGGCGGGTGCGCAGAACTGCGGAGAAGGAGGGATGAGACGCTCAGCTGTTCGCAAGGTGGGACGTACTGACTCATCAGTAAGCGGCAGTACGCCCCGCTCCCGCGCCCGTACAAGCGCGAACCCCCGGACACGCGCCGCGTGAGCGCGCGCCCGGGGGCGGGTGGATCAGTAGGCGCGCGCGACGATCGCGAGGGCGCCCTCGGCGTCGTCGGACTCCGGCACCGAGCCGTCCGGCATCACCAGGCAGCGCACGGTCACGGCCTGCTCGGCCAGCTTGGCCTCGCCCTCCGCGCCCAGCGTCGCCCACGGGATCCGGGCCCAGCCGCCGGCGAGGGCGGCCTCGGCGGCCTCCTCGATGGTCGCCACGTCCGTGGTGCGGGACTCGCGGCGCTCACGCGACTCGCGCAGCAGCTGCGCCTGGTCCTCCTCCAGGACCTTCGGCAGCAGCGCGGCCAGCTCGTCGATGCGCACCGGCTCCTTGCCGCCCGGGATGCGGCGGGCCAGCATCGCGGTGCCGTTCTCCAGGTCGCGGGGGCCGATCTCGATGCGGACCGGGACGCCCTTGAGCTCCCAGTCGACGGCGCGGCGGCCGAAGGGGGTGTCGGTGCGGTCGTCGACCTGCACCCGCACGCCCGCCGCCTTGAGGACGTCACCGATCTCGCGGACCTTGGCGAGAACGGCCTCGTCGCCCTTGATGGCCAGGACCACGGCCTGGACGGGGGCCAGGCGCGGCGGCACGCGCAGGCCCTTGTCGTCGCCGTGGGACATGATCAGGCCGCCGACCATACGGGTGGAGACGCCCCAGGAGGTCTGCCAGACCAGCTCCTGCTGTCCGTCCTTGGACAGGTAGGAGGTGTTGAAGGCCTTGGCGAAGTTCTGGCCGAGCTCGTGGCTCGTGCCCATCTGGAGGGCCTTGCCGTCGCCCATCATGCCCTCGAGGGTGAGGGTGTTGATGGCGCCCGCGAAACGCTCCTTGGGCGTCTTGCGGCCGAGCACCACGTCGATGCCCAGGACGTTCACCATGAAGTCGTAGTAGACGTCCCGGTGGATGCGGGCCGCGTAGTCGCGGGCGTCCTCGTACGTGGCGTGGGCGGTGTGGCCCTCCTGCCAGAGGAATTCACTCGTACGGAGAAAGACGCGCGGGCGCATCTCCCAACGGACGACGTTGGCCCACTGGTTGATGAGCAGGGGCAGGTCGCGGTAGCTCTGCACCCACTTCGAGAAGTACTCGTTGATGATCGTCTCGGAGGTGGGCCGGACGACGACCGGCTCGTCCAGCTCCTTGCCGCCGCCGTGGGTGACGACCGCGAGCTCGGGGGCGAAGCCCTCGACGTGCTCCGCCTCCTTCGTCAGGTAGGACTGCGGGATGAAGAGCGGGAAGTACGCGTTGGAGGCGCCCGCGTCCTTGATCCGGGCGTCCATCTCCTGCTGCATCCGCTCCCAGAGCCCGTACCCGTACGGGCGGATGACCATGGTGCCGCGCACCGGGCCGTTGTCGGCCAGTTCGGCCTTGTTGATCAGGTCCTGGTACCAGCGCGGGAAGTCTTCCGCCTGGGGGGTGAGAATGGGAGCCTTTGCCATGCTGCGAATGGTACGGGGCGCGTCAGGCCGAGTGTGAATCCGTCCGCCGGCGGCCCTCTCTTCCCGGCCGCCCGTACGTCCGGCACATGCCATCGTGACGGCGGGGCAAAGCCTGGGCGTCACCCCCTGGACTCGGCGGCCGAAGCGGAGTTCTCTGGCATCGGGGGGTTCTTCGCCACGGCCCGCGGAACGGGCGTTCCCGCGGCCCTCGGCACATCGCGGCGAAGCACCGGACACGAAGACCGGATACGGGACACCGGAACGAAGCACCGGAACGAAGCACCGGAACGAAGCGATGAAGCACCGGCTGCTCGGCACGGACAGCGGCACTCATGGGGGCGGGACCACGGACCAGAAGACGTGAACCGGCGGATTGGGGCGCATTCGATGACACCAACGCTCGTGCGGCGGCACCGGCCGTCCCCGACCTCGCCCGAATCCCGGGCCCGCGACTGGGCGGAAATCCAGGAACGGATGCTGGTGCCGCTCTACGAAGCGGTGTACGAGCGCCTGGAGACCGGCCCCGGCACCCGGCTCCTCAGCCTCGGCTGCGGCTCGGGGCTGGCCCTGCTGATGGCCGCGGCCCGCGGGGCCGTCGTCTGCGGTGTGGACACCGACGGCCGCAGGCTCGCGCTGGCCCGTGAGCGGCTGCTGCCGGAGGGCGCCCGGGCGGGCGGCCCGCGCCTGGGCCTCGGCGGGCCCGAGGCCGCGACCGGGCCGGACGACCCGCTCTTCACGCTCGTCACCGCCTTCGACCCGCTCTTCTGCGCGGGCACCGGCCCCCGGGGCCTGGCGCGGGGGCTCGCCCGCGCCGCCGCGTACGCCGTGCCGGGCTCGCCCGTCGTCCTGGCCGGCTGGGGACCGCAGGAGCGCTGCGCGGCGTCCGGCGCCCTCCGGGTGGCCGCGCGCCTGGCCGATCCGATGTGCGCCCCGGCCCGCTGGCGCCCCTGCGGCCGTGACGACCTGGAGGACCTGGCCCGCGACGCCGGGCTCACCCCGGACGGCTCGGGCCGGGTCTCCTGCCCGTACGGCTACGCCGACATGGGCAGCGCGGTACGGGGCCTGCTGTCGACGGGCGCCTTCGACGCGGCGGTGCGGGCGACGGACGAGGAGCAGGTCGCCAAGGAGCTCGTCGAGGCCCTCCACCCGTATCTGCGGGGCGACGGGACGGTGTGGATGCCGAACGTGTTCCGCTATCTGATCGCCCGGGTGTAGGCGCACGGACGACGACAGCCCCCCGGCGGCGCCGGGGGGCTTCCACAGGTGTTCCAAGGGCCGGGGTCAGCCCATGAACTTCTTGAACTCGTCGGGCAGCTCGAACTTGCCGTCGGCGCCCGTCGGGAGACCCGGCATGCCGTCGGCCTGCGCCTGCTCGCGGCGCGCGGCCGCGGCCTCCGCCTCGGCCTTGCGCTTCATCGGGTTGCCGGACTGGCGCTTGCCCTTGGCCTGCTTGATCTGCTTCTTCTTGCGGGCCGCGCCACCGCCCATGCCCGGGAGGCCCGGCATACCCGGCATACCGCCGCCCTGGGCCATGCGGGACATCATCTTGCGGGCCTCGAAGAAGCGCTCCACGAGGTTCTTCACGGCGCTGACGTCCACGCCGGAACCCTTGGCGATACGGGCGCGGCGCGAGCCGTTGATGATCGTCGGGTCCTGGCGCTCGGCCGGGGTCATCGACTTGATGATCGCGGCGGTGCGGTCGACGTCGCGCTCGTCGAGGTTGTTGATCTGGTCCTTGATCTGGCCCATGCCCGGGAGCATGCCGAGGAGCTTGGAGATGGAGCCCATCTTGCGGACCTGCTCCATCTGCGACAGGAAGTCGTCGAGCGTGAACTCCTTGGGGCCCTTCGCCAGCTTGGCCGCCATCTTCTCGGCCTCGGCCTGGCTGAAGGTCTGCTCGGCCTTCTCGATGAGGCTGAGCATGTCGCCCATGCCGAGGATGCGGGACGCCATGCGGTCCGGGTGGAACGCGTCGAAGTCGTCCAGCTTCTCGCCGTTGGAGGCGAACATGATCTGCTTGCCGGTCACGTGCGCGACCGACAGGGCGGCACCGCCGCGCGCGTCGCCGTCGAGCTTGGAGAGCACGACGCCGTCGAAGCCGACGCCGTCGCGGAAGGCCTCGGCGGTGTTGACCGCGTCCTGGCCGATCATCGCGTCGAGGACGAAGAGGATCTCCTGCGGCTGCACCGCGTCACGGATGTCCGCGGCCTGCTGCATCATCTCGGAGTCGATGCCGAGGCGGCCGGCGGTGTCGACGATCACCACGTCGTACTGCTTGGCACGGGCGTGCTCGATGGAGTCCTTGGCGACCTGGACCGGGTCGCCCACACCGTTGCCCGGCTCCGGCGCGAAGATCGCGACACCGGCGCGCTCGGCGACGACGCCGAGCTGGTTGACGGCGTTGGGGCGCTGGAGGTCACAGGCGACGAGCAGCGGGGTGTGGCCCTGGCCCTTGAGCCAGTGGCCGAGCTTTCCGGCGAGGGTCGTCTTACCGGCACCCTGGAGACCGGCCAGCATGATGACCGTCGGGCCGCTCTTGGCGAACCGGAGGCGGCGGGTCTCGCCACCGAGGATGCCGATCAGCTCCTCGTTGACGATCTTGATGACCTGCTGGGCCGGGTTGAGGGCCTGGGAGACCTCGGAGCCGAGCGCGCGCTCCTTGACCTGCTTGATGAAGGCGCGCACGGCGGGCAGCGCCACATCGGCCTCGAGCAGGGCGATGCGGATCTCGCGTGCCGTGGCGTCGATGTCGGCCTCGGAGAGGCGGCCCTTGCCCCGGAGGTTCTTGAACGTCGCTGCGAGGCGGTCGGAGAGGGTATCGAACACGGTGGTCGCGGATCCTTCTTGTCGTAAGTCAAGGCGGCGGCTGACCCCCAAGGGTATCCGGCCCTCCCCGGTGCGGTCAGCCGCCCAGTGACTCCTGGACCGCCAGGGCCGTCCGGGCGGCCTCCTCGGGCGGCAGCGGGCCGCCCCCGGGGCCCGTCACATAGAACGCGTCCACCGCGCTCGCGCCCAGGGTGCTCACGTGCGCGCTGCGCACCCACAGCCCCGCGTCGTCCAGGGCGCGGCCGATGCGGTGGAGCAGGCCGGGGGCGTCCTGGGCCCGTACCTCCAGGACCGTCGCGTCCCGGGAGCCGCCGGGGGCGACGCTCACC
>NZ_JAILXP010000449.1 GCF_020740895.1 Streptomyces sp. UNOB3_S3 | reverse complement strand
ACAGCCCCCTCAGCCCCTTCTCCCCCGAGTCCGAGCACGCCCGCGAGGCGGCCATCGCCATTCACCGCGAGGTGCTGGCGGGCTCCAGGACGAAGGTGCCGGCCGAGCTGGCCGACGTGCTGCCGGAGCTGATGTGGCTGTCCCAGATGGGGCTCACCATGTACTGGGTCTTCGACCGCTCCCCCGGCGGCGAGCGCAGCCGCCGGCTGGCCGGCCGGGGCGCCCGGCTGACCTCCCGGGGTGTGGTGCTGGCCCGTTTCCGGGTGCTGCGGCCGCTGGTGCGCGAGATCCACGAGCTGTTCACGGACTTCCTCCCGGGGATGGCCCGGACGGTCGCCGCCCGCGCCTGAGAGGGCCGGGCGGCGGGCCCCGGAAAGCCGGCCCGGACATTCTTCATATTACCGGCTGGTATCCTCTTGACTTTGGACATAGCGGGAGGAAAATGGCCATTACACCAGACAACCGGTGAGAGCCGCACCGTTCGATGGAGACGTTCATCGAATCCGAGTGACCCCCATCTCGGCAACTGGCCAGGCCCCCGGAAGGGCACAGAACCGGCGGCGAAATCGAGGCGACGACCGAGATTCGCGAGCCGGGGATGGAGCGCCGGGGGCTGACGCATGTCCGGGCCCGGGTACGTACGGCGGCACGGCGGTGACTACGTGTGTCCGGTGGCGCCGGGCTTCCGCCCCTGGACCGAGTACATCAGGCAGGAGGCGGCCAGGAAGTCGGGGTGGCTCATGGCCGCCCGCGCGGCCTCCAGCCCCTCGTCGGTCATGCCTGCCGCCAGGAAGCGGTCGCGCAGGTGCCGGGTGTTGTGGATCTGGAGGGCCGTGCCCGGGGAGTCCGCCCGCCACCGCTGGACCTCGGGCTCCGCGTCGACGTCGGTCAGCCCCGCCCGGTGCATGGCGGTGGCCGCGTCCCGGCCCCAGGTCAGAGCCGCCCCGGCGGACTCCAGCAGGGAGACCTTGGCGTCGAGGTACGCGCCGTAGGCGGCCCGGGCCGCCTCCTGGGACTCCCCCACCGGGATCAGCGGACCGTAGGTGGTCTCGTCGAACCCGTCGAGCTGGAGCCATCCCCCGGGCCGCAGCGCCGTGACCAGCCGCCGCAGCGCGTCGAGGCGTCCGGGCAGATGGAGCAGGACCAGCCGGGCGTGGATGACGTCGTACTCGTTCTCCGGGAGCGGGTCGCCGGTGATGTCGTGGGTGAGCACCCGCAGGCCCGGCGCGGGCGCCAGGTGCCGCGGCGTGAGGTCCGTGGCCAGCACCGATCCCGTGGGCACGACGCGGCCGGCCAGCCACCGGGCCACGCTGCCGCCCCCGGCCCCCACCTCCAGCACCCGGGCGCCGGGGCCCACGCCGAGCCGGGTCAGCCGGCGGGTGGTGAAGGGGTCGTAGGCGGCCGCCAGACAGCGGTGCTGTTCGGTCGCGTGCTCGTTCTCGTTGTCGAAGACATAGCCGTGCGGTGGTGTCGTCGTCACGTGAACGTCCCGTCCCGGAGGTCGTCGTCGTGGGCCGTCGTGCGCGCCCGGGCATGTGCGTTCCGGGCCCGAGAGTACGGCCGCGGCACCGGCGCGTACAGGCCGCCCCGGGCGGGCGGCGCGGGGCGGCGGCGCCACCTCGGCCGATGGAACGGGCTCGTTCGGCCGGACGGGCGAGTGCCGCCGACGGGTTCGTCGTACGGGCGCGCCGCCGTGGCTCAATGGCGGGACGCGCCGCCGCGCGTCGTGCCCGCGGCGGCGCGGTGACCGTGCCCACGGGCCGCGCGACGGGAACTCGAGAGGAGTGGCGGGTGAGGCAGCGGCAGCGCGACGACGCCGGCGGGGCCGAAGCCGCCCGTCCGGCGCGGCTCAGCGACACCGGTCTGGAGGCGCCCGAGCCGCCGGTCTGGATGCGGTGGCTGCCCGCCGTCTACGTCGCCGCCGTGCTGCTGATCGAGCCGCTCACTCCCGTGAAGTGGCCCGTGAGCTTCCTGCTCATCGCCCTTCCCGTGATCGCCGCCTTCGCCCACGGCCCCCTGGGCGTCGCCGCTGTCACCGTCTTCGCCGTCGCGCTGGAGGGCACCCTGGCGGGGAGCGTGTGCTGCGCGGGGCGTCCCTCGCACGATCTGTGGGAGCGTCATTACGTCGGCGCGTATGTCTCCACGGCCGTCGTCGGCGTCCTGGGCACCGTGCTCGCCGGGCACCGGCGGCGGCAGGCGGCCCGTCTGGTCCGGGCCAGTTCGGTCGCCAAGGCGCTGATGCTCACCCTGCTGCGGCCGGTGCCCCGGGAGGTCGGCGGGGTGCTGGCGGCCGGGGTCTACCGGCCCGCCGAGTCCCTGGTCGGCGGCGACCTCTTCGAGATCCGGGCGACGGACGCGGGCGAGCGCGCCGTCGTCGGCGACGTCCGCGGCAAGGGGCTCGCCGCCGTGCGGACCGTCGCCGATCTGCTGGGCTGCTACCGCCAGGCCGTCCACGACGCGAAGGACCTGACGGGGATCGCCGTCGACATGGAGCGCTGCGTCGCGCGCGAGGCGGCGGCGGTGCCGGACGACGAGCTGTTCGTCACCGCGATCCTCGTCGAGCACGACGCCCTCGCCCGGCGGGTGGAGATCGTCAACTGCGGGCATGTCGAGCCCGTCCTGATCTCGGGCGGCGAGGTCCACGTCCTCACCGGGCCGCCCGCCCTGCCCCTGGGCCTGGCGTCGCTCGCCGACGGGCAACCCGTCGCCTACAGCCATCCCTTCGGGCCCGGGGACGTGCTGCTGCTGTGCACCGACGGGCTGGTCGAGGCCCGTGACGCGGCCGGGGACTTCTATCCCCTCCTGGACCGGCTGCGCGACCGCTTCGGCGGCCGCCCGGCCCCGGAGCCGGGGGAGGTCGTCGACTTCCTCGACGCCGACCTCCCCCGGCACACCCTCGCGCTCCACGACGACGTGGCCGTCCTGGCCATCGCCCCGCGCGCACGGCCCTAGCCGTGCGCGCCCGGCGCGTCAGCGCTTGCGGCTGTACGTCCGCACCAGGGCGCCGTTGTCGAACACGCGGACCGACTCCAGGGTGAAGTCGGTGACCGCGAAGTCCGAGCCGAACATCGGCATGCCCGACCCGTAGACCTGCGGATAGGTCTTGATGACCAGCTCGTCGACCTCGTCGAGCAGTTCGCCCGCGAGCCGGGAGCCGCCGCAGAGCCAGATGCCGAGCTCGCTGTCCTCCGCCTTGAGCTTGCGGATCGCGCCGGGCACGTCCTCCGTGATGAGCGTGACGTTCGGGTCGGGCGACTCCCCGAGCGTCCGGGAGGCCACGTACTCGCGCAGGTGCCCGTACGGGCTGGTGATGTTGACGTCGAGGGCGATCTGGTAGCTGCCCCGGCCCTGGACGACCGTGTCGAACCGCCGGTGCTCCAGGTCCGTCATGCCGAGGGCCGCGCGGCCCTCGGCGGAGACGGTCTCCGGGTACTCCGTCTTCAGGTAGTCCAGGAACTCCTCGTTGACGAACTGGTACATGGACGACGCGTCACCCTTCGGGTCGCCGATGAAGCCGTCGATCGAGCAGGCGACGAAGTAGGTGAGCTTGCGCAAGGTGTTCCTCGTTCTCGTAGACGACGTTCGAACCACTTCGCATATAGTGCTTCACCTGTAGTGGTTACGCAAGCCCCATTTCGCGGCTCACCGAAAGGACATGACGGATGGCCAGGAACCCGGAACGAAGAACGGCTCTCGTCGACGCCGCCATCGAGGTGCTGGCGCGCGAGGGGGCGCGAGGGCTCACCTTCCGCGCGGTCGACGCACAGGCCGGGGTGCCCGTCGGGACGGCGTCCAACTACTTCACCAGCAGGGACGACCTGTTCACCCAGGCCGGCCGGCGCATCCACGTCCGGATGACGCCCGACCCCACCCAGGTCGGGGAGACCATGCGGGCGGCCCCCTCGCGCGAGCTGGTGACGGAGCTCATGCGGTGGCTGGTGCGCCGCATGACCGCCGAGCGCACCGGCTATCTGGCCATGCTGGAACTCCGTCTGGAGGCCACCCGCCGCCCGGCCCTCCAGGCCGAGCTCAACCGCGCCGTCCGCGCCGCCTTCGAGGAGAGCGTCCGTTTCCACCTGGACGCCGGCCTGCCCGGCGACGCGGACACCGTGCTCGTGCTCTATCTCGCCATGACCGGTGTACTGCTGGAGCACTTCACGCTGCCGGACGTGCTCTCCGACACCGAGCTCGACCGGCTCGTGGAAACGGTGGTCACCCGGATCGTTCCTCCGTCGGGTCCCAGGTGACCGGAAGCCGGTGGGCTCCGTAGAGGCTCATGTCGTCGCGCAGCGGCACCTCCTCCGGCGGGACGGCCAGGCGCAGCGAGGGGAAGCGGGTGAAGAGGGCGGGCAGGGCGACGCGCAGTTCCACACGGGCCAGTTGCTGGCCCAGGCACTGGTGGATGCCGTGGCCGAAGGCGAGGTGGCCGGTGGCGGTGCGGCTCAGGTCCAGGGTGTCGGGGTCGGTGAACCGGGCGGGGTCGCGGTTGGCGGCCTGGACGGAGAGGGTGACCGTCTCGCCGGCCTTGATCAGCGTGCCGTCCACCTCGACGTCCTCCAGCGCCGCCCGCGCCCCGGTGTGGCCGATGCTCAGATAGCGCAGCAGTTCCTCGACGGCCCCGTCGGCGAGGCCGGGGTCGGCGCGCAGGGCGGCGGCCTGCTCGGGGTGGCTCAGGAGGGCGAAGGCGCCCAGCGCGATCATGTTCGCGGTGGTGTCGAGGCCTGCGGCCAGGAGGAAGCTGCCGAGGCCGGCGACCTCCTCGTCGGTGAGATCGGTGGCGGTCAGGTCGCTGAGCAGGTCGTCGGTGGGGGCGGCGCGTTTGACGGGCACCAGTTCGCGGACGAATTCCCCGAGCGCGGCCAGGGAGGAGTGCTGCTCCTCGGCCGTCGCGCTCGCGCCGCTCACCGTCGCGGCACGGTTCCGGAAGCCCTCGCGCTCGTCCTCGGGCACGCCCAGCAGTTCACAGATCATCAGCGCCGGTACGGGGTGGGCGTAGGCCGCCACGAGGTCGAGGTCCGGGCCCTGGCGCTCCATGGCGTCCAGGTGCTCGGCGGCGATCTCCTCGACGCGGGCGGTGAGGGCGCGCATCCGGCGGACGGTGAAGTTCCCGGCGAGCAGCCGCCGGTAGCGGGTGTGCTCGGGCGGGTCGATGCCGGTGAGGTCCCCGAGGGTGGCCGGGGGCGCGGTGGTGACCCCGGGGATGGCGACGGGCAGATGCAATAACTCGTACCGCGAGCTGAAGCGGCGGTCCGCCGCTATCTCGCGGATCACGGAGTGGCCGGTGGCCAGCCAGCCCAGATGGCCGTCGGGGTAGCGCATCCGGCGCAGCGGTGCCGTGTCGCGCAGTTGTGCCAGCTCGGCGGGCGGGTCGAAGGGGCAGCCCGCCGAGCTGGCACAACTG
>NZ_JAILXP010000448.1 GCF_020740895.1 Streptomyces sp. UNOB3_S3 | reverse complement strand
CCCCTGCTTCGACTACGAGCACTACAGCCGGCTCGCCGGCCCGCTGACCCGGCCGCCCGAGGGCCCCGGCCCGTACCGGGTGCGCTACCGCGGCCTCCTCGCCGACGAGTCGCACCGCGTCCAGGCCGCGCTGCTGCTCGGCGCGGCGCCCGTGGTCTCGCTCGGCCTGCTGATCTGGCTGATGCAGCCCGCCCACTGGACCCAGCGGGAGCACGGCACCCCGCTGATGCGCGCCCTCGACACCGTGATGCTCGTGTCGATCGGGCTGATCGAGCTGTTCCGCACGCTGAACGTGACGTCGAACGCCCATGCCACCCTCGTCGCCCGCGACCCGATACCGGTCGTCCCCGAGACCGGCACCAAGGTGGCCTTCCTGACCTCCTTCGTGCCGGGCAAGGAACCCATCGAGATGGTCACCCGGACCCTGGAGGCGGCCGTCGAGGTCCGCCACCGGGGGCCCGTGCACGTCTGGCTGCTGGACGAGGGCGACGACCCCGAGGTCAAGGCCGTCTGCGAGCGTCTGGGCGTCCGGCATTTCTCCCGCAAGGGCGTGGAGAAGTGGAACCAGCCGAAGGGGCCGCACCGCGCGCGCACCAAGCACGGCAATTACAACGCCTGGCTCGACGCCCACGGCGACGACTACGACTTCTTCGCGTCCGTCGACACCGACCACGTCCCGCTGCCCAACTTCCTCGAGCGCATGCTCGGCTACTTCCGTGACCCGGACATCGCCTTCGTCGTCGGCCCCCAGGTCTACGGGAACTACGAGGCGGCGGTCACCAAGGCCGCAGAGAGCCAGCAGTTCCTCTTCCACGCGCTGATCCAGCGCGCCGGGAACCGCTATGGCTCGCCCATGTTCGTGGGTACCAACAACGCCGTGCGGATCAGCGCCCTCAAGGGCATCGGCGGGCTCTACGACTCGATCACCGAGGACATGGCCACCGGCTTCGAGCTCCACCGCCACCGCAATCCGGGGACGGGCCGGAAATGGCGCTCGGTCTACACCCCGGACGTCCTCGCCGTGGGAGAGGGCCCGAACGCCTGGACGGACTTCTTCACCCAGCAGCTGCGCTGGTCCCGGGGCACCTACGAGACCATCATCAAGCAGTACTGGAAGGGCCCCTTCACCCTGTCGCCGGGGAAGTTCCTCAATTACACCCTGATGGTCATCTACTATCCGATGACGGCGCTCAACTGGATGCTCGGAGCGCTGAGTTGCGCTCTCTTCCTGGGGCTCGGAGCCTCCGGGATCTCGATCAACTCCGAGATCTGGATGATGCTCTACAGCGACGCGGCGGCCCTCCAGATCGGCCTCTACATCTGGAACCGCCGGCACAATGTCTCCCCCCATGAGCCCGAGGGCTCGGGAGGCCTCGCGGGCATGGTGATGTCCGCGCTCTCCGCGCCGATCTACGCCCGCTCGCTGACGGACGCGGTGCTGCGCCGCAAGAGCTCCTTCGTGGTGACGCCCAAGGGCGATTCGGCCAGCCCCGACACCCTCTTCGGCACCTTCCGGATCCACCTGTTCTTCCTGCTCGTCTTCGGGGGGTCGCTGGTGGCCTCCTTCGTCCTCGGCCACACCCATGTGGCCATGCGCACCTGGGCGTCGCTCGCCCTCGCGGTCACCCTGGCCCCGATCGTCGCGTGGTCGTGGACGCTGTACCGCGCCAAGCATCCCGAGGGAGCCCGTCAGCGATGAGATTCCGTCCGAGCCGCCGCACCCGGCGTACGGTGCTGGGTGCGGCGGTCGTGTCCGCCCTGGCGGGAATGAACGGCCCGGCGCTCTGGGACTACACCGCCGACCGGTATCACGCGTACACGATCAATCAGCCCGCCTACAAGGCGCGGAACGGCCACTGGGACGTCGTGGACGTCCCCCGGGAATACCGGATCAACACCATTCACGCCGCCCTGCTGCACACCGGCAAGGTGCTCCTCGTGGCCGGCTCCGGGAACAACGCCGCCAATTTCAGGGCCAAGTCCTTCCGCACGGTCCTGTGGGACCCCCGGAGGAACACCTTCAAGAACATCCCCACGCCCAAGGACCTGTTCTGCGCCGGCCACACCCAGCTGCCGGACGGCAGGCTCCTGGTGGCGGGCGGCACCCAGCGCTACGAGAAGCTCAACGGCGATGTCACCAAGGCCGGCGGCCTGATGATCATCCACAATGAGAACCCGGACAAGCCGATGACCTTCCCGGCGGGCACCCGCTTCACGGGCAAGGCCAACCACAAGACCTTCGAGTCCAAGGACGCCGTCCTCGTGCCGCGCGCCACCAAGACCGGCGAGAGCGACAAGGTCAAGGTCACCGCCAGCACCGCGCGCGTCTATGTGGAGGCCCTGGAGAAGGGTCCCGAGTACGAGACGGGGACCACCGACAACTACAGCGTCGAGGGCCTCACCGGCGTCGACGCCCGGAACAACTACGGCATCGCCAACAAACTCTCCTTCGACAAGAAGGATTTCCAGGGCATCAAGGACTCCTTCGAATTCGACCCCGTGGCCGAGCGCTACATCACGGTCGACCCGATGGAGGAGGCCCGCTGGTACCCCACCCTGACCACGCTCCAGGACGGCAGGGTGCTCTCGGTCTCCGGGCTGGACGAGATCGGCCAGGTCGTCCCCGGGAAGAACGAGATCTACGACCCGAGGGCCAAGAAGTGGGCCTACCTCCCCCAGGAGCGGTTCTTCCCCACCTATCCGGCCCTCTTCCTCGCCGACAAGGGAAAGATCTTCTACACCGGCTCCAACGCGGGCTACGGACCGGCCGACAAGGGCCGGACGCCGGGCCTGTGGGACCTGGAGAGCAACGCGTTCACAGAGGTGCCCGGCATCGGCGACCCGGACATCCTGGAGACCTCGATGTCCGTGCTGCTGCCGCCCGCCCAGGAGCAACGCTTCATGGTCCTCGGCGGCGGCGGGGTGGGCGAGGACCGCAAGTCCACCGCCAGGACCCGCATCGTGGACCTGCGCGAGGACAAGCCGCGCTTCCACGACGGCCCCGACCTCTACGCCAAGGTCCGCTATCCCAGCAGCGTCATCCTCCCCGACGACACCGTGCTGACCACCAATGGCTCGGGCGACTACCGGGGGCGCAGCCAGTCCAACGTCCTGGGGGCCGAGCTCTACGACCCGGGCGCCAACACCACCCGGCGCGTCGCCGATCCGCTGGTGGGCCGCAACTACCACTCCGGCGCCCTGCTGCTGCCCGACGGGCGGGTGATGACCTTCGGCTCCGACTCGCTCTTCGGCGACAAGGACAACACCAGGCCCGGTACGTTCCAGCAGCAGATCGACCTCTACACCCCGCCGTACCTCTTCCGCGACGAGCGCCCGGAGTTCAAGGACACCGGCCCCCGGACCGTCGGGCTGGGCGAGCGGGCCTCGTACCGCACCAGCGACCCCAAGGCGATCTCCCGGGCGCGGCTGATCCGGCCGGGGTCCTTCACCCATGTCACCAATATCGAGCAGCGCTCGATCGCGCTGGACCTCGCCAGGTCGGCGGACGGGGTGACCGTCACCGTGCCCGGGGACCCGTCCCTGGTGCCGCCCGGCTGGTACATGCTGGAGCTGGTCGACGAGCAGGGCACCCCGTCCGAGGCGGTGTGGGTCAAGGTCCCGGTGGCGGAGAAGCCCTCAGGAGAGCAGGCCTCCGGAGGGCAGGCATCCGGGGAGCAGCCCTCCGGGGGACAACCTTCCGGGGGACAGACCTCCGGGGAGCAGGGCGAGGAGTAGTCAGCGGGTGTTGCGGGCCAGCTCCAGGGCGTAGGTCTCCCACCACTGGCCGGCGTCCGGACCGCCCTTGCAGGTGCCGTCCGACTCCCCCGGCCGTTTGACCCACAGATAGGCGTCCGCCAGCGCGTCCCCCGTCTTCGTGGTCGGGGGGTCGCCGAGGGCGCGGCCGGAGGGGTTGCACCAGGCCTTCTCGTGGCCGCCGGAGAGCGGGCCGTTGCCGTTGCGGCTGGTGTCGATGACGAAGTGCTTGCCGTCGAGCAGCCCGGAGAGCCGGTGGCCGTAGTCCTTGCTGTCCTGGGTGGTCTGGAAGTTGGAGACGTTGAGGGCGAAGCCGTCGGCCTGGTCGATGCCCGCGCGGCGCAGCGGGTCGGCCATGCGGTCGGCGGGCGTCACCCAGCTGGGGTTCCCGGCGTCGAGGTAGACCTTGGTCCTCGGCAGGGCCTTGAGTCTGCCGACGGCCTCCTTGAGCAGCGCGTAGCGCTCCTCGTGGAACTGCTGGGGGGTGCAGCCGTCCTCCATGTGCGGCAGGGCGTCGGGCTCCAGGATGACGGTCGCCCTGCGGTCGCCGATGCCGGCGGCGGCCTTCTCCAGCCAGGCCCGGTAGGCGTCGCCGTCGGCGGCGCCGCCCGAGGAGTACTGGCCGCAGTCGCGGTGCGGGATGTTGTAGAGGACCAGCAGCGCGTCGCGGTCGACGGCCGTGGCGGCCTCGGTGAAGCCGCGGGTCTGGGCGTCCGGGTCGTCGGCGCCCACCCATTCGGCGACGGGCTGGGCGGCGATCTTCGCGATCAGCGCGGCGTCCTGGCCCTTGCCGGCCTTGCCGAGCCGGACGGCCTCGCGGGCGGCCGTGCCGTCGGGGTTCACCCAGTAGGGAGAGGTGGACCTGGGGAGCTGTGAGGGTGCCTGGACGGCGAGGGCGTCCTTCCTGGGGGCGCCGGACTCCTCCGAGGAGCCGCAGCCCGTGACCGTGAGGAGCAGGAGCACTCCCGCCGCCGTTCCCGTCCGCGCCCATG
The DNA here is from genome assembly GCF_020740895.1 of Streptomyces sp. UNOB3_S3. GTDB lineage: Bacteria > Actinomycetota > Actinomycetes > Streptomycetales > Streptomycetaceae > Streptomyces. The sequence goes on along the minus strand of NZ_JAILXP010000448.1, from coordinate 662 downwards.
CCCTGTGGCCCCGGCGCGCGCGGCCGGAGTAACTGCGGTACATCCACTCCCCCTTGGGTGTACTGCCTGTGGAGGTGATTGACGGAAGTGCCGTGCCCATGCTGGCACAGACGTGCCCACGCCCGTGGGCAGTCATGCCACGACACGTGGCGGGTCGCTCTGTCGGGCGACCCGGCCGGCGGGCGCCCGGGCGCTCGGGCGGGCCGCCGGCCGGGGGCTCAGGCCGCACGGCCGGATCCCGTGGCGGCGGCGTCGGTCGCGCCGGTCAGATAGGCGGAGACGACGATGTTGGCGCTGTAGGAGCGCCGGTCGCGGTCGTAGTAGCCGCCGCAGGTGATGAGGCGCAGCTCGGCGCGGTCCTTGACGCGGGGTCCGTAGGCGCGCGCGGCGTCGAAGCGTTCCTTGGTGAAGACGGAGACGTCCTCGACGGTGAACTCGGCGACGGAGCCGTCGGCGCGGGTGACGTCGACCTTGGTGCCGCGCCGGATGCCGCCGAGGCCGTAGAAGACGGCGGGCGCGTGGTCGGTGTCGAGGTGGCCGACGAGGACGGCCGCGCCGGGGCTGCCCGGCTGGGGCCCGTCCCGGTACCAGGCGACGGCGCCGGGCCGGGCGTACGGGGGCGGGTCGACCGCGCCCTGGGGGGTCAGGCCGTGGTCCTCGAC
>NZ_JAILXP010000447.1 GCF_020740895.1 Streptomyces sp. UNOB3_S3 | reverse complement strand
CGCGCCCGCCACCACGGCGGCTCCCACGGGCGTCCACCACCAGGCGTCGCCGCCCCTCCCCCGGGTGCCCATCCGGTGGGCGAGGGTGGCGGCGGGCATGACGAGCAGCGGGGTGAGGATCGCGGAGAGGACCGCGAGGACGGCAAGCCAGAGCGGCAGGGCGAGAACGGTCAGCGCGGGGCTGTCCGCGTCGGGGGCGAGATGCGTGATCCCCCACAGGAACAGGACGGTCGCCACGAGCGATATCCCGACGACCAGCCCCGCCCACGAGGCGGCGAGCGCCGACCACGTCCATACCCTGCGACCTGCTGTTCTCATGTGCACGCAGCCATGATGCGCGGCCGGTTCGGGCGCCCGGAGGCCGGGGCGGCAGCGGCGGTCCGACCGGTCGTCAGGTGAGCGCGGCCAGCGTGACCACGGCCAGCGACGCCGTCGCCGCTCCCAGCGCGGCGGCGGGCCCGGGGCCGAGGTGCAGGGCGGCGCCGCACAGGGCGCCCGTGAACATTGCGGCGAGGGAGGCGAGACGGCGCACCCTGGGCGCGCCGAACGGGTCGTCGGCGAGGCCGGTGATCGTGAAGGTGAGGACGGTGGTCTTCAGGTCGGGCACGGCGATCCTGCGGACGACAGCGTTCTGCATCCCCATGCCACAGGCGAGGAGCGCGATGAGCGCTGCCTGTACGCCGCCGCTTCGGTGACCGGTCGTGAGGACCACGGCGAGGGCCGCGCCGGTCAGGGCGGTGTGGGCGGCGGTGACGGAGACGAACAGCCGTCCCTGGGAGGCGATCCGGCCGGCCGCGCGCCCGGTCGCCCATGCTCCCGCGATGAAGAAGCCGACGGCCAGCAGGGAGTGCCGGGCCGACAGGTCCGCGGCACCGGCCAGGGCGAAGCCGAGGAAGACGACGTTCCCCGTCATATTGGCGACGAAGACGTGGCCCAGTCCGAGGAAGCTCACGGCGTCGACGATTCCGCTGACGACCGTCAGCAGGACGAGGAGGGCGGGCAGGGCGCCGTACCGGTTGGTGCCGTCCGGGAAGAGCCGCTCGGCGGCCCGGTGCAACATCTTCGTCATACGGTGTCCTCGGCCGGAGCCCGGTGCGGTGCACGCGCGGCGGAAGGCGGTCGTAAGGAGCCGCAATGGGCCGCGACAGGCCTCAATGGGCCGTCACAGTATGCGCTTGATCTCGCCCCGGACCCGGTAGAACCCACCCGACGCGGGCGAGAGCGCCTCGACGACGTAGCGGGCGCCCGGCAGGCGTACGGCGCGCGGGAACTGGACGTTCCATGTGGGGTCGTAGCCGTCGGAGACCACGTGGACGCGCAGTCGTCCGCCCTGCTGGACGCATTCGACGACGATGCCGCCGGCGGGCACCGCCGATACGGTCCGGACCGTGGTGGCGGGCGCGTACGTCGGCAGGGCGGCGGCCGACTTGATGTCGAGGGGCGTGGGCACGATGCCGGACTGGGCCGCCGCGATGGCCGTCTCGCTCGCGTCGACGCACACCAGGGAGCCGTCGGTGGTGACCATGTACAGCTTCTCGTCGAGGTACTGCATGGACAGGGCCGAGCCGCTGCCCGTGCCGAGCTTCCACAGCCGTGTGCCGTCCGCGGCGAAGCAGTAGACGGACGAGGACGAGTCGCCGGCGAAGACGTAGCAGCCGCCGGGGGCGGTGGCGCAGGAGTAGACCGCCGTGTCGCAGAGGTATGTGGCCTCTATGGCGCCGTCGGTCTTGGCGAGACGCTGGACGACGGTGCGGTTGGTGCCCGCGTAGACGGCGTGGTCCTCCTGCCAGCCGAAGAGCACCGCGCCCGTGGTGCGGGTGTGCCACAGCTCGCCGCCGCCGTCCTGGGCGTAGGCCGTGACGCCGGCGCTGTGGCCGTGGTAGACGGCGCGCGCGTCGCGGCGGACCATCCAGGCGTGGGAGCCGGTGCTCCTGCGCGACCACTGGTGCTCGTCCTCGTGGTCGATGACCGTCAGCCCGCCGTCGCGGTCGGCGACGTTGAGGATGCCCTCGTGGATGTCGAGCCAGAAGATGTCGACGTCGGAGGCGATCCGGTACGCGGCGAAGGGCAGCTTGGCGGAGAGGTCGTAGACGGTGCCGTCGTCGCAGCCGGCGTAGATCCAGAAGTCGTCCGCGACGAGGCACTTGACGCCGTCGGGGAGCCGGTAGCGGGCGAGGACCTCGCCGTCGTGGCCGAGGGTGTACACGTCGCCGTCCTGGTTGCCGACCCAGCAGCGGTCCTCGTCGATGTGGATGCCGAACGCCGGGGCGCCCGTGCGGAACCGCCACAGCACCGGCGCGACGGCCCGGGCCGTGGAGGGCGCGGAGGCGACCTGGCGGCGGGTCACCGGGCGGGCGGCGCGGCCGCCGGGCACGGCGGGGGCGTAGCCCTTGCGGACCTTCTCGCCGACCTTCTTCGCCGCGGCGGCCCGGGCCCGCTCGGCGCTGGGGAAGGCGGAGGTCTGGGTCGTGCCCGCGGAGCCGATGCGCCCGTAGCGGACCGTCACGGTCGTCGCGTCGACCGTGACCTCGTAGAACTTGTGCGCCCCGCCGCCCTCCTGGGACAGCTCCAGGTAGGTGGTCGTCCTGGTTGCGGACATGGCTCGGCCCCTCTCCCCGCCGGCCACGGTGACCGGCTGTCAGCTGGGAGAAACGCTAGGGCCGACCACTGACAACCGGCCCTGGCGCGGGAGAGGAGTGGCCGGGGCCGTCCCCGGCCGCTCTGTCGCTTTTCCGACGTCCGCGCGCGATGCGCGAGCCTCCGTGGACGCTTCAGACTCTCCTCCCCCACCGTCCCGTTACGGGTTCTCCCTCGATCGGGCGAAGACCACCCGATGGACTTCCAGGCTCCACAGGGCCCGCACTAGGGTTCGGGAACCCCACGGGTTCCCGGCGATGACGCGGCAGCGCGTCGGAAAGGGGGGAGGCACTGTGTCCGTATACAAGTACCGGTGCGATAAATGCGGTATCACCTGGGACGAGGTCTCCACGAAGCACCAGGCCCAGCTGGAGCGCGACCAGCACCGCAGGGACGCCCACGGTGGCGGGGCCCCCGACGGTGACAGGATCGAGGGCACCGACCCCGGATCGTGGCCCTCCGCGGGCACGCTGATCGTGACGCTGGTCGCCGTCGTGCTGCTCCTGGCCTACAGCCGCCGCTAGGTCCGGCGTCCGCCGCCCGGACCACACAGCCGTCGCCGGGCCTCGGCCCGCAGCCAGTTGCCCGGGGCGGCCCGCCGGGCGACGAGCACGACCTGGGGCGGCGGGTCAGGACGGCGTCGAGGTCCGTCTCGGTGAACTCCGCTCCCCGGTGGGTGAGGGTGCGGCGGGGCACGGTCTCCAGGCCCTCGGCCAGGGCGTCCATGGCGCTCCACCGGGGGAGGCCACGCCGCACAGCCCCACATATCACCGTATGACGGTCATATAAGACTTAGGCTCTCGCCATGGTCAAGATGACGGGGCTTCTGAAGCGGCTGGCGCTCGGCCGGGCCATGCGCAGCGAGGAACTCCACGAGACGCTGCTGCCCAAACGGCTCGCCCTGCCCATCTTCGCCTCCGACCCGCTCTCCTCGGTGGCCTACGCCACCCAGGAGATCCTCCTCGTCCTCACCCTCGGCGGCATGGCGTATCTCCACTTCACACCGTGGATCGCGGCCGCCGTGGTGGCGCTGATGGCGGTGGTGGTGCTCTCCTACCGCCAGGTGGTGCACGCCTATCCGAGCGGTGGCGGCTCCTACGAGGTGGTCTCGACGAACCTCGGGGACTCGGCCGGTCTGGTGGTGGCCGCCTCGCTGCTGGTCGACTATGTGATGACGGTCGCGGTGTCCGTCGCCTCCGGGGTCGACAACATCATCTCGGCGGTGCCGGAGCTGGCGGAGTTCCGGGTGCTGATGGCGGTCGGGTTCGTCGCCGTGCTCACCGGGGTGAACCTGCGGGGGGTGCGGGAGTCGGGGCAGGCCTTCGCCGCGCCCACGTACCTCTTCATCACCGCCGTGCTGATCATGGTGATCACCGGGCTGTTCCGCTGGACGGTGGGTCACCCCCCGGTGTCGGAGAGCGCCGGGTTCGGCATCACCGCCGACCCCCGGGACGCGGGGCTGGCGGGCTTCGCCCTGGTCATGCTGTGTCTGCGCGCCTTCTCCAGCGGCTGTACGGCCCTGACCGGCGTGGAGGCGATCTCCAATGGCGTCCCGGCCTTCCGCAAGCCCAAGTCGAAGAACGCCGCCGCCACGATGAGCGTCATGGGCATCATCGCGGTGGCCATGTTCGTGGGGGTCACCGCCCTCGCCCTGATCACCAAGGTGCACATCACCGAGGACTCCTGCCGGCTCACCGGCCTGTCCGGCGACTGCACCTCGTACACCCAGCGCACCGTGATCGCCCAGCTGGCGGCGGCCGTGTTCGGCGGGGAGGGCAGCCTCGGCTTCTACGTCGTGCAGACCGCCACCGCGCTGGTGCTGATCCTGGCCGCGAACACCGCCTTCAACGGTTTCCCGCTGCTGGCGTCGATCCTGGCCCAGCACCGCTATCTGCCGCGCCAGTTGCACAACCGGGGCGACCGGCTCGCGTTCTCCAACGGCATCATCGCGCTGGCCCTGGCGGCGGGGCTGCTGCTGTGGTTCTACCGCGCGGACGTCACCAGCCTGATCCACCTCTACATCCTGGGCGTCTTCACCTCCTTCACCCTCTCCCAGACCGGCATGGTCCGGCACTGGAACCGCGAACTGCGCACGGAGACCGACGCGATGCGGCGCCGGCGCGGTCAGGTGGCCCGGGTCATCAACGCGTCGGGGGCCGTCGTCACCGGGCTCGTGCTCGTCATCGTGCTGGCCACCAAGTTCATCCAGGGCGCCTGGCTGGCCGTCGTCGCCGCGATCGTGCTGTGGGTGATGATGCGGGGCATCCGCCGCCACTACGACACCGTCGCCGCCGAGCTCGCCGTCGCCGATCCGCGCGCCGAACTCGTCCGCCCCTCCCGGGTGCTGGCCATCGTGCTGGTCTCCACCCTCCACAAGCCGACCCTGCGCGCCCTGGCCTACGCCCGCGCCTTCAGGCCCGACCAGTTGGAGGCCCTCACCGTCGCGGTGGACCGTGACGAGACGAAGTCCCTCGAACGGCAGTGGGAGGAACTCGACACCGACGTCCCACTGAAGGTGATCGCCTCCCCGTACCGCGAGATCACCAAGCCGGTCGTCGAGTACGTCCGTTCCGTACGGCGCGAGAGCCCGCGCGACGTGGTCGGGGTGTTCATCCCCGAGTACGTCGTGGGGCACTGGTGGGAGCACCTGCTGCACAACCAGTCCGCGCTCTGGCTCAAGAGCCGGCTGCTGTTCACCCCCGGCGTCATGGTCACCAGCGTGCCCTGGCAGCTCACCTCGGCCGGCCGCGCCGACCACCCCGCCCGCCGTGCCC
>NZ_JAILXP010000446.1 GCF_020740895.1 Streptomyces sp. UNOB3_S3 | reverse complement strand
CGACGTCGACGCGGACACCGGTCACGCCCGCCACGGCCGAGACCTCCTTGGTGACGGCGGTCTCGCAGTGGCCGCAGGTCATGCCCTGGACCTTGTAGACGGTGGTGACGCCTGTGGTCTTCTCGTCACGTGCGGCGGCGGAGGTGGAGCAACTGTTGTCGGGGGAGCAGCAGGACATGGGTGCCTCCGGTCGTTGATCTTCGGGTGGGCGCCTCGCGAGCGCCCTGGTAAAGATTTATACCCCCTAGGGGTATCGGGAGCAACCCCCGGGGGGTATCCGGATGGGAGGTGGAAGTCTGTCGATTCGGGGTGGAAATGCCCTGGTGGATGCAGAAATGATGGCTGCTGCGCCGAGGGGGAGTCGCGCGAGAAGCCTGTCCGACTGTCGATACCCCCTTTGGGGTATCTCGCGATCGTCGCCGACGGCGTACCGCAGCGTGTGCGGCCTCGGGTATCGCTGCGGTGTCGGCCCGGTGCGCTCGCGTCGTCGCCAGGAGAACGGGTGCGCGGGGCGCCGCCTGAGCGGCGCCCCGCAGGTGTGGATCAGCCGACGCGGAGCGTCAGTGCTGCGGTGTGGAGCTTGCCGCCGGTCTGGAACTGGAGGAACAGGCGCCAGTTGCCGGGCTTGTCGAGCTGGGCGTGGAAGGACAGGTCGGGGCCGCCCTTGTCGCCGTTGACCTTGGTCTCCGGGTGGAGGTGGGCGAAGGCCTGGTCGCCCTCGTGGAAGGCGGTCAGGTGGGCGTAGGTGTCCAGGTAGGGCTGCAGGTCGGTGACCGGCTTGCCGTCCTTGCTGATACTCACCGTCATCGGGCCGGCCATGCCGGCCTTCAGCTCGCCCTTGACGGCCACGGTGTAGCCGTCGGCCTCAGTGCTGGCGGCTGCCGCCGGGAGCGGAGTGTCCTTGGCGTCGCCGGGGACGGTGACGGTGCGGCTGAGGACGAAGTCCTTGCCCTTGCCCGGCCCGCTGTCAGGGGTGAAGGAGGTGTACGTCCTCCACGAGCCGGGCTCGAGGGCGGTCAAGTCGGCCGTCCAGGTGCCGTCATCCGCCATGGTGGGGTGGATGTGCTGGAAGCCGGTGAGGTCCGACCGGACGGCGTAGAAGTGCATCCGCTTGGTCTGGTCGACAGCGAAGCCGGTGACCGGCTTGTCGTCCGGGCCGGTGATCGTGAACTTGTACGCGGTGGCCTTGCCCGCAGGGAGCTCCTTGGCGTCGGAGACAAGGCGGTAGCCGTCCTTGGTGTCGGACAGGCCGTCGCCCTTGGCCATGCTGCCGTGGTCCATGCCGGGCATCGACCCGTGGTCCATCCCCGGCATGCCGCTCTCCGAGGACGACGCGGAGGCAGGGGAGCCGTGGTCCATGCCGGGCATGGAGGAGTCCTTCGAGGAGCCGCAGGCGGCGAGAGCCAGCGCCAGGGCGGCGGTGACGGAGGCGGCGGCGACAGTGCGCCGACGCGAAGAGATGCGGGAGAAAACAGACATCGTGTCGAGTCTTTCGAGGTGTGCGTGGCCTCGATGGGCGCACGCGGGTGTACGGAACGGGAGCCGTGCCAGTTCGTGAGGTCTTTCTCAGAACCGGGCGACGGCTGTCACGTCCGCGCGACGCACACCTGGAGCAGCAGATTTCGCCCGCTTCTCGGCGGTCCACGGCGCTGCGCCCGGCAGGCGCGAAGGCGGCCTGCTTGCTGCCATCCACCGAAGATCACGAAGGCGAGAAGCATCAGCGGCCCGGCCGTCGCCAGCTTGGCCTGGTCACGCGCGGGGGTGGAAGTGCACAGGGCCCCCGCCATCATGGGCATGTCCGGCTTCGCCGAGGCATGGGCGGGCGAGGTGTCGCTGGACTGGTGATGATCATGGCCCGCGGCTGAGGCCGGTATGTGCCCGGCCGGCTGGGTGGCCATGGGCATGCTGGCGCTCGCCGGGGCTGACATGCCCCCGTGGCAGCCGTCGATGGCCGCGGCCGGATTGCCGTGCATGAGGAACAAACCGAGCAGGACCGCGCACACGGTCAGCGCGCGGGCGGCTGCCCTGCGTGCTGGTGATGCGTGGGTCACTGCTGAGGCCTTTCCGAAGTAGTGCTGCCTTGGAGGGTAGCCCTCTACCCGGTGGCTCCGCCGAGATTCACGCCACACCGGGCCCCGGCGAAGTAGGCCGATCATGTGCCGGTTCTGGCCGAACGGGCACTTCATACGCCTGCACGAGCATGGCCGACGGCTGTACGTAGAGGACGCGGAATTCCGGGCCGCCTGCCGCCGGGCGACGGCCTGGGTGCTCGACGGCAAGCTGCCGGCCGGGCTCGAACCGGGCGAGGCGCGGATCGAATCGGCGGTGCGCTATTTCCTGGCCGAGCTGTCGCTGTTCATCGACACCCCTGCCATCGCCGGGACGGGATCCTCGGTGTTCTGCTACCACCAGCCGCCCGAGGTCCTGTACCGGATCTTCCGCCGGGAGCTGCTCTGGCACCCCGCCCCTGGCCAGGGCTTCGGTCCAGGTGACACCTGTCGGCGAGTGAGCCTGGAAGGGCCTGTCGGCCGGGGGTGCCCGGCCGGCAGGCCCGCGGACATCGCACGCTCACAGGGTGAGGGACGCCTGATACCCGGCGCGCTGAACCGCTGCGACCAGCTCGTCCGGTACGACCGTCCCGCCGTCGCCGTCAAGAGTGACCGTGGTGCGCCCGGCCTTGACGTCGGTGCGGGACGCGCGCACCCCGGGGACCTCTTCCATCTCGTCGTCGATGAGCAGCCCGCAGCTGTTGCAGTGCATGCCCTCCACCAGCAGCACGACCTTGTCGGCCGTCGGGCGACTCCTGGTGCTTCTTGCCGAACAGCTTCATCGCGTGGCACCTTCCTGGAAGTTGATGTTGCCGCTGACCATGCCCATGGAGCAGGTGAAGCGCAGGGTGCCCGCCTTCGGGGTGCCCAGGTCGACCTCGGTGTCGGCGTCGGTCTCGACGATCTCCCGGATGCCGAGGGCTGGGATGGTGAAGCCCCGCGCGCACCCGTTGGCGCCCTTGCCGTGCAGAACGAGCGTGGTGGGCACACCGGCCTTCGCGGTGATGGCGGTGGGGGAGTAGACGCTGGTCACGGTGACGGTGACGATCTGCTTGCCGGAGGCGTCGGTGCGTACAGCCTCAGTCGCTCCGGCGGCCTGGGCGGACTGGGGCTGGAAGGAGACCCAGCCACCGGCTTGGAGGCCGGAGCTGATCGTCCACAGGCCCACGGCCAGCACCACCACACCGGTGATGATCCCCAGCCGGCCGGAGAAGGCGCGGGCCGAGCGCCGGAAGAGGTAGCCGAGCAGTGCGAAGAGCGGCGCGGTGCCGAGCACGAACCCGGCCATCACCGCGGCTCCGGCCACCGGCGAACCCGAGGTGATGGCGATCAGTTCCACCGAGAGCGTCACCCCGCAGGGGACCAGCACGGTGGCCAGTCCCAGCAGCGCGGGAGCGAGGGCCGAGCGGCCCTTGGTTGTCTGCCGCACGGCTCGGCTGAAGGAAGCCGGCGGCCGGGGCACCAGACGGCCGACCGCCTTGACGCCGAAAAGATCCAGCGCGAAAAGCAGCATCAGGGCCCCGGCGGCCAAAAGCAGCACCGCCTGCGCGCGAGGACTGGGCTGCAAGGCGGCGCCGAACACTCCGAGAAGGGCGCCGAGGATGGTGTGGGAGACGAACTTACCGCCGAGGAAGGTCCCGACCGGGCCGAGCGGCTCCAGGACCGACCGAGTCGGCCGCGCGGCGGATCGCGGGACCGAACCGCCCGCGTGAAGTCCTCTCGGGATACCTCCTTAACCTACTCCATTTTGTTGGTCCCGCTGCGATAGTCACGTCGTCTCAGGGGCTACTCGGGGCCACCCCGGCAGTCCCGCCTGCTGAGGTGGCCTGCCGAAATTCCGCCATTGCTACCCGAGGAGCTCGAGCGGGGCCTGTTGGGTGCTGCCGTGCACGTCCCTAGGCCAGTGAGATGGCGGGCCAACCCCTGCCGATTGATCGCGTGGGATTGCCAACCCGGGGCTGCTTGATGCGGAATTCCTTGACGCTCGGCGAGCCGCGCTGTTCCGCTGGCTGTGCCGATTCGCTCACGGCAGACGGCAAGACGCTGGAAGTCGCTGCATAGCTATGTCAACGTACAAGTCCCCCGGGCATCCGGGGTCTTATACCCGAGGATCCCCGGTTAGCGAAACCGGGGATCCTCAGCACACTCGATCTAGTCCGTGACGGCTGTGCTCGGCGGTGGAGCCGCTGCGGACCCGGATGCTTCGTCAAGTGAAGGAGGTTTGACAGATGTGCATAGCTGCGAGTCGAGCGAAGATCGGCCTGACCTTTGGCGTTCCTGCTGTGACGATAGGTCGAGTTACCGCCGGTGAACCCCTCGAGTGTACGGCGCAGATGGCCGTTGGGTGCTTGCATGCAAATGATGGGCGCCCGATTTTCGCACTCCTTGAGGCAGTCGCACGTCTTTCTGTGGACCATGCAGCCTCAACGCGTCAAGACTATCCATCGCTGCCGCCTACGAATTCTGATAAACGCTTGGTGGTGCGGCGGGATACGCAATGCAAAAGTTACCAGTCTTGAGGCGGCGTGATAATTAGCCATTCATCTAGCTGTGCTTCTCGGCGGGCGCTTGGTGTTGTCCGGCTGTCAGTTGGGAACATTGGGCAAACTGGCGACGAGACGCAGCGGCGTCGCATCCAGAAGCGAGTAGATGCCGATGAGATCGAGCTGACGGGATGGGCTGAGGATATTGACGTCTCAGCCTCGCTGTCTCCTTGGCTACGGCCAAAACTGGGCGACTGGCTGAACAATCGCGCGCACGAGTTCGATGTCTTGTACGTGTACAAGATCGACCGAATAGCTCGATCCGTCAAGGACCTCTGTGCCCTTCTCGACTGGTGCGATGAGCACGGTAAGTCCCTCGTCTCGATTGAAGAGGGTTTTGATCTCTCGACTCCTTGGGGTCGAACGATCGCCAAGATTCTTGCTGTACTCGCCGAGGCCGAGTTGGAAGCCATTCGTGCTCGCATCAAGGCTTCACGGGAAGCCTTGCGTGCAGCTGGCCGGTGGGCTGGCGGGCTCGTACCGTTCGGCCGTGTAGCGGTCAAGGACGGTGATGGATATACCCTGAGGCTTGACCCGGTGTACGGACCAGTGCTGATCGAGATGATCCGCCTCTTCATGGCGACCAAATCGTACTCCGTCGTAGCTGACTGGCTGAACGCCGGAAACATCCCTACGGCGACGGACATCGCGCGTATTCGTGCGTCCAACGGTGAAGGCCGTACACGTTTGGAGGGCGAGAAGGCTAACAACAGCTAACAGAATGAGTTGATCTGTCTGAGGGTGATGAGGCAGCAGGCGAGGCGGAGGAAGGCTTCATGGATGTCGGCTCGTCGTTCCCAGCGGATGCGGAGGCGTTTGAAGCCATGCAG
>NZ_JAILXP010000445.1 GCF_020740895.1 Streptomyces sp. UNOB3_S3 | reverse complement strand
GGAACGGGGAGTGAGCGGGGAGGGAATACCGCCGGTGTTGATCATGCTGGCCATGGGTATGCCGCCGAACTCCACTCCCATACGTCGCCGTACGTCGCCCATGCCCCCCGCCGTCCACGTCCTGGGCCTGTCGGTCTTCGCCCTCGGAACGTCCGAATTCATGCTCTCCGGGCTGCTCCAGCCCATCGCCCGCGACATGGACGTCTCCATCCCGCGCGCCGGGCTGCTGGTGTCCGCCTTCGCCATCGGCATGGTCGTCGGCGCGCCCGTGCTCGCGGCGGCGACGCTGCGGCTGCCCCGCCGGACGACGCTGGTCGCGCTGCTCGCCGTCTTCGGCCTCGGCCAGGTGGCGGGCGCGCTCTCGCCCTCGTACGGGGTGCTGTTCGCGTCCCGGGTGGTGAGCGCGCTGGCCTGCGCCGGGTTCTGGGCGGTCGGCGCGGCGGTGGCCGTGTCGCTGGTGCCGGCGGACGCCCGCGCCCGGGCCATGGCGGTGATGGTGGGCGGCCTGTCCGTCGCCAACATCGTCGGCGTGCCCGCGGGCGCGCTGCTGGGGCAGCACGCGGGCTGGCGCGCCGCGTTCTGGGCGGTGGCCGGGCTGTCGGTGCTCGGGCTCGCCGGGGTCCTGGCGCTCGTGCCGGCGACCGCGCGGGCGGGCGGGTCGGACGGGGCGGACGCGCCGCGTCTGCGCTCCGAGTTGGCCATCTACCGCGACCGGCAGGTCTGGCTCGCGCTGGTCACCACCGCGCTCAACGCCGCCGCCGTCTTCAGCCTCTTCTCCTACCTGGCCCCGCTGCTCACCGAGACCGCCGGGCTGAAGGAGTCCTGGGTGCCGACCGTGCTCGCGCTCTTCGGCGTCGGGGCGCTGATCGGCACGGCCATCGGCGGACGGATCGCCGACGCGCACCTGTTCGGCACGATGTACGGGGGGATCGCGGCGTCCGCCGCCGTGATGACCCTGCTGGCGCTGACCGCGCACGTGGCGGTCGCGGCCGTGGGGCTCGCGCTGCTGCTCGGTGTCGCGGCGTTCGTCACGGCGCCCGCGCTCAACGCACGGATGTTCAACGTCGCGAACGCGGCGCCGACGCTCGCGGGGGCGACGACGACGTCCGCCTTCAACATCGGCAACACGGTCGGTCCCTGGCTGGGCGGGCTCGTCATCTCGGCGGGGTGGGGCTATCCCGCGGTCGCGTGGCTGGGTGCCGGTCTGGCGGCCGCAGCCCTCGGTACGACCGCGGTCGCGTCCCGGCTGCACCGGGGGGCGTCGCGGGTCGTCGCGCGGTCCGGGTCCGGGGCCGGGGCCGGGGACCGGGACGGCACCGCCGGGCTGGTACGTCGCGGCTGAGCTCCGCTGCGGCGGGGAGGGTGCCCCAGTTCCGCCCCTTCCCGTTTCCCGGGGCTGACGCCCCGGACCCCGGTGGGCCCGGGCCCTAGGGCTTCGCCCCGGGCATCAGGGCCCCGGGCGGGGGCGGAGCCCCTCGCCCCCTGGGGGGCTGGGGGCTTGCCCCCCAGGAAACGGAGAAAGGGTGGGACCGGGGCCTGCTACCGCTTGGGGCGGCGCAGGCCCGCCCCGCGCAGCAAGCGCACCACCTCGCGGCTGCTCACCTCCACCGCGCCCAGCCGTACGGCGTCCCCGTACGCCGTCGACAGCACGTCGTAGTGATCGCCGTCGAACGCCTGGCCGGGCAGGCCCAGGCGGGCGGCGAAGGCGTGGAGCTCGTCGAAGGAGACGTCGCTGACCAGGTGGGACCACATGCGGCCGTGGCCCGGCCAGTTCGGGGGGTCGATGTAGAGGGTCACCGGAAGGCCACCGGTCAGTGTCCGTGTCCGAGGGCCGTCGCCAGGGAGCCCACGGGCGCGATCAGTACGGCCTGCTTGGCGCAGGCCCAGTGCGGGTCGGGGCCGAGCTCGGGCTCCACCTCCAGGGCGTGGGGGTCGCCCGAGTCCGTGCAGACCGGGCACAGGGGCCAGCGGCCGTGCCGTTCCAGCAGGGCGTCCTGGACGTCCTGGGCCACCAGCCCGGGCAGGAACGCCGCGCCCTCGGGCCACTGCTCGGCCCACCACCGCCGGTGCGCCACCGCGTCCTCGACCAGCGAGACGACGTCGGCGTCGGCCGCGTCGCCCGCCACCAGATCGGCGAGGACGAGCGCGCGCGCCGTGTGCAGTGCCTGTTCGAGCTCCATGCGATCCATTGTCGGGGGCCCGGAGGGTTGACGGCACACCGGGCCGAAAATACCTTTCACGATGTGAGCATCAAGGTGAAGGAAACTTCCGTCACTGCCCGTTCGGCCGCTCCCCGCCCGGCGCTCCCGACCCCGCCCGCCGCCCTGGCCGCCAAGGTCCGCACCCTCGCGCCCACCATGACCCGCTCCATGCAGCGCGTCGCCGAGACCGTGGCGGGCGATCCCGCCGGGTCCGCGGCGCTCACCGTCACCGGGCTCGCGGAGCTGACGGGCACCAGCGAGGCCACCGTCGTGCGCACCGCCCGCGTCCTGGGCTACCCCGGCTACCGCGATCTGCGGCTCGCGCTCGCCGCGCTCGCGGCCGAGCAGGCGGCGGGCCGGGCGCCCGCCGTCACCGCCGACATCGCCGTCGACGACCCGCTGGCCCGCGTCGTCGCCAAGCTCGCCCAGGAGGAGGCGCAGTGCCTGGCGGACACCGCCGCCGGGCTCGACACCGCCGCGCTGGAGGCGGCCGTCGGCGCCATCGCCGCCGCCCGGCGCGTCGACGTCTACGGGATCGGCGCCTCCAACCTCGTCGGCCAGGACCTCGTCCAGAAGCTGCTGCGCATCGGACTGATCGCCCACGCCCCCGCCGACCCCCACCTGGCCGTCACCAACGCCGTCCAGCTGCGCTCCGGGGACGTGGCGATCGCCATCACCCACTCCGGGCGCACCACCGACGTCATCGAGCCGCTGCGCGTCGCCTTCGAGCGAGGGGCGGCCACGGTCGCGATCACCGGGCGGCCCGACGGGGAGATCGCCCAGTACGCCGATCACATCCTCACCACGTCCTCCGCCCGGGAGAGCGAGCTGCGCCCGGCGGCCATGTCGAGCCGCACCAGCCAGCTGCTCGTGGTGGACTGCCTGTTCATCGGGGTCGCGCAGCGCACGTACGAACGCGCGGCGCCCGCCCTGTCCGCGTCGTACGAGGCGCTGGCCCACCGGCACGCCCCGCGCGACCGGCACGCCCCGCGCGACCGGCGCTGAGACCCGAGGAACCGTCCATGACCCCGTCCGCCGATCCGGCCGCGCTCCGGGCCCAGCTGGCCGCCCTCACCACGGAGGCGTTCCGGCCCGACCTCGCCGACATCGACCGGCTGCCCACCCTGGACATCGCCGGGATCATGAACGCGGAGGACGCCGGCGTCGCCGCCGCCGTCGCGGCCCGGCTCCCCGAGATCGCGGCGGCGATCGACGCGGCCGCCGAGCGGATGGCGCGCGGCGGCCGGCTGATCTACGCGGGCGCGGGCACGGCCGGGCGGCTGGGGGTGCTGGACGCCAGCGAGTGCCCGCCGACGTTCAACACCGGCCCCGGGCAGGTCGTCGGCCTGATAGCGGGCGGTCCCGAGGCCCTGGTGTCGGCCGTCGAGGGGGCCGAGGACGACGCGGCGGGGGCCGCCGCCGACCTGGACGCGCTCGAGATCGTGCCCGACGACACGGTCGTCGGCGTCTCCGCCTCGGGCCGCACCCCCTACGCCGTGGGGGCCGTCCGGCACGCCCGCGCGGCCGGGGCGCTCACGGTAGGGCTGGCCTGCAACGCCGGTTCGCCGCTGGGCGCGGCCGCCGAGCACGCGATCGAGGTCGTCGTGGGGCCCGAGCTCCTCACCGGCTCCACCCGGCTGAAGGCGGGCACGGCGCAGAAGCTCGTCCTCAACATGATCTCGACGATCACGATGATGCGGCTCGGCAAGACCTACGGAAACCTCATGGTCGACGTCCGCGCCTCCAACGAGAAGCTGCGCGCCCGTTCCCAGCGGATCGTCTCGCTGGCGACGGGCGCGGCGGACGACGAGGTCGAGGCGGCGCTGACCGGCGCCGGGGGCGAGGTGAAGAACGCCATCCTCATCCTCCTCGGCGAGGTCGACGGGCCCACGGCCGCCCGGCTGCTGGACCAGGCACACGGCCATCTGCGCGCCGCCCTGCGCGCGGCGGGCGCGGCGCACGGCTGATCGGCCGGCGCGGGCCGTAGCGTCGTGCCCCGATGAACCCTCAGGACACCGCCGCCGCCCTCCTCCCCCTGCTCGGCGGCGCCGGCAACGTCCGTACCGTCGGCCACTGCATGACCCGGCTGCGCGTGGAGGTCGCGGACCGCGCGCCGGTCCGGGGCGCGGAACTGCGGGCGCTGCCCGGTGTGCTGGGCGTGGTGGAGGACGGGGAGTCCTTCCAGATCGTGCTGGGGCCGGGGACGGTCGCCCGGGTGGCGCCGGAGCTGGAGCGGCTGGTGGCGGCCTGTGGGACCACCGCCGACGCCCTCGCCGCGCGCGGTGACGCGCTACGGGAGCGGCGGCGGGCCCGTGACGGCACGCCCGGCAGGCTCTTCCTGCGCCGCCTCGCCCAGGTCTTCGTACCGCTGATCCCCGCCCTCGTCGGTTGCGGCGTCATCGCCGGCGCCGGCGGGCTGCTGGCCAATCTCCACTGGCTGCCCGCGCTCGTCCCGGCGCTGTCCGCGATCGTCTCCGGCTTCATGTCGCTGATCGCGGTGTTCGTCGGGTATCTGACGGCGAAGGAGTTCGGCGGCACGCCCGTGCTGGGCGGGGCGGTCGCGGCCGTCATCGTCCACCCGGGTGTCGCGCACGTCGCCGTGTTCGGCCGGCAACTGGCGCCCGGACAGGGCGGGGTGCTGGGGGCGCTGGGCGCGGCGCTGCTGGGGACGGTCGTGGAGAAGGCGTGCCGGCGGGTGGTGCCGGAGGCCCTGGACGCGCTGGTGACGCCCGCTCTGACGGTGCTGCTGCCGGGGCTGGTGACGCTGTACGGGCTGATGTTCGTGGCCGGCGAGGTGTCGTCGGCGATCGGCCGCTGCGCGGAGTGGCTGCTGACCAACGGGGGCGCGGTGGCGGGCTTCGCGCTGGGCGGGCTGTTCCTGCCGCTGGTGATGCTGGGCCTCCACCAGGCGCTGATCCCCATCCACACCACGCTCATCGCCGAGCGGGGCTCCACGGTCCTGCTGCCGATCCTGGCGATGGCGGGCGCGGGGCAGGTGGGGGCGGCGCTCGCCGTGTACGTCCGGCTCGCGCGGGACACGTCGGTCCGCAGGGTGATCCGCTCCGCCCTTCCGGCAGCGCTTCTCGGCATCGGGGAGCCGCTGGTCTACGGGGTTTCGCTGCCACTGGGGAGGCCGTTCGCGACGGCGTGCGTGGGGGGCGCGTTCGGGGGCGCGTTCGTCGGGCTCCTCCACCAGCTGGGGGACACGGTGGGGGCGACGGCCATCGGGCCGTCGCCCCCACCG
>NZ_JAILXP010000444.1 GCF_020740895.1 Streptomyces sp. UNOB3_S3 | reverse complement strand
ACCCTCCCTCCCAGCCCTCCCGGCTGATCGAGCGCGGCGCCCTGGCGCTCTCCTCCGTCCCACCCCGCTTTCCCGTTTCGGAAACCGGAACCTCTTGCGCCCCACCCTGCGGGGTCGGAAGCATCGAAGCGGGCACAGCGGAGCAGACTGAGGAGGGAACCGCGTGAAGGTCACGAAGCTCGTGAGCACGTGTGACATCAAGGACTGTCCGACCATCTATGCCACGGACAGGGACACCCTCTTGGTGCAGGGGGAGACGCCTACCGATCACGGGTTGGAGATTCCGGCACACGAGACCCTCGTGGAGATCCCGATGCAGCTCGTGTTCGACCTGATCCGGAAGGGCCTCCGTGACACCTAAGACTCTCGGAGAGCTGTTCGGCACCTTCGAGCAAGAAGCATTCAGGCTGGAGACCCTCGCCGACTACAGCGGGTCGGGCAACGTGGACGCCTACCGAGCCTTCCTCTCCGGGCAGCCACAGCCGGACGACTACAACGAGGCATGGGTGTCGGAGCTTCGGACCTTCACGGACCTCGGCAAGCGCGTCTACCGCGTGCACATTCTGACGCGCCCCCTCACACCGTATCTCCGGTTCGAACTGGGCTGGGGATACCGGAAGAACGCGACCGGGGGCGAAGAGTTCTTCATCCTCGACACGACGGACAGGCCCAACCCACTCGAAGGGGCTGGAGACTTCTGGCTCTTTGACGAGAGGACGGCAGTCGTCATGCATTACGACGACGCGGGGGCCGTCACAGAGCGGGAAACGATGCCTGACAGCCGGGCACAAGACTTCGTCACCATCCGGGATACAGCGCTGGCGCACGCCGAGCCGTTCTCCGACTGGTGGGAGAAGCACGTCGGCGCGTGAACAGAGGGCAGCTGGGAGCGGCGCTGCGGGCGCTTCGGCAGGCATCCGAAAAGGAAGCCAAGACCGTCGCCCGCAGCGCTGTGATGTCCACGAGCAAGCTCAGCAGGATTGAAACGGGGAGAGTCGCACCGTCCCCGGCGGACGTCGAGCGTATTCTCACGGCCATCGGAGTCTCGGACGAGGTCAAGGCCGAGTACCTGGAGGTAGCCCGGGCGGCGTCCACGGAAGCCACGGCTTGGCGCCTGGTCCGTCGGATGGGGGTGCACAAGGCCCAGGAGCAGACGAGATCGCTGGAGGCCCAGATGGCCGTGCTGCGCCTCTTCCAACCGGCCTTGATCCCGGGACTGCTGCAAACCCCCGAGTACATCCGGGCCATTCTTGCCCGGCACGACCTTGGTGAGGAGGTTCTCACCCGCACCATCAGCGCGAGGATCGACCGCCAGCAGGTGCTCTACGACTCGGCCAAGGAACTTCACTTCGTCATCACTGAGTCCGTGCTGCGGTGGCGGATCGTGTCGGCCGCCAGGATGGCGGAACAACTGGACCGACTCGTTTCCCTCTCGCGCCTCCCCAACATCGACATTCGGACCGTTCCCCTGTCGGCGCGGCAACAGGACATCGCCAACCACGCATTCGTCATCCGGGACGACAGGACAGTGACGGTCGAGACGATCCATGCCGAGATCGTGGTCACCGATCCCCGGGATGTTTCCCTGTATGTCGAGAAGTTCGAGCGCTTCGCATCGGCGGCTCTGTCCGGTGATGACATGCGCGCCATGCTGGCGCGTATCCGAGATGAGTTGTTGCACGAACAGGAAACCGGCTAGATCCCGATGCCCCGTCCCCGACACCATCGGCTGCTGACGCACACAGACGGCGGCGAAGGGACACGCGATGGCGGCCGGGACCGATGAGTGGGAGTACGTGACCTACGCGCCCAAGGGGGAGAAGTGCTCGGTCTGCCGCTGCGACGTGAAGCCTCTCGACCCGGTCCGCAGGGGAACCATCGAGCGTGCCTCGGGCCCGCCCGTGGTCGTGTACCGGCACGCGGGGCAGTGTCCTCGTCCGGGAACGGCTGCGGCGTGATGGACAAGCGGACGCGGAGACGGCCGCACGCGGGCTACATCCGGTCCGTGATGCCCAGCGCCGCCGCGTGGGCAGCCATGCGCTCGGCTGCCAGGGTCGCGCCCGTCGTGTCGCCGCGCTGGGTGGCGACGACCAGGGCCTGGCCGGCGAGGGTGTGGGCGCGCTGGTGCAGTGCGGCGATACGGGCGGGCGGGTTGGCCGGGACCGCCGTCGGTCGGGCGCGGAGCGGGGGGTTGCCGCGCAGGTGCTTGACGCACAGGGTCAGGCGGTGCGCGGCGTCGTCCAGGCCGGCGGTCGTCGGGGTCAGTGCGCGGAGCTCGTCCGTCACGGTGAGCAGCGCCGTGAGATGGCCGGCGAGCCGGATGGTGAGCTCCTCCTCGCGGGAGCGGTGCGGCCCGTGCGTGCACGCCGCGTGCCTGGTGCGGGTCGGCTCGTACATGGATGGCCTCCTGAGTTACCTCTGAAGGCCATCCTAACTTAGACGCGGTCTAAAGTTGTTTCGATTGCAGGAAGGGGTGAGGGTTACGGCTGTCCGTAACCGTCCAGGAAGTTCCCGATCCGGGTCACCGCGTCCGCCAGGTCCTTGGCGGAGGGGAGGGTGACCAGGCGGAAGTGGTCCGGCTCCGGCCAGTTGAAGCCCGTGCCGTGGACGACCATGATCTTCTCGGCCCGCAGCAGGTCCAGGACCATCTGGCGGTCGTCCTTGATCTTGTAGACCTTGGGGTCGAGGCGCGGGAAGGCGTACAAGGCGCCCTTGGGCTTGACGCAGGTGACGCCCGGGATCCGGGTGAGCAGCTCGTGCGCCACGTCGCGCTGCTCCAGCAGCCGGCCGCCCGGCAGCACCAGGTCGTTGATCGACTGCCGGCCGCCGAGCGCGGTGGCCACCGCGTACTGCGCGGGCATGTTGGCGCACAGCCGCATGTTGGCGAGGATCGTCAGGCCCTCGATGTAGCTGTCGGCGTGGGCCTTGGGGCCGCAGACCGCCATCCAGCCGCTGCGGTAGCCCGCCACACGGTAGGCCTTGGACAGGCCGTTGAAGGTGAGGGTCAGCAGGTCCGGGGCGATGGCGGCGGTCGGGGTGTGGGTGACGCCGTCGTAGAGGATCTTGTCGTAGATCTCGTCGGAGCAGACGATCAGGTTGTGACGGCGGGCGATCTCCGTGAGGGATCGCAGCATCTCGTCGTCGTAGACCGCACCCGTGGGGTTGTTGGGGTTGATGATGACGATCGCCTTGGTGCGGTCCGTCACCTTGCTCTCGATGTCGGCCAGGTCCGGCATCCAGTCCGACTGCTCGTCGCAGCGGTAGTGCACCGCCGTGCCGCCCGCGAGGGAGACGGAGGCCGTCCAGAGCGGGTAGTCCGGCGCGGGGACGAGGACCTCGTCGCCGTCGTCGAGCAGCGCCTGCATCGACATCTGGATCAGCTCGGAGACACCGTTGCCGAGGTAGACGTCCTCGACGGACAGCTCGATGCCCTTGGTCTCGTAGTGCTGCACCACCGCGCGGCGGGCGGCGAGCAGCCCCTTGGCGTCGCCGTAGCCGTGGGCGTCGCCCACGTTGCGCAGCATGTCCTCGAGGATCTCGGGCGGGCACTCGAAGCCGAAGATCGCGGGGTTGCCGGTGTTCAGCTTGAGGATGCGCTCACCTGCTGCCTCCAGCCGCATGGCCTCCTCGAGCACCGGGCCACGGATTTCGTAGCAGACGTTGGCGAGCTTCGTTGACTGGATCACCTGCATGACGGCCACCATACGGGGACGCCCCACGCCGTGCGCGCCCTTTCCTCCGTCGCTTCGGTCTCAGCACCCTCGCCCGTAACGCGCTGGTCAGCCCGCCGGAGTGCGTCGTACTGTCCGTCCGGCCAGTACGTCCGTCCGGCGTCCGTCTTCCATCACAAAGCGTCCGGCAATCAGGACATAAGGAATGCCGGTCGGAAGCGTCCGTGGGGCTTCGAAAGTGGCACCGGCGGCGACCGTCTCCGGATCGAAGAGAACGAGATCGGCGCGGTGGCCGACCCGGACCAGACCCCGGTCCGGCAGTCTCAGCCGGGCCGCCGGACGCGACGTGAGATGCGCCACGCACTCCTCCAGCGAGAGCACTCCCAGCTCGCGGACGTAGCGGCCCAGGTAGTGCGGGAACGTTCCGTAGGCGCGCGGATGCGGCTTCGCGCCGTGCAGGATTCCGTCACTGCCGCCCGTGTGGACGGGGTGCCGCATGATCGTGCGGACGTTCTCCTCATGACCCACGTGCTGGAGGATCGTCGGCCCCAGCCGGTCTTCGAGCAGCAGGCGTCGCGCCGTCGCCCATGGCTCCTCCCCGCGCTCGCGGGCGGAGCGGGCGACGCTCCGGCCGACGTAGGGAGCCAGGGCCGGGTCCGCGACGCCCGAAATCTCCACGCTCTCCCAGTCCACGGTCACCCCGTGGCAGCCGTCCGAGCCCGTCACCTCCAGCGCGTGCCCGATCCGGGCGGCCGTGGCGTCGTCGCGCAGCCGCGCCAGGATCGCCTCCGGGCCGCCCTCTCCCGCCCAGCCCGGCAGCAGAGCGGCGAGCGTGGTGGAGCCGGGGGTGTAGGGGTAGGTGTCGAGGGAGACGTCCGCGCCGTCGGCCAGCGCGGCGTCCAGCAGCGCCAGCAGCTCGGGGGCGCGGCCCTCGTTCACCCCGAAGTTCATGACGGCGTGGGCCAGATGGAGGGCGCAGCCCGCCGTCCGGGAGAGCTCGATCATCTCCTCGTACGCCCGGAGCGCGCCCGCCCCGTACGAGCGGTGATGCGGGCAGTAGTAGCCGCCGTACGCCGCGACGACCCGGCACAGCTCGGTCAGCTCGGCGTCGTCGGCGTACATGCCGGGGGTGTAGGTGAGGCCGGAGGAGAGTCCTACCGCGCCCTGCTCCAGGCCCTCGGCCACCAGGCGCTTCATGCGGCCGAGCTCGGCGGCCGTCGCCGGGCGGTCCTCCCAGCCGACGGCCAGCATGCGGACGGTGCCCTGGGGGACGAGATAGGCGGCGTTGACGGCGATGCCCTCGCCCGCGAAGCCGTGGTCGAGGCGGTCGAGGTAGCCGCCCACGGTGCGCCAGGTGAAGTCGATGTCGCTCCCGTCGCCGTTCCAGCCGGTGATCTGGGCGCGCACCTCGGCGAGGGTGCGGTCGTCGACGGGCGCGTAGGACAGGCCGTCCTGGCCGATGACCTCCAGGGTCACGCCCTGCGCGGCCTTCGCGGTGTGGGCGGGGTCGCGCAGGAGGGCCAGGTCGCTGTGGGCGTGCATGTCGATGAAGCCGGGGGATAACGCGAGGCCTTGGGCCTCCAGGGTGCGGGGGGCTGTGGGCCTTCGGCCCTCGCCCTCGCGGTGGATCTCGGCGATCCGGCCGTCCTTCAGGCCGACGTCGGCTCGGTAGGAGGGGCGGCCGGTGCCGTCGATGACGTGGGCGTCGCGGATGACGAGGTCCATGCGTGTCCCTTCCCCGGTCCCGCCCCTTCCCGATTCCCGGGGGCTCCGCCCC
>NZ_JAILXP010000443.1 GCF_020740895.1 Streptomyces sp. UNOB3_S3 | reverse complement strand
GGTGGGCCGGGATGCGGGGTGTGGTCTCGCTGGCCATCGCCTTCTCCATCCCCGTCGCCACGGATGACGGCTCGCCGTTCCCGGCCCGGAGCCTGATCCTCTTTCTTACGTTCACGACGGTGATCGGGACGCTGGTGGTGCAGGGGCTCACCCTGCCGCCGCTCATCCGGCGGCTGCGGCTGCCCGCGCGGGACGTGGGGGCGGAGACGCTGGTGGAGGCGCAGGCGCAGAGCGAGGCGTCGACGGCGGCGGAGCGGCGGCTGGAGGAGCTCCTCGCGGATGAGCGCAACGCGCTGCCGCAGCCGCTGGCCGACCGGTTGCGCGCCGTCCTGGAGCGGCGGCGCAACGCGGTGTGGGAGCGGCTGGGGGCGGTCGACGAGCGGACGGGGGAGTCGGTGGACGACACCTACCGGCGGCTGGCGCGCGAGGTGATCGGCGCGGAGCGGGAGGTCTTCGTGGCGCTGCGGGACGCGCGCCGCATCGACGACGAGATGCTGCGGACGCTGCTGCGGCGGCTGGACCTGGAGGAGGCGGCGGCGTACCGGGAGGGGGAGGAGGGCTGAGGCCGTCGTCCCGGGTCACGGCGCCCCCGTGATGACGGCCACCACCCGCGTGCCGGGTGCGAACGCGCCCTCCTGGGCGAGCGTCGTCAGGCCGTACAGCATCTTCGCCACGTACACCCGTTCCAGGGCGATGCCGTGCCGGGCTGCGAAGTCCGCTGTGAACTCCTCCAGCTCGGGAGTGCTCTTCGCGTAGCCCCCGCCGTGGAAGCGGTCGTCCAGGGTCCAGGTGCCGTGGCGGCCGCCGAAGGCCTCGTCCTGGAGGCGGAGTATCTCCGTCTCCAGGAAGCCTCCTTTCAGGACCGGGAAGCCGATCGCCCGCTGGCCGGCGGACAGGCCCGCCGCCAGCCCCGCGAGCGTGCCGCCCGTGCCGCAGGCCACGCCCACCACGTCCGCGACCTCGCGCAGCTCGCGGCCGAGCTCGGCGCAGCCGCGGGCGGCCGCCGCGTTGCTGCCGCCCTCGGGGATGACGAACGCGTCCGGAGGGGCCAGGGACGCCAGGACCTCCGGCTCCGCCTTGCGGCGGTATGTCGCGCGGTCGACGAAGCGCAGCCGCATGCCGTCCGCCGCGCAGCGGGCCAGGGACGGGTTGAGCGGCCGGCCGGCCAGTTCGTCGCCCCGGACGACGCCGATCGTGCCGAAGCCCAGCAGGCGGCCGGCCGCGGCCGTGGCCCGGAGGTGGTTGGAGTACGCCCCTCCGAAGGTGAGCAGTGTCCGGGCGCCGGATTCGGCCGCCGCGCGCAGGTTGGGCTCCAGCTTGCGCCACTTGTTGCCCGGCAGGTCCGGGTGTATCAGGTCGTCCCGTTTGAGCAGCAGCCGCAGGCCGCGCTCGGTGAAGCGGTCGTCCGCGAGCTCCGTGAGCGGGGAGGGCAGACACGGCCGCAGCGCGCCGGGACCGGCCGTGCCGGGGGGATTGTCGCTGGTCACGCAGTCCATTTTGTACTCTTGCGGTCGCCGACGACGACGTCGGTGACACCGCCAGGAAAGCGCAGAGCACCATTGGATTACCAGGCCGTCCTCGAAGAGGTCGCCGAGTTCGCCCGGCCACTGGTCGGTCGCGGGCAGGTGGCCGACTACATTCCCGCTCTGGCGGAGGTGGACACCGGTCAGTTCGGCATCGCCGTCGCCGATGCCGACGGCCGGGTGTACGGCGTGGGGGACTGGGAACGGCCCTTCTCGGTGCAGTCCATCTCCAAGGCGTTCAGTCTCGCGCTGGTGCTGGCCGAGGGCGGCGACCGGATCTGGGAGCGGGTGGGCACCGAGCCCTCCGGCAACCCCTTCAACTCGCTGGTGCAGCTCGAGTACGAGCACGGCATTCCGCGCAATCCGTTTATCAACGCCGGCGCGCTGGTCGTCACCGACCGGCTCCAGACGCTGACCGGGGACGCCAGCACGACGATGCTGGAGTTCCTGCGGGCGGAGAGCGGTAACCCGGACGTCTCCTTCGACGCGGCGGTGGCCAAGTCCGAGTCCGAGCACGGCGACCGCAATGCGGCTCTGGCCCATTTCATGGCCAGCTACGGCAATCTGGACAATCCCGTGCCGACGGTGCTGGAGCACTACTTCTGGCAGTGCTCCATCGAGATGAGCTGCCGGGACCTGGCGCTGGCGAGCGGCTTCCTGGCCCGGCACGGGCTGCGGGCCGACGGGACGCGGCTGCTGCCGCGCCGCGAGGCCAAGCAGGTCAACGCCGTGATGCTGACGTGCGGCACGTACGACGCGGCCGGCGACTTCGCCTACCGGGTGGGCCTGCCGGGCAAGAGCGGCGTGGGCGGCGGCATCGTCGCGGTGATACCGGGACGCTGCACGCTGTGTGTCTGGAGTCCGGGGCTGGACGCCCGGGGGAACTCCGTGGCCGGTGTCGCGGCGCTGGACCACTTCACGACGCTTACCGGGTGGTCTGTTTTCTGAGGCCGGGTGCCCCGGGCCTTCTGAGTCGCGGGGCGCCTTCCCCCGGCGCATGGTGGTGCCATGGAGCATGAGCTGCGCGCCGAGTACATCGACGGCCGGGCCGCCGCCGACCCCCGGGCCGAGATCAAGGTCTGGCATGTGGTCCGGCAGGACGGCACGACCGCGATGTGCGGACGGGAGCTGGAGGGCGCCGCCGCCGTGCGGTCGACGGACGACTGGGGCAACCCGGACGTGCCGATGTGCCACTCCTGCGGGGCGCTCTATCTGCGTGAGCAGCCCTGACCCGATGCCGGGCCGGACTCCGGGGGTCGGGGGCGTGCCCCCGGAAACGGTGAAGGGGCGGGACCGGGGCCATCCCCCCGGTTACCCCTACGGGCAGCGGACGACCTGCCCCGCGTACGACAGGTTGCCGCCGAAGCCGAACAGCAGGATCGGCGCGCCCGGCGCCACCCGGCCGGAGGCCACGAGCTTCGACAGCGCCAGCGGAATGCTCGCCGCCGACGTGTTGCCGGACTCGGTGACGTCGCTGGCGACGATCGCGTTGACCGCGCCCAGCTTCCGGGCCACCGGCTCGATGATGCGCAGGTTGGCCTGGTGGAGGACGACGGCCGCCAGCTCCTCCGGGGCGACCCCGGCCCGCTCGCAGACCGTGCGGGCGATCGGCGGCAGCTGTGTCGTGGCCCAGCGGTAGACGCTCTGGCCCTCCTGCGCGAAGCGCGACGGCGTGCCCTCGATCCGTACGGCGTGGCCCATCTCCGGCACCGAGCCCCAGACGACCGGGCCGATCTCCGGCTCGGGCGAGGCCGTGACCACGGCCGCGCCGGCGCCGTCGCCGACCAGGACACAGGTGGTGCGGTCGGTCCAGTCGGCGACGTCCGTGAACTTCTCCACGCCGACGACCAGCGCGTTCGTCGCCGACCCGGCGCGGATGGCGTGGTCGGCGGTGGCGAGGGCGTGGGTGAAGCCGGCGCAGACGACGTTGATGTCCATGACGGCGGGGGAGGCCAGGCCCAGCGCGGCCGCGACCCGGGCGGCCGTGTTGGGGCTGCGGTCGACGGCGGTGCAGGTGGCCACCAGCACAAGGTCGATGTCGCCGGGGGCCAGGCCGCTGTTGGCCAGGGCCTTGGCGGCCGCCTGGCCGGCCATGTCGGCGACCGTCTCGGTGGGCTCGGCGACCCGGCGGGTGCGGATGCCGACGCGGGTGCGGATCCATTCGTCGCTGGTGTCGACCATGGTGGCAAGCTCGTCGTTGGTGAGCACCCTGGCCGGCTGGTAGTGGCCGAGGGCCAGTACGCGGGACCCGGTCATCGGCGTTCCTCCTGCGCGCGCGGGGAAATCAGGAGCTCCCAGTGTTGACCCTGCGCGGCGGTGGAGGGGTACGCGATCCGCCAATGTTCCGGCGGGTAACTGGTGAGAAACGCACAGGGCCCGGCTGCCGGGGCGGCCGGGCCCTGACCGTATGGAACGGTCACCGGACGGTGCGTCAGCGCAGCGAGAGCGCCGTGCGGATCGTGGTGAACAGCTCGGTCTGGTCGGTGACGCCGAGGACGCGGTGGGACTGCGGGCCCTGGGCGGCGATCCGGACCTCGGTGCCGGTGTGCTCCTGGGACTGGCCCGGCGTGTTGGTGGAGTAGTTCACCTTCAGCTGCTGGCCCTCGTTGGTGATCAGGGTCGAGGACAGGCCGGGCGGGTTGGCCTCCAGCGGCACGATCTGGCTGCTGTGGCCGTGGTCGGCGGTGGTGACGACCAGGGTGTCCGGGTGCTGGGCGGCGTACTCGCGGGCGGCCTTGACGGCGCGGTCGAAGGCGGCGGTCTCGCCGATCTGGCCGCAGGGGTCGGCGGCGTGGTCGCGCTTGTCGATGGAGGCGCCCTCGACCTGGAGGAAGAAGCCGTTCTTCTTGCCCTTGCCGGTGTTCAGCAGCTCCAGCGCCTTGCGGGTCTGGCTCTCCAGGTCCGGGGTGCCGGCCTTGCGCTCGGGGTTGTTCGTCACACAGCGCTGGGCGGCGGTGCCGCCGACGGCGGCGTTCCTGCCGGTCCACTCGACGGGGACGTTGCCCGGGGCGAAGAGGCCGAGGACGGGCTTGCCGGACTTCGCCGTGGACAGGCCCTTGGCGTCGGTCACGATCTGGTACCCCAGCTTCTCGGCCTGCTGGGTGACGGTCATGCCCTGGTAGCGGCCCTCGGTGATCTTCTGGTCGAAGCGGTTCCTGCCGCCGCCGAGGAGGACGTCGACCTTGTGGTTGACGCTCTGCTCGGCGATGGAGCCCGGGCCGCCCTTGGCGACGGTGTCGTTCGGGCAGGCCTTCATGTCGGCCGGGCCCTGGCAGCTGCGGTCGGTGGCGTGCGAGGCGAGCACGGCCGGGGTGGCGTCGGTCAGCTCGGCGGTGGTGACGCTGCCGGTGGCCAGGCCACCCCGCTGGGCCAGCTCCAGGATGGTGGTCATCGGCTTGTCGGTGCCGGGGGTCTTGGATATCCGGCCGTTGACCGTCTTGCGGCCGGTCGCCCAGCCGGTGCCGCTGGCGGCCGAGTCGGTGACGTAGTCGGGCTTGCCGTTCTTGTCGACGGCGTACGTCGTGTAGGCGCCCGTCATGGGGAACTTGTCCATGTTGAGCCGGCCGGCCGCGCCCACGGTGTAGTCGCGGGCGAGGGTGATCTCCGAGTCGCCCATGCCGTCACCGATGAGCAGGATGACGTTCTTGGCCTTCTTCGGGGTGTGGCTCGAGACGTCCGACGAGCCGTGGTGCTCGGCCGCCGAGGCCGCGGCGGGCACCGCGATCCCGGCGACGAGCAGTGCGGCGGCGCCCCAAGCGAGACGGCGTCGGTACGGACGAGAACCCATGGGCTGCTTCCTTCCTGGAGGTCCGGGCGGGGTGCGCGGACGCAGGAAGGACACCAGGGGCGGGTGTACCGCAGGGGACGTCCAGGTGGCCTGGAGGTCACCGGGTGCTGTCGACAGCGCTCCCCTGTGCGACCTGGGGGGCGGGAG
>NZ_JAILXP010000442.1 GCF_020740895.1 Streptomyces sp. UNOB3_S3 | reverse complement strand
GTCCTGGGGCGCGGCCACCGGGAGCGACAAGAACGCGGGGGCGGCGCCCGCGCCCCAGGACAGCGGGCGCACGACGGCGTCGGCCGCCGCGTCGCCGCCCGCCTCGTCCGCTCCGGGCCCTTCGGGCTCCTCCGGCGGTACGGCCCCGGTGAACATCACCATCACCATCGTCGCCCTGCGCGACCGCTACTCCGGCCCCTGCCCGCCGCCGGGCGACGCGGCCCCCGCCTTCCAGGCCGCCGTCGCGGTGGACCGCTCCCCCGCCGACGTCACCTACCGCTGGGTGACGGGCAGCGGGAACGTCACGGACGGCGGCTGGCGGACGGCGCGCCTCGGCGCCGGGGAGCGGAGCAAGGTCCTCTCGCACACGGACACGGCGCACCGGGCGGGGGATCCGGAGAAGGACTGGATCGCGCTGGAGGTGAAGGGGGCGGGGGTGTCGCGGCACGTTCCTTTCACGGTGACGTGCCAGAAGGCGTCGTCGCCGGGGAGCGCCTCCCCGTCGGCGTCCGGCTCGGCGAGCCCGTCGGGCTACCCGGGCGGGTACGGCGGTACGAGCGGTTGAGCGCCGGAGGGGCCGGCGTCGCCGGCTCCTCCGGGAGCCGTCACGCCGCCGCGGCGAACACCGGCAGGTAGCCGCCTGACTGGCCCGACGCCGTCGGGTGGTACGACTCGTTCACGGGGAACCGCACGCTGTTCAGCCACGCGCTGCCCGAGCACAGCTCGTGGCCGGTGAACGTGGTCGTGACGTCGCCGTAGGCGAAGCCGTGGTCGGCCGCGCGTTTGGCGGTGACGGAGTTGAGCAGGTCGGCGGCACCGTTGATGGCCTTCCGTTTGGTGTCGCTCAGGCCGACGCACGTCCCGCCGAGGTGGTAGAAGCGCGGGTAGCCGAGGACGACGACCTGGGCCTGGGGCGCGCGGTCGCCGAT
Source organism: Streptomyces sp. UNOB3_S3 (assembly GCF_020740895.1). Classification (GTDB taxonomy): domain Bacteria; phylum Actinomycetota; class Actinomycetes; order Streptomycetales; family Streptomycetaceae; genus Streptomyces. Next base: position 4,534 of record NZ_JAILXP010000442.1, on the reverse strand, counting down.
GGCGGAGTAGACGTCGTCGAGCTTGGCGGGCAGCTCGTCGCGGATGTAGGCGCGGGCCCGGTCGATCCGGCTCAGACAGGCGGAGTCGGTGCCGAGGACGCAGGTGGTCATGGTGTCGGCGAAGCCCGCGTCGTTGCCGCCGACGGTGATGCTGACGAGCCCGGTGGAGCCGTTGAGCGAGCCGAGCTGTTCGCCGATGACATCACCCGTACGGGCGCCGGAGCAGGCGTTGAAGTCGAATCTGGACGGCTTGTGGGCGGCGGCCCAGAGGGCCGCGTAGGCCTTGGTGCTGCGTTTGCAGTCACCGCTGGCGGAGTCGTAGCCCCCGGCGCCGAGACCGGAGGAGTAGGAGTCACCGAGGGCTGTGTAGGCGGGGGTTGACGCGCGTTCGGCAGAGTGCGCGGCGCCGGCCCCGCCGAGGGCGAGGGCGGCGGTGAGGGCCAGCGCGGAGAGGGCGCCCGCGAACCGGGACAGTTTCATGGAATCTCCCTAGCAGGGGTTTCTGCCATCTCCGTGGTAGCAGCGACCCCATGTCGCTGGAAGTGTCCATGCCAAAAATCCGGGCCGGTTGGCCAACGGGTCACCCGGATGGGAGGATCGGGAGCGGAGCCGTCAACCCGCGTTTGCGGACCGTCAGTTGACGCCTGGTCCGACAGTAGGACCACGTCACCCACTGTTCATCTGACGGACAGCCTCCGGTTGTGGCGGTCACGACCGTCGGGGGCTGTTTCGCATGGCCTTCACATCTTGACGGGCCTTTGCCGATTGCGCGACATTGAAGCCCGGCATCCGGCGCTTCGGGGGGCAAAGTCGCCAATGCAGAGCTTTACTGATCTCACCGGACTCGACGACCCGGCGGAACGTGACGGCACGGAGGGAACGGACGGGGGAAGCGGCCGCGACGGGGGTCCGGCCGCCCGGGATTCACTGCCGGTCATGGCGGGCGTGGCAGCGGCCATCGCGGGGGTGGGCGGCGCGCTGGCGCTCGCCGACGTCACCTCGCCGCTGCGCGCCCCGTTCGCGCTGTTCTTCCTCATCGTGGCGCCCGCCTGCGCGGTGGCCGCCCCGCTGCGGGGGCTCGATCCCCTCAGCCGGGCCGTGGTGGCCACCGGCGGGGCGGTCGCGGTCGACCTGCTGGTGGCCCAGACCATGCTCGCGCTCCACGCCTGGACGGTACGGGGCGGCGTGGTCGCGGTGGCGGCCGTCAGCGCGGTCCTCCTGCTCCTCGCGTTCCTGCTGGCACGCGCGCGGCGGCACCGGGGCCGCGCCACGAGAAGTCGGGCTTCGTGACGTGGACATCAGCGTGTACAGGCCCGGCGAGCTCACGGCGGCCGACCGGGCGGTGTGGTCGGCGATGCAGGCGCGGGCCGTCGCGGACGGCTCACCACAGCTCGCGAATCCTTTCCTCGCTCCGGAGTTCGCCCTCGCCATGGGGCGCTGCCGGCGGGGGATCCGGATCGCGGTGGTGCGGGAGGAGGGCGAGCCGGTGGCGTTCTTCCCCTTCCAGCGCACCTCGCTGGGTGTGGGACGGGCCATCGGGCTGGGGGTCTCGGACGCCCAGGGGCTGGTGCACCGCCCTGGCTTCCAGTGGGACACCCGGGAGCTGCTGCTCGCCTGCGGCCTCTCCCTGTGGGAGTTCGACCACCTGGTCGAGGGCCAGAAGCCCTTCGAGGTGGCGGCCTCCGGGTCCTTCGCCTCACCGGTCATCGACGTCGACCAGGGGTACGAGCGGTATCTCGCGGCGCTGCGCAAGCAGTCGCCCAAGTTCACCCGCACCACGCTCGCCAAGGAGCGCCGGCTCGGCCGGGACCTGGGCGAGGTGCGCTACGTCCACGACGAGCGCGACCCGGCGATGCTCCGGGTGCTGACCGGCTGGAAGTCGGCGCAGTACCGAAGAACAGGGCGTGCGGACCGCTTCGCGCGCCCGTGGATAGCCCACCTCGTCGAGCAGCTGTTCCATACGCGCACCGAGTCCTTCGCCGGGCTGCTGTCGGTGCTCTACGCGGCCGGGCGGCCGGTCGCGGCCCACTTCGGGCTGCGCTCGACCACGGTGCTGGCGTGCTGGTTCCCGGCGTACGACCCGGAGTTCAGCCGCTACTCCCCCGGTCTGATACTCCATATGCGGATGGCCGAGGGGGCCGCGGCGCAGGGGCTGGCCTATCTGGACCTGGGGCGGGGCGGCAAGTCCTACAAGGACTCCCTCAAGACCCGCGAGCTCAGCGTCTCCGAGGGCTGGGTGACCCGCCGCCACCCGGTGGCGCTGGGTTACCGGGCCCGGCGCGCGCCGCTGCGGGCGCTGCGCAACACGGTGCTGGCGCGGCCGGAGCTGTTCGAACAGGCCGACCGGCTGCTGAAGCGCATGGGACGGATCCGGGCGGGCGGCTGAGGGAACCGCCCGCCATGGACACGGCGTCAATAGTTAAGTCCCTGCGAATGGTTGCATAGGCGCAAATAACACCAAAGGAGGAGCCTCCGCCCCACCTCTTGCCATACGGACTCAAGCTTCAATACCGTCGTACATCTACCCGCATCGGCCCATCTTCTCTAAGCGGCTCCGGGGAGGGCTTCACAGCGTCGCGATGGTGACCGGCGCGGGGCGCGGCAGGGGGTGCCGCGCTCGGCCGTTCCACCGTGCCGGGTCGCGTTGCCGCGCGGCACGGTGTACTTGCCAACTCGCCCTCTCCGTACGGTGTTTCCTGCCGTTCGGGGCCAGGTCGAGTACCCCCTTTTCGAACCGGACACACGATCGGACCGCTGGGGCAGGCGGTCCACCGGACGAGAGGGAAAGAAACTCATGAGTGCGTTCCTTCGGCCGGCGGCCAGTGAAGAGGATCCGGAGACATCCGGCCGCTATCGGCCGGTGACCTCGCACTTCGCGATAGCGCCACCGGTGAGCGTCGTCATTCCCGCCATGAACGAGGCGGAGAACCTTCCTTACGTCTTCAAGACGCTTCCCGACTGGATTCACGAAGTGGTCCTGGTCGACGGCAACTCCACCGACGACACCGTTCGTGTCGCCCGCGACCTGTATCCGGGCGTCAAGGTCGTCGAGCAACGAGGAAAGGGCAAGGGCGACGCCCTGATCACGGGCTTCGCCGCCTGTTCGGGCGAGATCATCGTCATGGTCGACGCGGACGGCTCGGCCGACGGCGGGGAGATCGTCAGCTATGTCTCCGCGCTGGTGGGCGGCGCCGACTTCGCCAAGGGCTCCCGCTTCGCCAACGGCGGCGGCACCGACGACATGACGCTGATCCGCAAGCTGGGCAACCGGGTGCTGACGTCCATGGTCAACCACAAGTTCGGCGCCCGGTACACCGACCTGTGCTACGGCTACAACGCGTTCTGGAAGCGCTGCCTGGACGAGATCGCCCTGGACTGCGCCGGCTTCGAGGTGGAGACCCTGATGAACATCAGAGTGGTCAAGGCCGGCCTGCGGGTCCAGGAGATTCCCAGCCATGAGTTCGTCCGCATACACGGCACGAGCAATCTGCGCGCCGTGCGCGACGGCATCCGTGTGCTGAAGGTGATCCTCCGTGAGCGCGGCACCGGCCTGCGGTCCCGGCGGCGCCGCCCGCTGGCCCTCGCGCCCGCGGCCAACCGCGGGGAAGTGTCTTGAGCGCAGTGCCCGACGGACGGACCGGCACGCCCGATGTGTCGGTGGTCATCTGCGTGTACACCGAGGACCGCTGGGGCGACATCCTCGCCGCGGTGGCCTCGGTGCGCGACCAGTCCTACCCCGCGCTGGAGACCCTGCTCGTGGTCGACCACAACCCCGCGCTGCTGCGCCGCCTGGCCAAGACCTACGGCGACGACGGCGCGGGGGCGGAAGAGGGCGCCCAGCGGGTACGCGTGCTGGCCAACGCCGGCCCGCGCGGGCTGTCGGCGGGCCGTAACACCGGGGTCGCGGCCGCCTCCGGCGAGGTGATCGCCTTCCTCGACGACGACGCGGTGGCCGAGCGGGACTGGCTGCTGCACTTCGCCGAGGGCTACGCCGATCCCCGGGTGATGGCGGTGGGCGGCCGGACCCAGCCCGTCTGGGCCTCCCGCCGCCGCCCCGCGTGGTTTCCGGAGGAGTTCGACTGGGTGGTCGGGTGCAGCTACCGGGGGCTGCCGCCGGGCAGGGTGGCCGTCCGCAACGTCCTCGGCGGGAACGCCTCGTTCCGGAAATCCGGTCTGGAGGTCGTCGGGGGCTTCGCCAGCGGCATCGGGCGCGACGGCCAACGGCTGCCGCTGGGCGGGGAGGAGACGGAGCTGTGCATCCGGCTCACCCGGGCGCTGCCGGACGCCGTGCTGCTCATCGACGACCGCTCGGTGATCCACCACCGGGTGCCGCCGGCCCGGGAGCGGTTCCGCTACTTCCGCACCCGGGCGTACGCCGAGGGCCTGTCCAAGGCCCTGGTGGCCCGGAGCGTGGGCGCCCGCGAGGGCCTCGCCAGCGAGCGCCGCTACACCACCCGCGTCCTGCCGGCCGGTGTCGCGCGCGGGCTGCGCGACGCGCTGCTGGGCCGGCCGGGCGGCGCGTGGCGGGCCGGGG